>NZ_JBGSQY010000001.1:0-299459 GCF_041737835.1 Bythopirellula sp. | reverse complement strand
TGTTTGAGTGCCTCTACCGATTGAAGCAACTCCTGTTCTTCTTCGAGCACTTCCCGAGTTGTGAAACGCTGATGCCCTTGATGAGAACCCAAATCAAACACATCGTGTGATTGGGGAGGCTCTTTTTGTAGCACTGACGCGCTGGTGACTGATCGAACCAGTGTCACGTGTTCCAAAAAGCTTTGGGCCTCGCGAAGCACCGCATCACTCCCCAAGCCTAAGGCGGGTGCTTCTTGCAGAGCCGCTTCCAAAAAATCAGTCTTGGTAAAGTGGGAGGTTTGGTCATTGAGCCGCGCTATCGCTGCATCTATCGCTTGTTGAAACGTCCCCTGTCGCTGAGGCTTGTCCGGATCCATGATGTCTCTCACATCTCCAAAACCGAAGTGTCGATTATGTTCCTGCCAACGTTCAAACAATTCCGCTCGTGGAGGAAGCTCGCCTTTGGCGGCGCGCGTCTCTAGGGTTGCCACGGCGGACGCAACTGCACCCGATCGACCCTGAGTTTTAAGATACGCAAGAATCTCACGGCGTCGAGTCGAGCTCGCCCAAATGAGTTTTTCGGGAACACCGACAATCTCAAAACTTGTGCCATGTTTTCGCAACCGAAACCCCATGGTCCGGAGACGATCCGCAAGCTGGCCGCGATAGTAGGCTCCTAATAGATTTCGATTCACAAACAGCGGTCGACTGTAGAGCGTGCGTGTGAGTCCTAGCGGATCGATAGTCAAGTTTAGGACAAGGCAGTGTGTGTGGAGCTGAGCATCTTCGTTGCGAGAAGTGCCATGTTCAAATGCAGCTACGACCACTTCAGCACGAAGATAGTTGACTCCCCGCTTCCCGGTTCGCGTGTATGCCAGATAATTCTCGGCCAAGTCCAGGGTGGCGGCGACAGATTGGGCATGGGCCAATTGCAGTGCCCGACGTAGCTCTTCGTCGGCCTGACTCCACGCCACGGAAACACTCTTGGGAGCAGAAAAAGTCAGATCCCAGCCAGGAACACGGTTGGTTGCTCCCGCATTCTGCACCAAAGGTTGGCCGGTTACCGGATGAAAACCCAGCATGAGCGGCTTTAGTTCATTGGGATAAACTTCCCCGCAGAGACCTAATCGAGCACTGCCGCGCCCCAGCCATTGACCGGCGGGTTCACCGGGAAGATCATCCTGTGTGAGATAGATGCTGGGTGTGAGGACAGCGGGGTCACCGGGATCGGCGAAGACGGAACCGAGGGCTTGGGCCCGTTTTCTTCGGCCCGCCAGATAATATCCCGTGAGATCGAGATAATAGTTTTCACTTCCTCGGCCCATTTTCTTGATCGACAGCATGGTCAAGCTCAGACAACCCGGGGCCACTAGTGAAATATCGTTCCATGGCCCTCCTGGCCTGCCCGGCGTCAAGCGTGCCCCCATAGCGGAGCAGCAAGTAGATGCCTCGATCCAATTTCTGTTGGATTATATTGAGCTGGTCGAGCCGAGTCGTAAGCGAATTGAGTTTTGCATGGATTTGGTCAAGTGCGGCCAGCACTTCATCGGGGCGAGTCAGTCCCTCCGTCACCAATTCGCGGGCCAGCAAGCTGGGAGAGCTGCCCGAGGCTGCCGACTTGGCTGCCAGTTCTTCCACCACGGCGGGATTCGTGATGCGAAATGAGATATGGGCGGGGTCGTTACGCTTCGTTCGTCGCTTGGACATGATAGATTTCCTGTAAGGCCGTAAGGCAAAACCAGCGTCTACCATGTGTCCATATGAAATACCACATGGCGACCTGCGTAGACAAATTTGTAAACAATAAAGCAACTGTTTTCCAGCCAAAAACATAGGAGTTAAGAGCCATCACGCTTACTCTGTAGACTATGGAGTCGACATCCGCAGACTGTGTCTACTATGGAAGAGCGAGCTGTCAGTCGGCTCTGGGAGAACACGGGAAGCGATGACTAGGGAAGTTGAATGCGTGATCTTTTTTCAGAAGGGTTCAGGAGGGAGAAGAATAGTGGTGGGGCGATGAGAAGCTATCCGCCGACCAGACACCGCAGTGACTGAGTTCCGCTCTCGTAGAAAACACTAACGTCTACAATCCAAACTATGCCATGCTAACGAGTTTGAAAATTAATGCGGTGGTCTGTCTACAAATCTGAAAAACACCGTGGTGAATAAGGTGTGCAGCCTCCAATTCCGTACTAAGATCCCTGTTAAACTCCAAGAATTTTTTACCCTTACATGGACACTTTATCTCAATGGCTTAGCGATTGTTCGGCTTCAGCGCGATCCTTGTTGCTGCCGGAGACAACGCTTGACTCGCTCTTGATAAACACGGGGCTCGGAGAACCTCCCACTCACGATACCGAATAAAGTAATGGAATAATAAGCATCACCAAAATAGGCCGCAATCCAGGTCGATGGGCTGACTCCCCCGTGTCGCCGTCGTAAATGAAAACTGCCCCTCTGGTAGAATTCCTTTCAGACAAAAAACCCAGGAGCGGTGCAATCGCTAACCTGGGCCCAAAGGAGATGTCGCGGAAGACCTTAAAAGTCTTTTCCTCTTTGACCATCCTCAGAGAAATGATCCTCCCGTCCTTGATAAACTTCCGCTTGTCTCGCCTGGATGGCGTCGTAAGCCTCGCCTAGCAAGCGTGCGGCTGACAGAAGATCCTGGGGACCAAGATACTCGGTCGTTTCCCAATCACTCTGATTGTCGCGGCGAAAAGTTCGCATGAGTCTCACGCTGTAATTTCGCCGTTGGTCGTTCGTATGCTCGAACACCGCTACCTGAACAGGAAAGAACGTTTTGGCGAATATAGGCCGCTTTTTGTGCTGACCATTGTTCGCTGACTTTGTTGCAGTCGCCATGAAAAACTCCTTAGAAAAAACGCATCCAAAACCAATTCGAAAACCCACGGGGATGCACCGCTCAAGGTTTGGCAAGCGTCAACAGCCCGTTTGCCAAACCCGCAGTCACCAAAAGGAGTAATGGCCGAGTGTAGCGCAACACGATTCCCTAAGCAAACACCGGACTCTCCAGAGTGTCTAAATTGCTGAGTTCTCAGAACGACGCCCTAAACTTACAGAGCACTCCCCCAATGCGCGAGTTCTTAGCATGAACTCAGAAAATCCCACAAAGAAAAATTTATTGGAAAGTAGCTGATGACTTTGTGGGAATCTGGTCTAGAGTAACACCGTAGGCCTTTTTTCCTGTGCATGTGGAGGATTGATTGATGTTCCGGCGCGCGGTAACGGACCGCCAACATAATGGGGCGCATTCGCGTCAGATGTCACTTCTCGACCTCGGTGATCCAAACGCCGACTCGCCGCCGGAGAACTCCCCTATCAAACCCCGACGTGGGCGTTCGTCGCAACAAGCGACGAACGCACTTCAGGGCGAGCAGCTTCGCGAGCAATTAATGCGTATCGAAGCTCGTGTGAACGATCTCCAGCGGTTGCTCTACGAAGTTCATGATCGCACGGTTCGCGGGGCAATCATCAAAGAGTATTACACAACTCAGGAAGTCGCTCAGCTACTTAAAAAACGTCCTTACACAGTTCGTGAATGGTGTCGATTAGGTCGGGTGCAAGGCGAGAAGAGTCATTCGGGTCGCGGCCTCGACGAAGAGTGGCGGATTAGTCACGAAGAGTTGACGCGCATACAGAACGAGGGCTTGTTACCGCTGCAAAGACATACGGCAGTGACTCGACCTCGGCGGCTGAAGTAAGGCAGCTTACGCAAATGCTCCAGTGAGTGGGCGGCGATGCCGAAGTATCGTCCGCCGCTCGCTGCCGAGCGTCCTGTAGGCTTTGGTGCTAGCCAAATACCGACTGGATGGCTTCCTGCTCTTGATTGGGAATGAGGTGGCGGTAGCGTTTCACCATTTCCTCCGTCTGGTGGCCCGTCCAGGCATTAATAATCCGTTGATCGACGCCTCGGGCGGCACAGTTTGAACAGAAACTATGCCGGAAGATATGCCAGCCACGAAGCTTCCCCCACTTCGAGTTCTTCAATGTACGTTTGAAATGATCGTGCGACTCGTCAACGGTCAATGGACAGAATGTGTGTCGTCTCTTGCGACTCCGTAGCACATCGAGAGTATTACAGAACGTCTGAACGCCCCCTGGATGGTTACCGAACCATTGGCGAAGAATCGCCAACAACGTCGGAGACAGCGGGACTCGGCGGGTACTCTGTTTACCTCGGACGCGTTTCATCTCGTGAAGAACAACAGTCCCCGCTTCCAAGTCGATGTCACTCAGCTGAGATCGAATCATTTCACTTCGTCGTGCACCGGTGTGAGCGGCAAAGGCAAACATCGGATAGATAAAGGGTTGCAAGGCCGTAACTTTGACATAGTTCAGAAGTTCGTTAATTTCTGGCAGTGTTAGGAAAGCGGCGTCCCAAAGGTCCGCCTCTTGCGCTTTCGATAAACCACCCTGGGCAATCCGACGGTCAATTTCGTCCATCGTCTGAAATGGAGGTTTCTCCTCCAATTTGGGATAACGGAGGCCGCGATTAGGATACGGCCTATTTAGAAGTCCCATGTTGAGAGACCAGTTCCATACAGTCCGGAGCGTGACCAATTCTTTTTTGATCGTGGCGGCACTGACTTTTCGTCCGTGAAGCCCTTTGGCTTTAGCACGCTCCACAATGTAGTGCTGGAGCTGCACCGCTTCGAGAGCATGTACGTCCAGGTGTTTTCCAAGGATCCGTTCCAAGTGCTGAATGTGCGTCCGCATCCCTTTCTTTGAACTGTCCTCCAAAGCACCGGGCGGAATGCTGTCGAAGTAGTTCTTGAAGAGGGCCTGCATGGTACGAATAGCAGGCAACTCAAATTTCTTTACGAGCCGACCATCGGACAACAGGAATGTCGCGAGGTCCGCGCCTTCGGGCAATCCGAGCAACCCCAGCTCGACGCGGCGCAAGTTGTCTTCCAGCCGAGCGACCGAGGCAAGCGCCGCTTTCTCGGACTTCGTCTTGAGCGAACGAGAAAATCGCTGTCCGTCAAAGTAGAAAATGACTCGATATGTATCAGTACGCTTTTCGAGAGTGGCCATACCTATACTCTTGCTGCTGCATACGGCAAGAGTAAGCGACGCAAATACCACTCAATCGCCACGACATTCCCAGAAACTTCCCAAACGAGATTTTAGTCGATGGTTTATCGAAGTCAGGAGAGCTGATCAATCGATGCAACATGTTGGGAATTAAGAAGTACCGGAGGAGGGGGTCGAACCCTCACGCCCTTGCGGGCACTGGATTTTGAATCCAGCGCGTCTGCCATTCCGCCACTCCGGCATATCGTTGGCAAACCACCAGTTTACGTTGAAACCGGTAACCGTCAACGCCTGATTGCTGGCCAGAAACTCAGACACGCCAACCGCTAAAAGGCTCAGCATTCCACGGCATTCACGGCCAAACCGCCTTGCGATGTTTCCTTATATTTCGAGTGCATGTCGGCCCCCGTTTGCCGCATTGTTTCGATCACGCGGTCGAGCGACACGCAGTGTTTGCCGTCGCCACGGAGCGCCAGCCGCGCGGCATGAATGGCATGCGAAGCAGCCATGGCGTTGCGTTCGATACAAGGAATCTGCACCAGCCCGCCGACCGGATCGCACGTCAAACCAAGGTGGTGCTCCATGGCGATCTCGGCGGCTTGCTCGACTTGTGCCGGCGTGCCACCCCACACTTCAGTTAATCCCGCGGCTGCCATCGAACAGGCGGCTCCTACTTCACCTTGGCAACCCACTTCCGCACCTGAGATCGAAGCATTCTGTTTGTAAAGAATTCCGATGGCTCCCGCGGTGAGCAAGAAATTTCGAATGCCTTGCAGATCGGCGTTCTCGACGAAGCGATCATAATAATGGAGCACGGCCGGGATGATCCCCGCCGCGCCGTTGGTGGGGGCAGTCACAACTCGCCCGCCCGAGGCATTTTCTTCGCTGACGGCCAACGCGAACACGTCGACCCAATCCAGCGGCGTAAGCGAATCGCTATGTGCTGTTTGGTTCGTGATGAGCTTTTGATAAAGCTGCGGAGCACGGCGGCGGACGTGTAAGTTGCCGGGAAGTTGGCTGTCGACGGATCGTTCACACCCGGCACGTACGCACTCCTGCATCACTTGCCAGATGCGGTCGAGTCGAGCAAACGTTTCTGGTTCGTCGCGAAAGCTCGCTTCATTGCGCAGGGCGATTGCGCTGATCGGCAAGCGTTCCTTTTTAGTCTGTTCCAGCAATTCAGCCGCGGACTGGTAAGGGTAGGGCAGGGGCGCATGAAGCTGATTCCCTTGCATGGGGTTACCATCTTCGTCGACGACAAATCCTCCGCCAACCGAGTAATAAATCGCACTATGTACCACGGCCCCATTTTGATCGAACGCCGTAAATCGCATGCCATTGCTGTGGTGAGGCAGAAGTTCCGACCGGCAAAATTCCAAATTATCCACTAAGGAAAATGACAGTTGCTTCCCGGCGACAACTAAGTGGCGCGTCTCGGCAACTTCCGTTACAAAACTGGTGATATTCGCAGGATCGACCGTCTCGGGAGCCTCGCCCGCCAAGCCCAGCAGAATCGCTTTGTCAGTGCCGTGTCCCGCCCCGGTCAGGGCCAGCGAACCATACAACTGCACCTGGATTCGCGCGGTTTTCTCAATTAGTTCGTTCGCTTGCAAAGATTTTGCGAACGAGCATGCCGCGCGCATCGGTCCCACGCAATGGGAACTCGAAGGCCCAATTCCAATAGTAAACAGATCGAGAACGCTGATCGCCATGTGCGGCGCTTTCATCACGAAGTTTGAAGAACAGCCATCACGAAGTTTCAAGAAAAGCATAGAACAGTGAATTCTATACCCAAGCCCCTGTGGCGGCACTCGTTTTGATCGCTTCGATGACACGCATATTGGCAACCCCATCGGCCAGCGGCGTTGGCACAGGGGTATCCTCCAAGATCGCCCGCGAAAAAACATCACCCTGCAACGTGTACTGATCGCAAACCGGGAACGACAGTTCGCGCAACTCGCCCTGTTTTTCATGCCAAATGCGGCAAGGCTTGTCGACAGGCGCATTAAAAGGAATTTCGATTTCCACACGTCCCATCGTGCCGAAAATGTGGACACGCTGATAAGGCACAAGCTGGGTCGAACAGGTGAATGTCGATGAGCCATCACCAAAATCCAACACTCCCGACGCCAGCCGATCTACGCCAAACTCGGGATCATTCTCCAACCAACCGCAAACTCGCTGGGGCTCGCGATCAAAGATAAATCGCGCCGCCGAGATACAATAGCAACCGATATCCATCAGACCGCCACCGCCAGCTTCGACATTGTTGCGGATATTCTTGGCATCGTCGTTGTAATAAGAAAACGAGGTCTGCACGCTCCGCAACTCGCCGATTTCCCCCGCCACGACAAGTTCCTTCGCCTTGAGCCACTGCGGATGATGGCGATACATAAAAGCTTCCATCACTTTGAGCTGCGGATGGCGATTCGCCGCCGCTAAAAGTTCTTCGCACTCGGCGAGGTTCATGCCCAGCGGTTTCTCGCACAGCACGTGCTTCCCCGCTTCGAACGCACGAATCGACCACGGCACATGCAGGTTGTTCGGCAGCGGATTGTAAACGGCATCAATCTCGGGATCGGCCAGCAACGCTTCGTAGCTGCCATAGGCTTTGGGAATGCCAAGTTTTTGGGCTGCTCGCTCCGCGGCCCCTTGGTTCCGCGAACTGATGGCCACGATTTCGCAAAGTTCGCCAAGCTGCATCGCGGGGATAACTTTTTGTTTGCCAATCTTGGCCGTGCTCAGGATTCCCCAGCGGATGCGCTTCATAATTGTCTCGATCAAACAGGAGGTGAAATTTTGGGCCGCGTGGTTTATCTTGGTAGGCAGGATTCTACTATTTGACTACGAAAAATTGAATGCTGATGAACAGCCAAACCACCGATTCCTTGCCCCCGGCGACGGGATTACAGATTCTCAACATCGCGGCCTATAAATTCGTACGGCTCACGAACCTTGTGCAGCGCCGCGACGGCCTGCGTGATCTCACAATAAATCTTGACCTGCGGGGGACGATCCTCTTGAGCGAAGAAGGAATCAACCTCTTCGTCGCGGGAGAGTCGCAAGCCGTCAGACGATTACTTGAAGCACTCCAGACGGATGCCGAGATCGGCAGGTTGGATGTCAAGGAAAGCTGGAGCGATTACCAGCCCTTTAGCCGAATGCTGGTCAAAATTAAGAAGGAAATCATCGCCTTCGGAGTGGACGGCATCGATCCGCTTGCGGCCCCCGCAGCCAAGATTTCGCCTGACGAGCTCAAGTCCTGGCTCGATGCGGGCAAGCCCTGCACATTGCTCGACGTGCGTAACGACTACGAAGTTCGCCTCGGAACATTTGAAAATGCCGTGGCCATCGGCGTCGATCACTTTCGTCATTTCCCGGGTGCCGTCGAACAGCTTCCCGAACAGATGAAAGCTGATCCGATTGTCATGTTTTGCACGGGCGGAATTCGCTGTGAAAAGGCCGGTCCGTTCATGCAGCAGGCCGGCTTTCAAGAGGTCTATCAACTCGACGGCGGAATTCTCAAATACTTTGAAGTCTGCGGACAAGAGCACTATCAAGGGGAATGCTTCGTGTTCGACAAGCGTGTGGCGCTCGACGCCAACTTGCAAGAAACCCCAACAACGATCTGTTTCGCCTGTCAGCATCCGCTCACCGCCGAGGAACAGCAATCGCCGGACTACGTGGTGCCGGAGCGGTGTCCGTATTGCACGACATCGGCCACAGCGGGATAGATTGCTGCTGTCAGATACTGCCGATTGCGATACACTCTAAAACTTGCTTGGGCAGCAGATTCAGCAGCAAATTTGACCTCAGGAGTCAGGCATGAGCACGGTCACCACCGAAGAACGCACATTTCTTGGTCATCCCACCGGATTGTTCGTACTGTTCTTCGCCGAGATGTGGGAACGGTTTTCCTTCTACGGCATGCGGGCGCTGCTGCTCTTGTACATGCTCAAAGGCTTCCTGCAATACGATGATAAGCGGGCTTACGCGGTCTACGGCGCGTACACCTCACTTGTTTATATGACCCCGTTTTTTGGCGGCCTCCTCGCTGATCGCTTTCTGGGGCCACGCGTGGCCGTCATCGTGGGTGGCCTCTTGATGTCAGCCGGACATTTGGTGATGACCCAAGAAAACACCACGATGTTTTATTTAGCCCTGGCGTTGTTGATTGCCGGCAATGGTTTCTTTAAGCCGAACATCTCCACCATGGTGGGTCAGCTTTATCCAGCCGTAAGCAGCAAACGGGACGGCGGCTTCACACTGTTTTATATGGGCGTCAACTTGGGCGCCTCGTTAAGCCCGTTAATCTGCGGTTACATTGGCGAAACCTATGGTTGGCACTATGGTTTCGGTCTGGCCACGATTGGCATGATGATTGGCTTGGCGATTTTTGTGATGCCAACTTTGGTCACGCAAATCTTAATCGGTCTAGGGGCCTTGGGCACGGCGGCAACGCTCCTCTATTTCGTGCCTGACAACCTCACGGCTAAACTCGTCAATATCTTTGTTGCCATCTGTATGCTGGCGGCCGGCACCATTTCGGTACGCGCCTTGGGATTAGGAGGCATTCCCGATGAAGTCGGCAGGCCGCCGGGTGATAAAACGAAGAAACTCATGCCAATCTTGTTAGGCGTAGCAATCAGTATCCCTTTGCTGTCGCTGTTTGTCTCCGATTTTTCCATCTTGCGAGCCAACGGCGAACCGTTGCGGATCCTTTCCGAAGAAGCCGTGGAGAAAATTGCCTCGGCTGGCGGCGTCGTGGGAGAAGTGGGAAGCATCTTTTTGAACGAGATCAGCAAGCCCTCGGGAATTCTTTTGGCGGTGACCGGTCTATTGGCCTTTGGCTATCTCATCATCGAGACGTTCCGCCTCGACACGATCGCGCGGCATCGTATGTTCGTTGTCTTGATTCTTACATTCTTTTCGATGCTGTTCTGGGCCTTCTTCGAGCAAGCGGGTAGCAGCGTCAATAACTTTACGGATCGCAACGTCGACCGTGTTGCTGAATCCCGCACGATCACTTCCGACGACGTGGGCAAAACAATGCAAATACAGCCGACGCAAGAACAACTGGGATTCTCCAACGGCAACCAGTTATTCACGATGTCGTCCTTGGACAAGTTGCGGCAACAGAATCAAAGCAAGGAGGGTGAAGAAAGTAACCCCGACTTCACGATTGATTGGCTCGTCGCCGAAGACAACATCGGGATGGGCATCGCCACGAGAAACAGCGAACTCGCAACAAGTTCGTTTCAAGCCGTCAATGCGATTTATATTTTGCTGTTCGGCTTGGTGTTCACCGCCCTCTGGTCTTACTTAGGGGCACGCGGACTGGAACCGACCACTCCCATCAAGTTTGCGCTGGGTCTAATTCAGCTCGGTCTCGGGTTCGTGGCATTTTGGTTGGGTGCTGAGAACGGCGATGCCCGGGGAATCGTCCCACTGTTTTGGCTGCTCTTGGGCATTATGTTCCAAACCACCGGCGAACTTTGTATTTCTCCCGTGGGCCTGTCGATGGTTACCAAACTCTCGCCGAAAATTTTGGTGAGCACGGTGATGGGCGGCTGGTTTTTAGCCACCGCATTCTCGCAATACCTCGCTGCGATCATCTCCCAGTTCACTGGCGTCTCGCACGCCGAGGGGGCAGAGAAGATAATTCCGCCACCCATCGAAACGGTGGACATCTATGGCGGGGTGTTCCAAAAGATCGCTATTACAGCCATTGCCTCCGGCGTGATCTGCTTGGCAATCTCACCGCTGTTGCAGAAGTGGATGCACACTAAGGAAGCTTAAGCGGGGCAGCTGAATCACCAGTCGTAAGAGAAAACACGAATAATACGAATAGTATTCATTGCTGCTATTTGTTCAATTCGTGGTTAACCCCTCTGCCTTCCACTGGACTACACCAACTGCATCCCCGCCGCCCGCAGGCTCCGCCCATACCGATGCTCCGCACTCGGTGGTTCAAACAAATGAACTTCCGCGGGATTTACGCGTGCGTGAATCGCTTTTCCTTCGGAAAGTTTGCCCGCGGGAATGCGAGCGACCACTCTCTTGCCTGAAGAGAGCACAAGATAGACATCCATCATGCTGCCCAGCGGCTCGACGACTTGCACCGTGGCGGGGATTGATTGCCCTTCGACGGCGGCATCCAAGATTTGAAAACTTTCGGGCCGAATCCCGGCGACGATGGGCCGACGACTTGAACCATCGAGCCAAGCTTCGTCGGTGCCCTCGAGCCGCAATTGCCCTTCGCGGCTCACAAACCACAACTGGCCGCCGTTGGTTTCAAGTTCCCCTTCCAGAAAATTCATGGGCGGCATCCCCAAAAATCCCGCGACGAAGCGATCCGCCGGGTTGCGATAAATTTCCAAAGGCGGGGCACATTGCCGCTTGAGGCCATCGCACATCACGCAGACGCGATCCCCGAGCGTCATCGCTTCTTCTTGATCGTGCGTGACGTAAATCGTCGTCGTCCCCAGCTGGCGATGCAGCCGCTTAATTTCGGCGCGGGTTTCCACTCGCAACTTGGCATCGAGATTCGACAGCGGTTCGTCGAACAAAAACACCGCCGGCTTACGAACAATAGCGCGCCCCAGGGCCACCCGCTGCCGCTGGCCGCCAGAAAGCGCTTTGGGTTTGCGATTCAAGTAGGGCTCCAAACCCAATAACCCCGCGGCCCACTGCACGCGCTCGTCAATTTCATGTTGCGCGGTCTTTCGCATCTTGAGCGCGAACGCCATGTTCTCGCGCACCGTCATATGGGGATAGAGGGCGTAATTCTGAAACACCATGGCAATGTCGCGGTCGCGCGGATGCACGTCGTTGACCACGCGATCGCCAATTCGCAGCGTACCGCGCGAGATCGTTTCCAGTCCAGCAATCATCCGCAGCGTCGTGCTCTTGCCACAGCCCGAAGGTCCCACGAGGACCAGGAATTCGCCGTCGGCAATATTCAGATCGAGATCGCGGACGCCATAGATGTCGCCCGCGTAGATTTTCGCCACACCATCGAGAGTGACCGAGGCCATAGATCGTCTTTCCATCGAAAAAGAAAAGTGAAAGGGCCGTTCCGCCCTGAAATATAGTCTGACCTGCCCATCCAGCCCGTCAATATGTCGTAAGGCGGTTTCAGAGAACCAACGAGTTTCCTACAATACGTGATTCATAGCCCCACCCATGAACGGCAGCCACCAATGTCCTGCGGAATAGGACCCTCCCGGCCGTGCCGAAGGTTTCGTAATGAAAGCCTCTGATCTGTTTGTCGCCTCCTTGGAGAATGAAAAGGTTGAATTCATCTTTGGCATTCCCGGCGAGGAAACGCTCGACCTGCTCGATTCGCTCTCGCGATCGAAAATCAAACTGATTCTCACCCGGCACGAGCAAGCGGCGGGATTCATGGCTGCCACTTATGGCCGGCTCACCGGCAAGGCGGGCGTGTGCCTAGCGACGCTCGGTCCTGGCGCGACGAATCTCGTGACATCCGCCGCATACGCCCAGCTCGGCGGCATGCCGATGCTGATGATCACCGGCCAAAAACCTGTGCGAAGCAGCAAGCAGGGGCAGTTTCAAATCGTCGACGTGGTCGACATGATGGACCCCATCACCAAACAGACGCTGCAAATCGTCAGCGGCTCGAACATTCCGTTCCGTGTTCGCGAAGCGTTTCGTCTGGCCGAAGAAGAACGCCCCGGCGCGTGTCATTTGGAATTGCCGGAAGACATCGCGCGCGAGGAAGTCGACGGCGAACCCGTGCAAGCCAGCAGTGTCCGCCGGGCCGTCGCGGAAGAAAAATCCATTCGCGCGGCCGTAAGCCTGATCCGCGAAGCCAAGCATCCGCTGCTGGTGATCGGCGCTGCCGCGAACCGCCGCATCTCGAGCAAGATGCTCCGGCGACTCATTCAAACAACGAACATTCCCTTTGTGACCACACAAATGGGTAAGGGCGTGGTCGACGAACGCGATCCACGCTTCTTGGGCAACGCGGCCATCTCGTCGGGCGACTTTGTCCACCGCGCGATCGAACACGCCGACTTGATCATCAACGTGGGCCACGACGTTATCGAAAAGCCACCTTTTATTATGAAGCAGGGCGGGGTGCGCGTGATCCACGTCAACTTCTTTTCCGCCAAAGTCGACGCGGTCTACTTCCCGCAAGTGGAAGTCGTCGGCGACATCGGCAACAGCATCTGGCAGATTTGGCAAAAGCTGTTGGAATCGGAAGTTGAGCAAGACTCCCACTGGGATTTCTCTTACTTCGACAAAGTCCGCGCCGCGGCGAAGAAGTATCAAGACGAATCGGCGAACGATCCACGTTTTCCGATTACCCCACAACGCTTGGTCGAAGACGTTCGCAAAGTCATGCCGAGCGACAGCATCATCGCCCTCGACAACGGCATCTATAAAATCTGGTTCGCCCGCAACTACCCGGCTCATTGCCCGAACTCAGTTTTGGTGGACAACGCCCTGGCCTCGATGGGGGCCGGGTTGCCCTCGGCGATGGCCGCGCGGCTGGTTTATCCCGACAAGAAAATCATGGCCATTTGCGGCGACGGCGGGTTTATGATGAATTCGCAAGAGCTCGAAACCGCCATCCGTTTGAAAATGCAACTCGTGATCTTGATCCTTCGCGACAATGCCTACGGCATGATCAAATGGAAACAAAGCCACATGGGCTTCGGCGATTACGGGCTCGATTATGGCAACCCCGACTTTGTGAAATATGCCGAGAGCTACGGTGCCGTCGGGCATCGTGTGGAATCGGTAGATCAGCTCGCCCCGTTGATGGCCAAGTGCCACGAACGCTCGGGCGTTCATCTTATTGACGTGCCGGTTGATTACTCCGACAACGACCGCATTTTGAATCGCGAAATCCAAGAACGCAGCCAACTTGTGTGAGGCCCCGCATGCCACTCGAACAATATCCGTATTATCTGGCGAACAAAGCCGAGCAGCCTAACGCCGATCTCGAAGTCACCGACAAATACACGGGCAAAGTTGTCACGCGCGTGGCAATCGCGGATGCCAAAGCCATCGACCGCGGAATCGCAGCGGCTGTTGAAGCGACCGAACCGATGCGCCGCTTGCCGGCGTATGAACGACAAAACATTTTGAATCATTGCGTGAAACGCTTCCAAGAACGCAGTGCCGAAATGGCCGAGCTGTTGTGCCTGGAAGCTGGCAAACCGATTCGCGATAGTCGTGGCGAAGTGGGCCGGCTGATCGACACGTTTCGCGTTGCGGCTGAAGAATCGGTGCGGATCACAGGTGAGATTCTCAATCTGGAAATCTCGCCCCGCGCACGCGGCTATCGGGGCATGGTGCAGCATGTTCCCATCGGACCCTGCTCGTTCATTTCGCCGTTCAACTTCCCGCTGAACTTGGCGGCGCACAAAATTGCCCCCGCCATCGCGGTGGGTTGTCCTTTTGTGTTGAAACCGGCCAGTCGCACGCCCTTGGGGGCGATCATCATTGGCGAAATACTTGCTGAAACCAATTTGCCGCCCGGGGCATTCTCGATTTTGCCCTGCCATCGCGATGGGGCAGATTTGTTCACGACCGACGACCGCTTAAAACTCTTGAGCTTCACCGGCTCCCCCGAAGTCGGTTGGGATCTCAAGGCCCGCGCGGGCAAGAAAAAAGTCGTGCTCGAACTCGGCGGCAACGCGGCGTGCGTGATCGATGCCGACGCCGATTTGAACGATGCCGTGGATCGCTTGATTATCGGAGCGTTCTATCAATCGGGCCAAAGCTGCATCGGCGTGCAACGAATCTTGGCTCACGTTTCGGTCTACGAAGAATTGAAGCAGCGGCTCGTCGAGAAGACCAAGAAGCTCATCAGCGGCGATCCCAAGAATGAAGACACCTTCATCGGTCCAATGATCGACGAGAAGGAAGCCAAACGGCTCAAAAATTGGATCGATTCCGCGGTCGCGGCGGGGGGCAAGCTCCTCTGTGGCGGCAAACGCGAAGGGGCCATGCTCGAAGCCACGCTACTTGAAGACGTTCCGAAGGATCAAACGCTCTGCACCAACGAAGCCTTTGGCCCGGTCGCCGTGTTGAGTAAGTTCGAGGATTTCGACAAAGCCCTTGTGGAAGTGAATGATAGCGTCTTCGGTTTGCAAACCGGCATCTTCACGCGCGACATCTACAAGATGCAAAAGGCGTGGGATCGCTTGGAAGTCGGCGGGGTCATCATCGGCGACGTCCCTTCTTGGCGGGTCGACAACATGCCTTACGGTGGCGTGAAAGACAGCGGCCTCGGACGCGAAGGCATCCGCTACGCGATGAAAGATATGTCCGAAGAGCGGCTGTTGGTGATTCGCACGCCTGCTAGCGAAATGTAATTTTTCGCTGATTGACATCCAGCCATGCTAGCAATGCCTGCTGTAAGCGCGCCTATTTGTACGAGTTATTCAGATTACGGCAACTCTTCTGCCGACATTAGCTAATAGGTGCTTAGACCCAGCACCTCAGCCGACCCTGCCCGAGGGAGGCACCACCCGCGCTTGCGAGCCGCCAACCGTACCCACGCAGGCTCTCGCGATCCGAAGGAATTCACGCGTGATTCGCCGGCTTTGGACTTATCGCCAGTTAACTGGCACCGTGCTTGGTGCGCGCATATTGCTTGCAATCGCACTTGCTGCGTGCCTCGTTTCGCCTGCGCGTGCGCAAGAACAGTTGCCCCCCGTCGACATCGCGGATATCTACGAACGACTCAAACAACAAGACGAAGAGATCGCCCGCTTGCGCGAGGAATTGAGCGTCTTCAGCTCGTCGGGGGAACTTCCTGCGCCGAACAATCCTGATCCGCTCTTCGACGAAAACGATAAGGATGATGACTTCGCGGAACTACGGCAACGCGTCCAGTCTTTAGAGGAAATCACGGCCGAACAGGAAGGACCCGACGGCACGATCATCGAACCGGAGTGGATGGACATTTCCTCTGAGAAATGGACCGTCAAGCTCGGCGGGCAATGCCAGATGGATCAAATCCTTTGGCCCTACAAAGATCCCGCAATCACGAGCCCGCTCGCTAAAAACTATTTTGAATTCCGCCGTTTACGGCTCTTGGCCGATGGCGTGGGCTACGGCGTTTACGACTTCCGCATTCAAGTGGAGTTCGAGCCTGAAAATGGTGACGGCGTCACCACACCCGTCGTTGATATCAAAGACGCCTACCTCACGATGAACGAAGTGCCGTTTTTCAATCGCATTCGTTGGGGCAACTTTTTTGTGCCGTTTGGCTTGGAGCAAGTCACCAACGACACGTTTTCTGTGTTTCTCGAACGCTCGATCCCCACGCAAGGCATCTTCACAGCCGATCGTGAAGTCGGCACGGCATTCTACGGCGTGAGTAAGTCGCTCGACCGCACGTGGACATTCGGGGCGTTCTTCGACAGCATCAGCGAATCGCTCAAAGAACGCATCGATAGCAACCAAGGCCTGCGCACCAGTGCGCGATTCACTTGGCTCCCTTACTACGACGAACCCTCCAACGGCCGTTACTTGCTGCACACAGGTTGTGGCGTGCTTTATACGCACGATCAAGACGATTTGATTCGCTTCCGTGCTCGGCCACAAATTCATGAAGGACCGTTCCTCATCGATACCGGCCAGATGCCTGGCAGCGATTTCACCACAGGCAACGTCGAGCTAGCAACCGTCTGGGGTCCATTATCCGTGCAGAGCGAAATGTACATCGACCACTCGGCGCTCGAAGCCGGTGATGCCACGTTCTATGGTGCCTACGTCTACGCCAGCTATTTTCTCACCGGTGAGAATCGCAATTACGAACGCTTTGGCCAGCACGGGGCCCAGTTTGGTCGGGCAATGCCGTACTCGAATTTCTTCCTGGTTCCTGGCGGATGTGGCCCCGGTGCGTGGGAACTCAAAGGGCGTTGGTCGTATCTAGATTTGAATGAAGTCAACGCGGGTGCTTATAACGATATGACGCTCGGCTTCAACTGGTATTGGAGCGACCGCATGCGCGTGATGTTCGACTGGATTCGTCCGGTAACGACGCCGGAAACAGTCTACGGCGCCACCGAGTCCGACATTCTGGGTATGCGACTGGACTTCAGTTTCTAAAGGTGACTTCATGCGACGCGACAACAGACTCAATCTGGTTCTAGCCACGGCACTGCTCTTCTGCGCGGCGAGCTTGGTCTATGGACGCGAAGGTTTCTGTTCTCATTGTGGCTGCAATCGTGCGTGCGAGAAAATTTGCCGCCTGGTTTGTGAAGACAAGAAAGTGGAAGTCATCTGTTGGGGTTATCAGTGCGAAGACTTCTGTGTTCCTGGCCCCAGTTGTCGCGGCTGCAAACATTGCGAAATGGTCTGTGAAGAATGCAGCCCCAATGCCGACGGCGTCCACAGCAAACCCAAGCCATTCGTCTGGTTCGACTGGATCCCCAAGCGGGGTCCCACGATCTACACCCGCACAAAGTTGATGAAAAAGATCACGTCGAAAAAAGTGCCGTCCTACAAATGGGTCGTCGAAGACCTCTGCGAGAATTGCGAAGCGAACGCGCCTTGCGCGTCAGTCACACCCGACGTCGAGTTGCCACCAGTCCCCGTGGCCGATGCGCGGTTGAAGTACGAGATCACGCCAGAAGAACCGGTGACAAAATAGTGCGTATGTCGGTTAGCCAGCTTTGTCATTCCGAAAGGAGTTCTACGACTTGAGGAATCTGGCCTCTATCGTCACACGCACAAGAGAACGCACTGGCCATGAATCCAGATCCCATCCGTCTCCGGTTGAGCAAGCCTCACTCGAGATGACAATTTCTTGGCCAGCGGCTAGCAACTCACTTCTAGCGCCTATAACAAAAAGCTGGGGAACTAGGATTTGAACCTAGACTGACGGAGTCAGAGTCCGGAGTGCTACCGTTACACTATTCCCCAGTGAGCGTGCGGCTTGCTCTGGCCTACCGTTCACAGACTCTCAATTCTAACGAATTCCCCGCCGAAGCCAAAGCCCGAGAAAAACCTCGTGGAGCAGGCTTCCAGCCTGTTATGGTAGCCAAGCTGGCCGGCCCCTCGGACTTTTTTTGGTCGCTGGTCCTTTGGTCGCGTCGCTAAAATACGTCCAACGGCGTGTTATTCGCAACAAAGTCTCCCGACCAGAAAACTTCATGGATGATCCACTTCCACTCGCTGCCCGCTCGCATCGTGATCGCATGCTCGCGGGCGAAGATTATCTTGCCGACGACCCCGACCTGAATCGCGAGCGCCGCCGGGCGGCCATCCTGACGGCCAAGTTCAATGTCACTCTGGGTGATCAGGATGCCGAGCGCGACGAAATCTTGCGCGAGCTACTCGGCCATGTCGGCGTTGAATGCACGGTTCGGCCACCGTTTCGCTGCGACTATGGCTACCAAACTTCACTGGGGGATCGCGTGTTCGCCAACTGGGGACTCGTCGCGCTTGACGTGGGCAAGATCACGATTGGCGACGACGTGCTGATTGGACCCAACGTGCAACTCCTGACTGCGACTCATCCGCTCGATCCCGAAACACGCCGGGCGAAATGGGAAGGGGGCAAGCCAATCGTTATCGGCAACAACGTGTGGCTCGGCGGCGGGATGATCGTTTGCCCCGGAGTCACAATCGGCGACAACACGGTCGTGGGTGCAGGCACGGTGGTGATTCGTGACTTGCCCGCCAACGTAGTCGCCGTCGGCAACCCGGCAAGAATTGTGCGAACCGTAGGCCGGACCGAGCAACGCGAGTTCCGGCAATGAAACGGAACACGTAGCGCATTGCCGGAACTGCGCACGGCTTGTTCCGGCCTACGGCTCCCCCCAATTCTCATTACCGTTTATCGTCTTTGGCTCACTTCCTCCCCAATTAAGATCGTATTGCCCTTGCCGAACAAAACGATGAAATGATGACCAGCGATAATCTCGGACACGTTCGACGAGATTGTGCTTACGTGGATTCCAATGAATATAATCAACACATTGTTCCAAGTCGGCTTCGTCTTCGATTGTATGTTCCCAAAACCTTGGCTGCCAAATTCCACGCTCGCCCTTGGAATGCTGTGCATCGGTAATCGAAGCTTCAGCCAATCCAGCATCAAGCCATAGACGAGTAAATGTCTCCTTGATTCGCTTGAGACGAATTGAATAGTCGAGGTCACCCGAAGGCAATTGCATGATCAAGTGCCAATGATCCGGCAGCAAGACTGTGGCGAAAATTTGAAACTTTCGATCTTGTGCTATGTCAGCAATTGCTTTGCGAAGAAACAGGCGTCCTTGCGTGGTCGTTAATATCTCGCGCCGGCCGTAAGTTACAACCGTAAAGAAATACATTCCGCCGGGAACGAAATAACGTCGGTAGTCGGACATGTAAGTATTCTAATTAGCGAAACACGGCCCGAAAACATGTAGGCCGGACCGAGCAACGTGAGTTCCGGCAATGAAGCATTGAACGCTTACCACGCGAAGAATGGCGCTTTGCCGGAACTGCGCACGGCTTGTTCCGGCCTACGGTTCGACCAAAGCCTCTGCGTGAGAATCTGGATTCCCGGCTACCCGGGAATGACTTGAGTGATGGCCAAAAATACTTGTGGCGACGCTCTCACAAATCGCGATAATGGGGAGCAGTGAAAGCCGTGTCGGACGTAGATGGACGGTGGACTGTAGACAGTGGACTTTAAGAAACACCACAGTCCATGGTCTACAGTCGCTTCCATTCAGCTTTGCAACAACCGGAGGCCTGCAAACCAAGCAATCCTCGCCAACCTGGCAAAGCTGAAGTGCGCTATTAACCGTTAGCTGTTAGCTATGAGCCAGAAGGGATGCTGCTTTCCCTGTTCTTCAGCAACTTTGTCAATTCCGAGCGGTGACTAAGTTGCTGAAGTTGAGAAAGATGACAAAGTTGAAGGACTGCTGTGTACGGCAGGGTTGTGGAAAACAGACTTATTATGTCCATTCAGAGCGGAGTGGCACGGAGAAAAGAATGTGGCTTCAAACCGTGAAATTGTGGAAGCTAGATTCTTCGGTCGCCTAGGCTCTCTCAGAATGACGATTTCCTCGTACCTGCCATGCTTACGAAAAACTAACGCCTAGCGCCTAACGACTCGCAACTATTGAAATAAACCCCGACAAGTTGGAAGAGTTGGACAAGTTGGACGCCTTGAATCGATGGCTGCTAGCCGTTGGTTGACGCTGCCGCGCGGTAAGCCGTAAAATCGTTCGTTTTGACGCTTTGTGTTGAAAATTCGTCGCCAGAATTTATAAGGGTGCAGGCCGGTTGGCCGCTCGTGATCGATGGCTCATCTCACAATTGTTCAAGGGGGGGAGATCGGCAAGGTCTATCCGCTCGATGGAGAACGCTGGGTCATGGGCCGCAGCCCCGAGTGCGACCTTGTGCTCGACGCCGCCGCGGTTAGCCGTCGGCATGTGATCCTCACCAAGGAAGAGGGTCTCTACTTTGTTCAGGATCTGGGCAGCCGCAATGGCACCTACATCAACGCTCATCGGGTCGAGGATCGCGGGCCGTTGCGTAACGGCGACCGGATGCTGATCTGCGACATCCTGTTTGAGTTTTACGACGAAACCGCGCCGCCGAAACTGGCTGGTGAAGAACCCGAACATGCCTCGTTGTTGGCCCCACTGCTCACCGATGCCGAAGAAGACATGGACGCCACGAGCCAGATCATGGCCACGTTCGACGTGAGCCGCGGTGCGGGATCGATCTGGCAGATGTCGGCCAAGCCTGAAGTGCAATTGCAAGCGCTCGTGGAGATTTCCAACAACCTGGGGAACACGTTGTCGGTCAAGGAAATCCTGCCGAAGATCCTCGACAGTTTGTTCAAGATTTTCGTACAAGCGGATCGCGGGTTTGTCGTGATGCGTCCCCGACCCGATGCACCGCTCGTGCCTGTCGCCACGAAGGCCCGCAAGAGCAGCGACGAAGAAAAAATGCGAGTGAGCCGCACGATCGTTAACAAAGCGATGCAAGACAAGCGGGCGATTCTTTCGGCCGATGCCTCGACTGACGAACGCTTCGGGATGGCGCAGAGCATCGCCGATTTTCAGATTCGCTCGCTGATTTGCGCGCCGATGATCGCTAGCAACGGCGAGTCGCTCGGCGTGATTCAAATCGACACGAACAACCAGATGAGTCGTTTCACCGATCTCGACCTGCAAGTGCTCGCGGGGATCGCCAATCAAGCGGCCATAGCGCTCGATAACGCCCGGTTGCATCAAGAAGCCCTTTCTCAAGTTGCCCTGCAACGCGACATGGAAGTGGCCAAGCAAATGCAACGGACGTTGCTGCCCAATCGTCCGCCGGAGATCGCCGGTTATCATTTCTTTGCCTTTTACGAATCGGCCTACCAAGTGGGCGGCGACTACTACGATTACGTCACCCTGCCAGACAACCGCGTGGCCGTGGTCATCGGAGACGTGGCCGGCAAGGGCGTTCCCGCCGCGTTGTTGATGGCCAAGCTTTCGAGCGACGTACGGCAATGGTTGACCATCGAACCAAATCCGGCCAAAGCTCTCGGCAAGATCAACCAAATCTTCTCGGGCTATGGTTGGGATGACCGCTTTGTCACGATGGTCATCGCCGTGATCGACGGCAATAAGAATCAATTGACGCTGGTGAATGCGGGGCACATGCCGCCGATGCTGCGAAACGCGGCGGGCGAAGTCACCGAAATCGGCGGCGAACAAGCGGGCCTGCCCGTAGGTGTGGTCGACGATTTCGAGTTCGATTCGTATCAGCACGATCTTGCGCCGGGCGATTTGGTCACCTTGTTCACCGACGGCTTCAGCGAAGCGATGAACTCGCAGCGCGAACTTTATGGCATCGAGCGGATGACCAAGATCATCAGCGTTAAAGATGTCAAAACGATGGAGATCGGCAATCACCTACTGACCGACGTCCGCGAATTCGCCGGTGACTTTCCCCAAAGCGATGACATGTGTCTCGTTTGTTTAGGGCGCGATTGAACACGAAGCGATTGGATCGGGATTCAAGAAGCTAGTTATTTCGTCGGCTCTGAATCCTTCATCAACTTTCGCAACACCGTGTGCAAGATGCCGCCGTTGCGATAGTAGTCGAGTTCCACCGGTGTATCGATGCGGACCGTCGCGGGAAACTCCTTGATCTTGCCGTCGGGGGAAGTCGCCTTCACCATCAACGCCTGCCGTGGTCGTAAATCGTCTTTGAGTTCAGGGAAATCAAAAATCTCCTCGCCCGTTAGACCAAGAGTTTGCCACGTTTGTCCCGGCGGCATTTCCAAAGGCAGTACGCCCATCATCACCAGGTTGCTGCGGTGGATCCGCTCGAAGCTCACGGCCAACACCGCGCGAATCCCTAACAGGAATGCCCCCTTAGCGGCCCAGTCGCGGCTGCTTCCCGTGCCGTATTCACTCCCAGCGAGCACCACCAGAGGAATCTTATCGTCGCGATACTTCATGGCCGCGTCGTAGATGCTCATGACTTCGCCATCAGGCAAATGCCGCGTCACGCCCCCTTCGGTGCCGGGTGCCATTTGGTTGCGAATGCGGATATTGGCGAATGTGCCGCGGGTCATCACGCGGTCGTTACCACGCCGCGCGCCGTAGCTGTTGAAATCATGCGGCTCGACGCCAGAGGCTTGCAGGAATTTCCCTGCTGGGCTGCTCGTGGCAATCGACCCCGCGGGAGAAATATGGTCGGTGGTCACCGAATCCCCCAACGTCGCTAGGCAGCGGGCTCCCATGATCGGCTTGATCGGTTCGACTTCGGGCTTGAGATCAACCAGAAACGGCGGTTCTTGGATGTAAGTGCTGTCTTCGTTCCATGCGTAAAGCTCACCGCCGGTGACTTCGATGGCATTCCACTTGGGATTCTTCTGCCAGACATTGTCGTACTGAGCCTGGAACATCTCGGGCAAGACGCTGCTTTCGACAACGCTATGCACTTCCGCCTGCGACGGCCAAATGTCCGCAAGCATCACGAGCTTGCCGTCGCTTCCCATGCCGAGCGATTCGGTTTCAAAATCGATATCCACCGTGCCGGCCAGTGCGTAGGCCACGACTAGCGGCGGGCTGGCCAAATAGTTCGCCTTCACGTGAGGATTGATGCGGCCTTCGAAATTGCGATTGCCCGACAGCACGCCAGCGACCACCAAATCATTGTCGCTCACCGCGGCAGCAATCGGATCGGGGAGCGGCCCGCTATTGCCGATGCAAGTTGTGCAGCCGTAGCCAACGGTGTTGAAGCCGATCTGATCGAGATATTTATCGAGCCCCGCCTTTTCAAAGTAATCGGTCACGACTCGCGAGCCGGGAGCCAAGCTGGTCTTCACATGCGGCGGGACGGTCAGGCCTTTCTCGACGGCTTTCTTAGCCAACAACCCCGCGGCGATCATCACAGAGGGGTTCGAGGTGTTCGTGCAACTCGTGATGGCGGAAATCACGACGCTACCGTGTTCGATGGGGAAAGTTTTGTGATTCAATGTCACTTCCACACCATCAAAGCCCGGATCAGCCACAGCAATCGCTTCTTCAACCGCGGCGGTCGCCGTTTCTTCAATCGGCTGGCCACCTTCACCTTCCCAGCGTCCTTGCGAAGCGCTAGTTGCAGGCCGCTTGCCGTAAACCTCGTCCAAATCACGCTGCCAGCTCGTTTTCATGGCGCTCAACGCCACGCGATCTTGCGGACGCTTGGGGCCAGCGAGGCAGGGCTCGACCGAGGAAAGGTCGAGTTCCAAAGTCTTAGTGAAAGTGGGAATCGGTGCCTTATCCGTGCGGAACAAACCCTGTTCCTTGGTGTAGCGTTCAACGAGTTCGACTTCCGCCTTCGTGCGGCCAGTGCGTTCGAGATAGCGGAGCGTTTCGGCATCGACCGGGAAGAAGCCCATTGTGGCACCGTACTCAGGCGCCATGTTGGCAATCGTGGCCCGGTCGGCGAGCGACATCGTCGACACGCCATCGCCGAAGAATTCAACGAACTTACCGACAACCTTTTCCTTGCGTAAAACTTCGGTGACCGTGAGCACCAAGTCAGTGGCCGTCGCGCCCGCGGGAAGTTTACCCGTCAACTTCATGCCGACGACTTCCGGCATCAACATATAAATGGGTTGGCCGAGCATCACCCCTTCGGCTTCGATACCACCGACGCCCCAACCCACGACGCCGAGGCCGTCGATCATGGTGGTGTGACTGTCAGTGCCAACGAGCGAATCGGGAATCGCTACCTTGCCGGCGTGATCGTCGAGCAAGAACACACACTTGGCCAGATATTCCAAATTCACTTGGTGAACGATACCGGTGCCCGGTGGCACGACGCGGAAATTGTTAAAGGCGTCTTGGCCCCAACGCAGAAATTCATAGCGTTCGCGATTGCGCGAAAATTCCAATTCGATGTTCAGATCCAAGGCCTGTCCTGAAGCAAAGTAATCGACTTGCACCGAGTGATCGATCACCAGATCGACGGGGACAAGCGGATTGATCTTCTTTGGATCGCCCCCCAACCGTTGCATGGCCGCACGCATCGCCGCGAGATCGACCACGCAAGGCACGCCTGTGAAGTCTTGGAGCACGACGCGAGCTGGTTTGAAAGGGACTTCCACGCCGCTGTCGCCGGGAGCCAACACACCGCACGTGTCGGTCCACTTGCAAAGCTCTTCGACGTCTTTTTCGGTGACGACATACCCGTCGCAATTCCGTAGGCAGGATTCCAACAGCACACGGATCGAGTAGGGGAGGGCGGCGACTTTGGTGAGCCCTAAGCTTTCGAGCTTTGAGAGGCGGTAAATGCCAGCGGGGCCATGGCCAGTTTCAAACGTGTCGCGGGCGGAGAATGGGTCGGTCTTAAGTGCAGTGGCCATTGTCTCTCAATTATTCCTACAAAGGGGCGGGGAAGATCAAGCCGCGGAACGCCGCCAAGTCGGCGCTCGCCGGGCATTTTAGCGTTTTCCGCAGGGCTTGTCTGCTAGGGAATCAACGCCTTCGTGGGGACGTTGTTTCAGAATCGCTTAGCGTTTACACTCGCAAAACTCACTCATCAATCGCTCCTTATCAAAGAACTAATCCCTTTGACACAGCGGGATCCTTATCATCTTGACCACAGCCAAATCCAAGATCCGCCGGCGCGGTTTTGGGAACAACTGAAATATTGTGGCCCCGGCTTTGTGTTGTCGGCTTCAATTGTCGGTTCGGGCGAATTGATCGCGACGACGGCGCTGGGTGCCAAAGTTGGTTTCATCACGCTTTGGATTATCCTCTTAAGTTGCTTTGTCAAAGTGGCACTGCAATTGGAGTTTGGCCGTCACACGATTCAAACCGGCGAGACTTCACTGACGGCGTTGAACAAGCTGCCCGGTTGGCGATTCGGACGCGCCCACTGGACGATCTGGATTTGGCTGGCGCTGCTTCCGGTCAAAATTCTGCAAGTTGGCGGCATCATCGGCGGATTGGGCATTCTGCTCAACCTAATCTTCCCTGCGATTTCTGTGACAGCGTGGTGTTGGATCACCGCCGCGAGTGTTGCCGCCTTGATCTTCAGTGAAAAATATAGACTGATCGAACTATCGTCGCTGACAATGACGTTGGCATTCACGATTCTCACATTGATTTGCGTATTCGCGTTACAGTGGACGCAATACGCTATTCGTTGGGAACAAATAGCATCAGGGTTAACAGGTAAGCTTCCCGCCAACTCGATCTTGTTTGCCTTCGCGGCCTTTGGACTGACAGGCGTCGGGGGCGATGAGATTATGCAGTACACGTATTGGCTGCTGGAGAAGGGATACGCTGCGCGCGTCGGACCCTATGAACCCAATAGCCCTGCCTGGCAAAGCCGGGCTCGCGGCTGGACTCGCGTGATGACGTTCGACGCGATCGCTTCGATGATCGCTTACACAACGGTAACCGCCGCCTTCTATATTTTGGGGGCTGCCGTCTTGCACCAGCAGGGTGAGGTCCCCGATGGATATGAGATGATTAACACGCTTTCGAACATGTACACCGAATCGCTCGGTCCGTGGGCTAAGGACGTTTTTCTGGCCGGTGCATTTTTTGTGCTGTTTTCAACGGTCTTCTCCGCGCTGGCAGCATGGACTCGCATTTATTCCGACACCTTCGGCCAGATTGGTTTGATCCGCTTTCACGATCCCCGACAGCGCAGTCTTTCCATCAAAGTCCTTTCCTGCGTCTTTCCAGCCCTGTGGACCATCGTCTTTCTGAGAATCAAACAGCCTGTCCTCATGGTCATGCTTGGCGGATTGGCTACGGCGGCCATTCTGCTGATCGTCGTCTTCGCCGCGATCTATTTTCGCCTGTTTCGATCTCTCCCCGAACTTGAACCAACGCGACTTTATAAAGTCGCGTTTTGGATCAGCGCCATTTCAATTCTGGCTTTGGCAGGCTATGGGATCTGGCAAGCCTTTGCAATCGAAGCGTGATCCGCTTAGGAAATCGCTAATCTTCAAGCGGACCGATATCGTCGCGTTGGATTTCCGACAGCCGCCGATGATAGGCAGAAATCACATCATGCCGACTTAGCATGCCAACCACCTCACGGGGCGAATCGGCTTCGACAATCGGCAGATAGTCGACGTTCTTTTGTGTGAACCGCCGCAGTGCCGTGTGCAAATCATCGTCCGGTTTTACGGTGATGACCTGCGACGTCGCGATATCTGCTGCCACGATCAGTGTCCCCGTACGATCCCCGGCGAGCACGGCCCGCAAGTCTCGCAAAGAAAAGATGCCGCTTAACTTCTGGTCAGCATCGACGACCGGGTAGTAGCTGTTGTTTGATAGCGAAGCCATCCGCAGAATTTCAACCAATGGCATGCCTTCTGGGATCAAATCGACTTTTCTCGCTAAATCCATGACGTCGCGAACATGCATTTGCTCAAGCACGTCGATGACAAAATCGCCCTGATGGGCCGGGCTATCAACCAAACCAAACACTTGCTGTTCATATAAGGTCCAACGCGGCGAGAGAATCGCCATGTTCACCATGCAAACAAGCATCAGAGGAATCAGCAGGTTGTAGCTTCCGGTCATTTCACAGACCATCAACATGGCCGTCAGCGGCACGCGGGCGATTCCAGAAAACAGCCCGCCCATACCCACAAGCGCAAAGGCTTCGGGGTGGGAAATCATGTCGGGGAAGAATTTCTCTGCCGCAACGCCGAACGCGCCCCCAAGCATGGCCCCAATATAGAGTGACGGGGCAAAAACGCCGCCGCTGCCGCCCGAGGAGATCGTAAAAGCCGTGGCAAAAATCTTACCCAGACAAAGGACCAACATCAGTCCAAACGCCAATTTGCCGTCGATGGCCATCTGAATCCAACCGTATCCGCCAGCCATGACCTGCGGCAAGGCAATGGCTAGCGCGCCGAGCATCAGACCACCAATGGCTGGCTTGATAATCATCGGAATCGGCATGGGTCGAAAAATGCGATCACGCACACCGTAAAAAACAATCACATAGAGATATCCAAAGATCGAGCAAAGGAGTGCCAAGACCAAGTAAAAGGGAATCTCGCTCATGCCGCCAAATGTTAGGCCGGGAGGAATGCTGATAGCCAAGCCTGTTCCAAAGATCTGAGTGAACACCATGTAGGCAGTGATCGAGGCGATAAAATTGGGAATCACCGCCGCGGTTTCCATCGCGGTCGAGCCGTAGAGCACCTCGCTCAAAAACAATGCACCACCCAACGGGGCGCGGAAGATCGCGCCGATTCCCCCCGCGGCTCCCGATAGCATCAGCAGACGGCGGTCGCGATCGGACAGTTTCAAACGATCCGCGAGAAACGATCCAAAGCCGGCACCAATTTGCGCGATGGGCCCTTCACGGCCTGCTGAACCACCGGTGCCAATCGTGATGATCGAGGCAATCGTTTTGACGACGGGGACGCGCGCACGAATTTTGCCGCGCAAGCGGTGGAAGGCCTTCACCAACGCATCCGTGCCATGCCCTTCTGCTTCCGGGGCAAATGTGTAGACAATAGCACCGCAAGCTAGGCCGCCAATCGTCGGCACGAGCAGAGTCAGCCACCATTGGGTGGGCAATTGCGTGGGGCGCGGCACACCCTCTGTTCCTGCCGCGGGCGGTACGTAACCAACAATGTCGCCCAGCACGAGCGTCTGAACCGTCATTAAGCCGGCGTAAAAGACCGCGGCCCCTAAGCCCGCAACGATTCCCACCAAGGCGCTGTAAATCAGCAGCCTTCCCGAGGATCCCATGTCAAAGATCGCGGCAAAATTGTCAAGAATTTTCTTGAGCACTCTGCTCCTCTGCAGGCGGAATTTCCAACGTGAACTTCTGAAAACGCTCTTCGGTCTTTGTTGCTGTGCAGTCTAATGCGACTTCTGCCTCTGAACAACCTGAATGCTGGCGAGCGTCAGACGAGAGCCGCCTGCGCGAGAGCGCGAATCCGCCCAAATCACAGCAAAACTTGCCCCATCGCCAACCGCGCCACAAGCCACTAAAATAGTTCCTTTTGTTGGGCGACGGGGATCACCGAGGGAACAAGAAAGGATCGTTCATCACATGACCCAAAGGGCTTACAACTTTTCGGCCGGACCGGCCGTGCTTCCAGAGTCGGTGCTGGCTCAGATTCAGCGCGAGATTATGGTGCTGCCTGAACCGAAGGCTTCGATTTTGGAAATCAGCCATCGCTCGCCAACATTCAAGGAGATCATCGAAGCCGCGGAAGCCAATATCCGCAAGCTGCTCAACATCAGCGACGACTATTCGGTGCTGTTCCTGCAAGGGGGTGGCCGGCTGCTGTTCTCGATGATCCCGATGAACCTGCTGACCAAGGATCAGCCAAGCGCCGACTATATTCTTACCGGCACCTGGGGCAAGGCTGCTCTCAAAGAAGCCAAGAAAGAAGGCAAGACCAACGTCGCCTGGGACGGAGCCGACAGCAAATACACTTACACGCCTGCCGATGCCGATCTGAAGCTCGATCCCAACGCGGCGTACGTTCATTACACCTGCAACGAAACCATTGAAGGTGTGCAATTCCCGACGGAACCCAACACCGGCAACGCCCCGCTGGTGTGCGACGCTTCCAGCGACTTCATGCACAAACCGATTCCCATCGACCGCTATGGCATGATCTACGCCTGTGCCCAAAAGAATCTCGGCCCCGCAGGCGTTTCGATCGTCGTTGTTCGCAAGGACCTGCTGGCTCGCTCGAGCGACGACCTGGGTGCCTACTTAAACTTCAAGCTGCACGCCGACGAAGGCTCGCTGATGAACACGGCCCCGACATTCGCGATTTACGTCGTCCGGCTGGTGACCGATTGGCTGGTCAACGACATCGGCGGGCTCGACAAGATGTACGCCATCAACAAGTCGAAAGCCAAAATGCTGTACGACGTCATCGACGGCAGCAACGGCTTTTACGATGGCCACGCGAAGCCGGAATGCCGGTCGCTCATGAATGTGTCGTTCCGATTGCCAAGCGAAGAGCTCACCAAAGAGTTTCTCACGAAGTCGGAAGCTCAAGACTTAACCGCTCTGGCTGGCCATCGCTCGGTGGGTGGCTGCCGCGCCTCGATTTACAACGCCATGCCCGTCGCGGGCGTGGAAGCCTTGCGAGATTTCATGATCGACTTCCGCGACAAGCACGCGACTTAAGACCGGCGGTGCGTTGCATCGCGGCTAGGCCTTTCAACTTCCTCCAACACGATTCCCCACCAAATGCACAAAGTAATTGTTCTCGACGATTTGTCCCAAGAAGGCCTCGATTTGCTCAATGCCGCGCCCGGCATTGAATATGAAGTCCGCACTGGGCTCAAAGGTGATGACCTCCGCCAGGCGCTGCAGGAATTCGATGGCGCGATTTGCCGTAGTGGCGTGAAAATCACCGCCGAATCGCTGGCCGGCTCACGCCGTTTGAAAGCCGTCGTGCGTGCCGGGGTGGGGACCGACAACATCGACAAAGCCGCAGCTACTCGCGCCGGCGTTGTCGTGATGAACACGCCGGCGGGCAACACCCTGAGCACGGCCGAGCACACCATCACCTTGATGCTGGCCATGTCGCGGAACGTCGCCCCTGCTTACCAAAGTTTGTGCGAAGGCCGTTGGGATCGCAAAAACTACATGGGCACGCAAGTCGCTGGCAAGACGTTGGGCGTCGTCGGCTTGGGCCGCATCGGCTTGGCTGTGGCTCAACGCGCTCTCGCTCTTGAAATGAAGGTCATGGGCTACGACCCCTTCATGTCTAAGGAACGAGCCCAAGATCTTGGCATTGAACTCGTTGAAACCGTCGCGGCTATGTTGCCGAGCGTCGATTATCTGACCGTTCACACGCCGCTCACTGACGAAACTCGCAATCTCGTGGACCTGCCGCAGCTTGAAGTCATGAAAACCGGCGTGCGGCTGGTGAACTGCGCTCGCGGTGGCATCTACAACGAGGAAGCCCTCCTCAAAGGCTTGGAATCGGGCAAGATCGCTGGCGTCGCGCTCGACGTGTTCGTCGAAGAACCTTGCACCGACAGTCCGCTCTTTGGCAAGCCGGGCGTTCTCTGCACGCCGCACTTGGGGGCCAGCACCGAGGAAGCTCAAACCTCCGTGGCCGTCGAAGCCGTTCAGCTGCTGACTGATTACCTCATCAACGGCACGATCCGCCACTCGGTGAACGTCGCGCCGCTCGATTCCAAAACACTCGAATCGCTCAAGGGTTACGTCGACGTCGCCTATCGCCTCGGCATGTTGATCGCCGGGTTGCAGGAAGGCAATGTCCGCGAGTGCAAAATCAACTACCGGGGCGAGATCTCCGACCGCGATACCAAGGTGCTGACCGCCGTGTTTGCGGCCGGGTTGCTCAAGAACGCCCTCGACGAGGAAGTGAACCTCGTGAACGCCGAGTACATGCTCCGCGACCGCGGGATCGAGCTGACGGTCGAATCCCACAGCGAAATGGGGGCCTTCCGCTCGACGATGTCCGCCGAACTCAAGACCGATTCCAGCCACCACAAAGTTGCTGGCACGGTGTTTGGCCAGTCGATGCCGCGGCTCGTGGCGATCGACGGCTACCGCCTGGAAGCCTATCTCGACGGCTGCCTGCTGGTATACACCCACAAGGACGTCCCCGGCATCATTGGCAAGGTTGGCACGCTGTTCGGCGAGCACGGCGTAAACATTGGCCAGATGGCGGTGGGCCGCGATCAGGCCGGTGGCGACGCCATCGGCATCCTCAACCTCGACGCGGCTCCCTCGGCCGAGGCCTTGGAAGCCATGAAAAAGCTCCCGTCGATCAGCAGCGCCCGGGTGATCCACCTGCCCGAATCCGGCGAACTGCCTGCTTGGCTACAAAGCTAACTAGGCGGGCTGTCACGCCAACCGGCCACCGCTTCTCGGCAATTTCGAGGGTAAATCCCTTGGGAAATTGCGCTGCTCCACGGGAAATTGCCCTGGAGTGGGTCTCCACGCTCGGCTACAGTCCGCCCCAATGTTATGCCGATTTTAAACGGCAGCCGTCTGCTGTTTGTGTCTTGGGTGCTAGCTAGCCGCGTCCAAACGGCACTGCCAGCACGACCGGCCGAGTTTTCAGAGATTTCCAGCTGGGAGACGAGCCCCTCGCCGACACGGACCCAAAACATGGCCGATATTTTTTCGGGCCATGATGTGTCACCGAGTCGATGGCCCTCTCTGGGAAACTCCCTCCTTCTTCCTCGATTACCGGATTGGAATCATGCCAGCTATGGCCACAGCATGTCCCTTCTTTGAGCAGGTTCGGGGTGCCTTAACGAGCAGCCCCTATCTTTCGGCAAAACAATTTCGCATTGAAGCCGCCGATGGTTTGGTGCGTCTCGAAGGCACGGTCAGTTCGTTCCACCAAAAGCAGATGGCTCAAGAAGTGCTGCGCCGGGTGGACGGCGTCGAGCGCATCGAGAACCAACTGCAAGTCAGTTGGCAGTGAAAAGAATTAATGATGTGTGATTTTTAATTTGTGGTCAGGATTCGCAGCTCTTTGGGCAGGGGGAACGACACGTCCTCGGTGCGGAGCGACCGCGATTGCACGCTAGCGCCAAACTTGTCGCAGAGAAAATCAAGCACGGCTTCGACCACAACTTCGGGGGCACTGGCACCGGCGGTGACGAGCACGGTTTGGGCCTCGGTGAACCAGGCAGGGTCGATGTCCTCGACGCCGTCAATTAAGTAGGCCGTCACGCCGCGTTCACGGGAAAGTTCCGCGAGGCGTTGGCTGTTGGAACTGTTCTGGCTGCCAAGCACTAGCGTGAGATCGACTTCTGCAGCGAGGACCGACACCGCTTCTTGCCGATTTTGCGTGGCGTAGCAAATGTCGTCCTTCGGCGGCGCGGCGATGTGTGGAAAACGCTCCTTCAACCGGCGGATGATGCGGTTGGCATCGTCGACGCTTAATGTCGTTTGCGTGAGATACGCGACTTTTGTTTCGTCGGCAATGGCGAGCTTGTCAACGTCCTCGGGAGTCTCGACCAGCAGGATCGCTTCGGGCGCTTCTCCCATCGTGCCGATCACTTCGTCGTGGCCGTCGTGGCCGATGAGCAAAATCGTGTAGCCGAGATTGGCATACTTGATGGCTTCGAGATGGACCTTGGTCACAAGCGGGCAGGTCGCGTCGATCGCGCGCAAGTTGCGTTCCCGGGCCAAGCGGCGGATCTCGGGCGACACACCGTGAGCCGAGAAGAGCAGGGTGGCACCCGGCGGAACGTCGGTCAGCTCGTCGACGAACACGACTCCCTGTTCCTTGAAGCGATTCACCACGTATTTGTTGTGCACGATTTCGTGGTAAACGTAAATCGGCGCGGGGAGCGACTGGATCGCCAAGTCGAGGGCGTCGATCGCCATATTGACCCCCGCGCAGAAACCGCGAGGACTTGCCAGCAAAACCCGCATGAAAACTATCCGATGGTTCGATGTGAAAACGAGTGCGTGCTCACATCATAACCGCAGTAGCGCGGTATCGACAACTTGGCCTACCTAGAGAGCAGGAAAACTACCGGTTGAATATTCGAACCGCCAAGAACGCCCTCAGACGCCAGGAAATAGTTTTTTAACCACGAATCTCCACGAATTTAACGAATCATGTAGTTCGTGAAATTCACACAGTTTCGTTGCTAACTCATCCTTGGCGCAATTGGCGACCTTGGCGGTTTGAATACTAATGAGCTGGCCCGCGAACACGGTAAGACTCATCTTGACATCGATTACAAATGTAATCTATTGTGGGGCCAACTTTACGGAGGTCCTGCAAAATGTCTGAAGCATTGGCGATTTCCGAGGCCGAATGGCAAGTCATGAACGTCGTTTGGCGGGATCAGCCCGTCGAAGCGCAGCATGTGATCGATCAGTTGGCTGAACCCAACGGTTGGTCGAGTGCGACGATCAAGACGATGCTCCACCGGCTCATCAAGAAGAAGGTGCTAGTCTTCGATCAAGAAGGCAAGCGATATCTGTACCGAGCCTGCGTGAAACGTTCGGATTGCGTGCGGCAAGCAAGCCGGTCGTTTTTGGATCGCGTGTTCGGAGGGTCCGCCGCGCCGGCCCTCATGCATCTTGTCAAAACGTCGAAGCTTACCAGCGAGGAAGTTGACCAACTTCGTCGCCTTCTCGATCACAAGGAAGTTAAGTCATGAGCGAAATTTTCGTGGGGATTGCCAACGGATTTGCGATGACGCTGAGTGCGGCCTTGGCTAGTGTGCCATTGGTTCTCGTGATGCTAGCGCTCGATTACACGGTTTGTCGTCGTGTTGCTGCTCGCTATCGGTGTGTGTTATGGACCTTGGTCGCCGTGCGGTTGCTGATGCCCTACGCACCGGAAAGTTCGCTGAGCCTACAAAGTGTTTGGCGGTTATTTGATGCGCAACCCGAATCGCAGACTGAAATTGGATTTGCTGCGGTGGCGTCGGACGGACTTATCGGGCGCCTTGCCGGTGAACCGGTGAATGTCGGGGAGTGGATGGCGAATCCTTTCGCACAAGCTCCTGCGAAAGCTGTCGATTGGGTTGATAGATTTCTGTTCTGTCTCGCGATCGTCTGGTTCGTTGGCGTGGCGATTGTCCTTTTGCGAGCCGTTGTTGCGTCGGCGAGGTTCGCTTGGCGGGTGCGCGGCATTGAGCTTGTCCAAGATGGCCCAGTGGTTGATCAGTTGCTGCGAGTTTGCGATCAGGTCGGCGTCGGCAGACGCCCGCGGCTGAAATATGTCCCCGAGTTGTCTACACCCGCCTTGTTTGCCGTCTGGCGTCCGACGCTATGCCTGCCAGTTGAGACGAGCGCACAGCTCAACCTGAGCCAACTTCGTTTGATCATGCTGCATGAAGTCATCCACTTGCGACGCCGCGATGGATTGATCTCCTGGTTGCTGACCTTTGTGCAAGCGGTGCATTGGTTTAATCCGATCGCTTGGCTGACGAGAAAGCGGATTGCGATCTATCGAGAGTTGGCTTGTGACGATGCCGTGCGGCGATTCACGACACCCGCCGAGCGGCCCGCTTATACGGAGCTGCTCCTGCGATTCGCGACGGGGCAAGCACCAACAAGCTTGGGCTTTGTGGGACTGTGGTTCGCTCAACCGATGAATCAATTGACTGCCCGCATCGAGGCCTTTCACGGCGACCAGCTTGGCCAGCGAAAGCTTACGCGATTGGCGATGAGTGGGCTCGTTGGTTTATTGGCGGTTGTCGGATTGACCGACGCGGCGAGTTGGGACGCGAAAGACAAGTCGCTTGAGGAATCGATGGTGGGCGTTGAACCCGCCTTGCATCAATTTCATATTCCTCCTTTAGAAGAGGAAGACAAAGGAGCGATTGAGGAACGAATCTACAACCTCGCGCCCGCCTTGGAGAAAATCGTAGCAGCGGATCCCGGCCGCGATGCCCGGCTACATATTCTCTCGTTTCTCAAGATGCCATTTTTGCAAGTCGAATCAGTTGTTGAGCTGGCTGGCGATACGGACCGAATTCGTGTGACGATGTCGCAGTGGGGCCACGACTTCTTTACCAACGTACTCGATGCCATAGAACTTGCCGGGCCGTGGCAAGTGTCCGTCGAATCGAGAGTTTTTGGTGCGTCGGATATTGAAGCGCTCGGCGATATCAATTGGGAAGAAGCCGTCAAATTCGTCTTGCCGACCGCCACAAAAACATCTCGCTGGCCTCAACGGGTTAAGAGGGAAGGCTCGCAGCCTGAGTCAGGGATTTCAGCGGTCGTCGAGTCGGGTTCTTGGGAGTATGGTCCGTACATGGTGATGGTCATTGACCAAGACCAGTTGCGGCGCATCGTCGAGCGATCTCGGCGGGGGCCAAGAAATTCCTACCTAGCATTCCCTAAGGTAACGTTGTTCAACGGACAGAGGGGGCATGTGCGAGACGAATCCCAGCGTCCGTTTGTCGTGGGGGTTCAATATATCAAAGGCGAACTCGCGACCGCTGCTCAGCCTGAAATCGTGGTCCTTTCGGAAGGGGTTCAACTCGAAGTTCAGCCTTGGGTCGTGGATGCCAATGCAATCGAATTAAGTTGTCAACTCACGATGTCGCAGATTGATGGAGTGAGCGAGGTTAAGTTGCCGGGAAAAGACATTGTGGTGCAGAACCCTCGCCAGTCGCGCAGAACGATTTCGACAAGTTGCCAATTGGCGCGAGGCGAAACATTGCTGATCGCCCCGCATGCCGTCGGGGAGCCTGACGCCGAGACGGAAATCCATTATTACGCGATCACGCCGACTTGGTTTCCAGATACCGTTGCCGAACGTACAGCCAAGTGATGAGCGTGGAGTCGTGCATGCAGGGAGCTAACGCAACCCCGTTCGCCGTGTTGTGCAGTTTCAGCGCGGGTTCTTGGGCGGTTGCTGCCAGCTGATGCGGTTGAACGGAATCCGGGCCTTTTCGGTGGCGCCGAAACGAGCTTCCATTTTCTTGATGGCCCGGTTCATTTGCAGACTGAATTCAAACAGGGCATGACCATCGACGGTCACTGGAGGCAGTTCGTGACCGGTGTCCGCTGGGGTGGGAGCTGGGAGAGGAGACTGTGAACTTGCCATTGTAAAAACTCCTGGGCAGGGTCGCCGCAAAACGGGGGATACTAAACTCTGTTCCGCCGATCCCTCGAAACAACCCATTAACTGGGGCGAACGATCCCGCTCGTGTTACTGAATCATACGCAGGACACGTTAAGAAAGTTCGCGGTTCAACGCAATTTTGGCCTACGTCTTTTGAAGCGTAGACACTTGCGCGTTTGTTACGTCGATCGCTGTGAGAAGAACCCTATTTTTTTCGGTTCTTTTTGGGCGCTTCGTCGGAGAGAGGCAGCGAAGCCGGTTGAAGTCCTGCGGAATTCCGCAGCGTCGCGAGGATTTCCACAGCACGCGAAAGCTCCGTGGAATCGAGTTGTCCATCGCCATTTTGGTCGAGCCGTTTGAACCGCTGAGCCATTCGCGGGGGCGCTTCTTTGCGGCTGAGTCGGCCGTCGCCATTGCGGTCGGAACGTTTGAGAATTTCTTGGACACGTTGGTTGGTTTCAGCCAGCGGCGGGCGGTTGGCAGCGAGCCCCGCGACTCGCTTGCTGAACGACTTGAATTCTTGCTCGCTCAACTGCTTGTCTTGATTGCGGTCCGCTCGCTGGAGCAACTCGGTAAACCGTTCAGCGAATGGCTCGGGGACCTCGTCGGCCGTGACATTCCCATCGCCATTTGTGTCCAGTTCGCTGAACAACATCATGGCGTTGTCGGGGTTCTCCATCATGTTTCCCGGGCGAAGCGAGGTACGCAGGCGTTCGACGTAGGCCGCTTGTTTGTCGTTAAGCAGCGCTAGCTCGACTTCGGGATCGATCCCCTGACTGCTGATGAAACGGTTGGTGATGCCCAAATAGCGAATCGACTGCTGTTTAAGCTGGGGCACAGGCAGACGGTCGGGGTTTTTGAGGTTGGCCACTTTGATAAATTGATCGAACAGGGGTCGCATCTCGGGGAGAACCTCGGCCGAGGTGATCGTCAGGTCGGCGTCTTCGTCCATCCACGCCAGCACCAAGAGCAAGGCGTCGGCCCCCGGCAGTTCGCTGTCGGCTTTTTCGGTGATCGGCTTTTCGGGGCGAGTTGAAATGAGCCCTGCCTTCCATTCTTTGGCGGAAAGCTGGCCATCCTTGTTGGAATCGGCTTTGCGAATCAGCCGTTGGAACAGGGGAGCATTCTCTTTGGAAATCTCACCCTTGGTGATTTGCAAATCTCGGTCGGCGTCGAGCCGTCTGAACAACTCGTCCTGCTCGTCTGCCAGCGCTGGGCCGGCCAACAAGATGAGGACGCACAAAACCACGGCATTCAATGGGCGGTGGATATTCATAGCGATGGTCTAGATTGTGGGAGTGGTCATACTTATTCTACCAAACCCCCGGCCACCGCGGAGGTTCCGCCGCACATGCCAGCATTGTTGATTTTGGGGGCTGAAAGATGCCGTTGACGGGGAAAAAGCGTTCCTTTACGATCCGCAAACCCGTAAGTCTAGCCAGATCGCAGCCGCGTAAAGAACACGCGAACAGGCTGCCGCCCCGTCGCGTAACTAAGCCTGGGCGGCATGAACCGCACACGCGGTTTGGCCCCTAGAATCCCCGTCGTGGACTTGATTGCTACGACAAGTTGGCAAGTCGTAATCGGCATGCCTGCGGTTGCGAAAAGTCAACAATTGCGAGGTTTAGAACGCCTCGTGACGGATCACGATTGTCACACTTGTTACAGGAGGTTTTGCACGAGCGACCGGCCTCGGGAAGAATTTTTTGGAAGGCTGCTAGCAGACCGCCGATGATACTTTTGGAAATCGCAACCGCGATCTCGTCATCAGGTTTGCTTCGGCGATCTTCTCCCCAACCTGACTGCGATATCCGCTGACAGCATGTTCTTCCTTTATTAACCCGATTGGCTCGACTTTTCCCAGGCGATACACTAAACCCAGCGTCCGCCGCGAGTGCAAAACAAGGTGTTCAACACCGGAGTACGAAAATGCAAATCCAAAGCTCATCTCATGTTCATGGTGCTCATGCTCTGCAAGGCCCTTACTCGGCACGCAGCCAAGCGGCGCGTCCTCAGTTCTCCGTAACGGGGATGGATGATCAACTCGACATTTCGGCCGCCGCCCAAGCTGCCATTGAGCAAGCTGAAATGGGCGACGTACGCACCGATCTGGTGGCTCGCATCAAGAACGAAATTGCCGCCGGGACCTACGAAACAGCCGACAAACTGGATGCCGCACTCGAGCGATTGCTCGACGACGTGGCCTAAGCCGTAAACCGCTTTGCCACGCGACTTTTGTGGCATCTTGAGACTCAGCACCAGTTCGCTTAGAATCAATAAGCACGGAGCGTGGTTGCTCACATGCTTGCCTGATAAGTGTTTCTGGCGAGTGGCGTGTCAGCAGGAGTCTCAATAACGATTGCTTAGCGCGTGTTAATGAGACTGTCCTGACGATCAAGAAAGGCAGGCAGATCATGGCAAGCGGATATTCCTTAGGCACGGTCGAAGTTTCGAGTTCGCCCCAGGATCGCTTTTCCGAATTCCTGCAAAGCAAAGGAAAGCGGATCACCCAGCAGCGGCGGATTCTGATCGATTACATCTTCGAGCGGCACGACCATTTCGACGCCGAAGAGTTGATCTACAATCTGGCCAGTCTTCCCGAGGGTGGCAAAGTTAGCCGCCCAACGGTTTATCGAACCTTGAACGAGCTCGTCGATGCCGGCCTGCTGCGCCGCATGAATCTAAGCGGCCGCGCGGTCTACGAACATGATTATGGCTATCCCCAGCACGATCATTTGCACTGCACGATGTGCGATCAGCTCATCGAGTTTCAAAGTAGCGAGCTCAAATCGCTGCGCGAGGCCGTGGCAGGCGAGTATTCCTTCCGCGTGACCGGCCATCGGCTGATCATCTCAGGTATTTGCGGCGATTGCAGTTCCAAACGCCACCGCCGCAGTTCGCCGTTGGATTTGATTTAAACGCGTAATTCTGTTGCCAGTGACTGTTGGTCGGCGTAACGTTCGCGAATCGGCGTCACCACTTCGGCGAGGAATTCGTCGACTTGTTCGGGGCTGCGGCCAGTCAGTTTTGTTGGGTCGACGGCAGCGTTGAGATCTACTTCGGCAAACGCAGAATCCTGGCGTAAGCGATCGAGCAAATCGTTGGGTTTGCCAAGTTGTTTGACTTCGGCGGCGGCGGCTTGGCTGTGCTGGCGGATTCGTTCGTGCAGATCTTGGCGGTCTCCTCCCGCGGCGACGGCTGCCATGAGAATGTTTTCAGTTGCCATGAACGGCAGTTCTTCTCGCAAGTTGCGAGCAATCACCTCAGGATAGACGACCAAACCACTCGCAACATTCTGATACAGGATCAAGACCGCATCGACGGCCAGGAAGGCTTGGGGTATCACCAGCCGACGGTTGGCGCTGTCGTCGAGCGTGCGTTCCATCCACTGCGTGGCCACGGTGGCACCGGTGCTTGATTGCAGGCTCATCACGAACCGCGACAGGCCGCAGATACGCTCCGACCGCATGGGGTTGCGCTTGTAAGCCATCGCCGAGGAACCGATTTGGTCTTTCTCGAACGGTTCTTCGATCTCCTTGCGGTGGGCCAGGATGCGAAGATCGGTTGCCGCCTTGTGAGCCGATTCGGCCACTCCGGCGAGTGAATCGACGATCTGAGCATCGACTTTGCGCGGATAGGTTTGTCCCGTCACGGCGTAAGTCATCGTGAAGCCCATCTTCTGGGCAACCAACTGTTCGAGCTTGCGAACTTTGTCGTGATCACCGTGGAAGATTTCGAGGAAGCTGGCTTGAGTTCCCGTCGTGCCTTTGGTGCTGCGGGCGGCGAGCGCGAACAACCGATGCTCAAGCTCCGCCAAATCGAGCGCCAGATCGTAGGCCCAGAGACAAGCCCGGCGACCGACGGTCGTGGGTTGGGCGGGTTGCAAGTGCGTGAAGCTGAGAGTCGGCAGGTCGCGATACTTCTCGGCAAAAGTTCCCAAGGCATCGATCACGGCAGCCAAACGCGCGCAGACCATATTGAGCGCTTCGCGAAAGATTATCAAATCCGCATTGTCGGTCACAAAGCAACTGGTGGCGCCCCAATGGATGATCGGCCGCGCGGTGGGGCATTGATCGCCATAAGCATGAACGTGAGCCATCACGTCGTGACGGAGTTGCCGTTCGTATTTGGCCGCGGCGTCGAAATCAATCGTGTCGACGTGCTTACGTAGTTCCGCAATTTGCGCAGCTGAAATCGGCAGACCCAATTCGGCTTCCGCTTCGGCCAGCATCACCCACAATCGCCGCCAGGTGCTGTGTTTATGTTGGGGACTGAATAGCCGGCTCATTGCTGGCGAGGCATAGCGGGTAATCAGCGGATTGTCGTAGATTTCGTGAGACATGCGCGAGAGGTCGGAGGTCAGAGTCAAGAGGTCAGTGAGTCCGCTATTTTAGTGGAATTTGTCATTCGTCGGTATGGCCTGCCCAGTTCCCCTGGCCCTTGATCTCCGGCCTCTGACCTCTCTCATCTACATATTCGTGAGATCGTCGTCGCTGTTGCTGCCGAGCAGTTTATCGAGGGCCGTTGAAACTGCGGCGTAGTGGCTCTCAGCGGCTCCCTTGGGCAGGTAGACGCGGCAAACGAGCTGGCTCATCGGCAAGTGCTTGTAGAGTTCGTCGTCGGTGAGCGGACGGATTTGATGCGATGCCGAGCGGAACAGAAAATTCTGCCCCGCGGCGGCCGTTTTCGGATCGGGGCGATCGATGTAATTCGGCAGGTCAACTTTCAGAGGCATCTCGCGCAAGTTGGGGGGCAATTCGGCGCGGATTGCTTGTTCGGCGAGTACTTCACGTCCCTTGCGGAACAGATCGGTCGACTTGGGATCGAGCCGCGTCCGTTCATCAGCCAGCTCCCAATCCACTTGTCGGTGCAATAGCCTTAGCCAGCGAGCCCCCAAGGCCTGTTGTGCCGGATTATCGCTTTTGTGCCAGCGGGCAACGTCAACTAAGAGCGACCATTCCGTGAATAGTTGGTACTCCTGCATATGATCAAGCGGATTGCCCGGAAAGAGGAACTGTTTGCCCTCGCGGAACAAATCTTCGAGCGTTTTGTCGATCGCTCGCACGGTACGATGGAAATAGACGGCGCGGAACAACTCGCTACGCGCTTGCCGAAAGCGAACGAGCGCGTTCACGCCGCGGGAATGAATCGTGAGCCCTTGCTCGCTGAAAAATGTGTATCGCAGGAGCCGTTCCAAATCGTACACCCTGGAGCTGTAACCCGACATGTACGCATCGCGGAGGACAAAATCCATGTTGTCGACGGTGTACAAGCCACAGAACAAGCTCCGCAGCATCACCAGCCAGCGAGGTTTATCGGCTGTGTCATTGTCGGTGGGGCGCGTAATGAGCCAGGCAATTTGTTCGGGATCGATTGCTTCGCCATCGCTTAGTTTACTGTTCGGGCAGGTGCGAACGTTCCGCAACAAGGGGCCGAGCTCGAAGCGAATGATATGCGAACCGAGCGTTTCGTGGGTTAAACCGTAATCGCAAAGAAAATGTGCATCGAAGAAATGACCAAAGGGGCCATGGCCAACATCATGGAGCAATGCCGCCAAACGGCAAAGGCATTCCACATAACCCCGACTGGGGACATCGGGGCAGACCTGCTGCAAACTTGGATAGAGCGAATCAATAACGCGGCTAGCCATGTGCATGGCGCCGACAACGTGCTGAAATCGCGTGTGTTCAGCCGAGGGATAGACCCACCAAGCGGTCTGAAGTTGGTGAATTTGGCGCAGCCGCTGCAGCCAAGGGTGATCGAGCAGCACACGCTCCGAGGTCTCGCCATCTTCGACGATGGACACAAATGGGATGTAGCCGTGGATCGGGTCGTGCAGCAAACTTTGGCGTGAAATGTCTGTCATGCGGGGTATTGTCGCGCACGCAGGGTAGGGGGGCAATGGGGCGAAATCCGAGCCGGAAAAAGGCTATTCTTCGCGGGAACGCTCCAAGGCTTCCAGAGCCAAAACGACCACCAGCCCGACCAGCGATACGAGCCACAACACTTGCGCCGCGGTGTTAATGAACTTGAAAGCACTGGCCCCACCGGAGTCGCCCATTGCGGCGAGTAGCCCGACGACCCAGGTAAGCACCACCGACAGCAGGGGAAACCCCAGCACGGCAAACAACAAGCATTTCAGGGCGGTCCGCAGGTTCACAGTGGGTTTAACTCGAAGGGTGTGCAGCGCAATCGGCCTAATCGGCAAAGTCGGCGTTGAGGTGTCATTTTCCGGCGAGCCCCAAGCGACTGTCAATACACGCCTTTGCGGGCTTTTTGCCGGTGCCGCCAATTCTGGGACACGAAACGCGAAATTGACTGTTCCCTGGGTCAAGCCACAATGAAAACTACAGGAGTTAGCTGAGTCTCGAATCCTTGGCTTGCTATTGGCATTAATGGCATGAGAACAGACCACGGCATGACATCGTTTTTCCGATTGCGAATTCTGCTGGCCATGGTTGGCGTGTGTGTGGCGCTGTGCGTTTCGTCGACGTATGCCCAGAAAATCCAGATGAGGGACGGCCGCATTTTGCCGGGCCGGATCTTGTTGATGACGGGCGTGGCAGATGCCCCCGTGCCTCCAGCTCCGGATAAGAATGAAGAAGCCAAGGCCACACCGATTCTGTTGATCGACGACGAGTTGCGGCGTGTCTTTGTCCCCCGGGCCAATGTGGCTGCCATCATCGACGCGGCCCCTGAAAATTTAGCGAACATTAAACTCTGGCAAAAAGCGGCCAAGTCTGGCCAAGCCGTGGCGAGCGTGGGACCAAGTCTTGGTATCTCACGCTTCGACGAATTCGGGCGTCGGATTTACGAGATGCAGACGAGCCGAGGTCCGCTGGCCATTGTGCAGGGAATCACTGAGTTAACTCCGCGGTATGCCAAGGTCGAAGGCTTGTTGGGTCGGCCGGATGCCGTCGTCTGGGACATGCGCATCGCCACGAGTTCAATCCCTAAAGAAACCTTGGCCATGATTCTTGATAAGGCGGTTTCGCATGACGATCCCCAGGATTGGCTGGAGGTCGTGCGATTCTATTTGCAGGCCGAGCGATACGGAGAAGCCAGCCAAGAACTCGAAGCGATCATCAAAGCGTTTCCGGATAAAGAAGATTTGAAATCCGAAGCGAAACAAATTCGTCAAATGGGAGCGCGGCGAATTTTGAAGGAGATCCAGCTGCGCCGTGAAGCGGGACAACACGAGCTGGTCGGCCGCTTGCTGGAGGGTTTCCCGGTGGATGACGTTCCCGGCGATGCATTGCAGCAAGTTCGCGAGGCCTTGGCTAATTACCAAGCGGAGATGTCGGGAATGCAGGTCGTACGCGACCAGTTGTTGGCTCAATACGGCCAACTGGCAAGCGACGACACGCGAGCATTAGTAAAGTCGGTCGTCGATGAAATCGTCAAGGACCTCAACTACAACAACGTGGGGCGTTTGCTGTCCTTTACCAAACTGATTGACGATCCCAATTTGACGGCCGAAGATAAGATTGCGCTCGCCATTTCGGGTTGGATCCTCGGACCCGGCGAAGCGATTCAAAGTTTCGGCGAGGCAGTGCCGCTGATCGCTGTCCGCAACGTCGTCCGCAAATATTTGACCGAGCCATCCGCTCACGAACGAACCATTCTGTTGGATTCCATTCGCAGCGTCGAAGGGCTGACCGTGCCTCGGGTGGCGGCAATTCTTTCCCAACTCACTCCACCCTGGTCCGTCCCCCGGGAGGCATCTCAAGGTTTTGGTGCTTACGAATTGATGGCCGCCGGTTATTCGGAGAGCGGGGATTTTCGTTATCTCGTGCAATTGCCGCCGGAGTATGATCCCTATCGAAATTATCCCACGCTTGTGGTTCTCAATGGAGCTTACAACTCGCCCGAGCAAGAACTCGAATATTGGACAGGTCCACAACCGCGCGATGAAGAGGGAAAGCCCACTGGGCCACGCCAGGGGCAGGCCATGCGGCATGGCTATATCACGATCGCGGTTGAGTGGCTCAAACCACGGCAATACAACTACGAGTTTTCCTTGCGCGAGCATGAGGCCGTGTTAACCGTGATGCGCGACGCCAGCCGACGGTTTAGCATCGATCCCGATCGCGTGTTTCTCTCGGGTCATGGCATCGGCGGTGATGCGGCTTGGGATTTCGCAATCGCGCATCCCGATCTGTGGGCCGGGGCGATTCCTTTTCTTGCCCAGCTCGACAAGGAAGAAAAATTCATTCAGCACTATTGGGAGAATGCGGCTTACGTGCCGTTCTATTTCGTCTCAGGCGAGTTAGACGGGCTGAAAATGAAGACCAACAGCCAACTTTTCGATCAATTCCTCAGTCGGCGTATCGACAAGAAACCATTTAATGCCACGGTCGTGGAATATCATGGCCGCGGCTATGAGCCCTACCACGACGAGATTCTGAACATCTTCGATTGGATGGGTCGCCAAAAGCGTGAATGGCCGAAGAATTTTCAGTGCAACACAATGCGCGATTGGGACAACTTCTTTTGGTGGGTCGAAGCCCGTGGATTTCCTAATTCGATTACACCGGGAAATTGGCCACGCGGTTCAGCGCGGCCGACGATTCTGAAAGGCGAAGTGCTCATCGGCAACAAACTCTCCGCCCGTTCCGCTGCCGACGAAACCACGATCTGGCTTCGCCCCGAGTTGGTGGATTTCAGCAAGCCGATCCGCGTGGAACTCAACGGCAAGCGCTTAACTGGTGATACGACTCCTAGCTTGGATGTCATCTTGGAAGACGCACGCACTCGCGTCGACCGTCAACGGCCATTCTGGGCAAAGATCCAATCACCGTGATCAAATGACGACAGCACAGCTTGGCGAGAGGCCAAACTGTGCTGTCTTCTGGGGAACGTTTCAGATTTGAACGCGTGAACTAGCGTCTGCGGCGCCAACAACAAAATGAACCGAGTGCCAACATTGCCAGACTCGATGGTTCGGGGATCACATTAGCGATCGCGATATCACGGAAACTGCCATTTACACCTGTCACAGGGCCAAGCAACATGGCCGCACCAGTTGTTAAATTCACTTCATAGAGTGAGTTGACTGCAAGTCCGCCAGCAGCAAGATTGTTGCCGACCAGATAGGCATTGCCGGTTTCGCCCGAAATGTCGAATCCCGTGAAACCGCCGCTCGTGGTGAGATTGAATCCCAGCGGGCCGACGGTCTGTAATGTTCCGTTATTCGCCGGATTCTGAGTGACGAGCACGTCATTGCCCGCTTCAAGATCGAAGAGAGTCGTCGTTGTTGCGCCAGGAAAGCTGTTGGTGTAAGCACCATTCACAACGGCGGGGGCATCGCCAGCGTTCGTATCGCCGGCCACGAATGCCAGCGTGCCATCGGTCATCACAACCGTGCCCGTATCGGGATTGACGCGAAGATTGTTGGGAGCGCCACCACTGGCTAAGAGACGAATACGATCGACCGTGGGATTGAAATCGATCGCCTTGTAAGCTCCCATGGGCACCGTCGAAAGTGTCGAGCCAACTTGGCTCCGATCACCTGTCATGGGATCAATAACGTAAAGATTGTTTTGATTGCTATAGCCATACAGCTGGCCAGTCGCGGGGCGGACATCGATGCTTAAGAGAATTTCGCCAAGCAAACTAAATCCAGACAGACTTGTCGTGGAAGTTACTGCTCGCGTCTCGCTATCAAATGTGACGAGCTGTTGTAGGTTTGTTAGTCCGTAGATGGATTCTGCGGAACAGGGGGCAGCCGCGGCAATAAAGACTGCGGCGGAAAAGATGATCGATTTCATACAAGTTCCTTTAATCAAAGGTGAGTGCTATTGTGTCGTGATGGATTATTTAACAATCACTAGCGAATGTTGCGGCGCGATATAGCCAGGCTTCCGAGGCCGAGCAAAAGAGTGAGGAACGTGGCTGGTTCGGGCACAACTCCGGCATCCATCCGGCGAATCCCTTCCAAAGTGGCAAGAGGCACCACCTCGCCCCAAACCCGTAAGTTATCAAGCAACCCATCAAAGGGGTCGGCATCAACCGCCCCAAACAAGACACGCGCACCTAAGCTGAGAGCGGCGGTCTCGTTTGATGCTGGATCATTTCCTGAACCATTGGTGTTCGTTCCCGAACCGACCAGAGCGAGTGGAGTATTGACACCACCGGCATAGAAGAATACGTTCGGGCCTGGCTGCAATATCGTGCCGTCGTAGGTCACAGCAAAATTGACCCACTCTTGAGTGGCACCGAAACCAGCCGAGGTACTCGAACTATTATCCACGGCCAACACTAGATTTCCCGGGATGTTGGGATCGCCATGGATACTGACGCCGGCAACTCCGGAACGATTCGCATACAGCACCGCATTGGCGCCAATGGGCGCATTCGTGGCTGTTTTGAACCAGCCGCCAATGGTGAATTTCAGTAGGCCGTCGATCGCGTCGAAATCGGCAGCATGAGTGCCTCGACCACCGGAACTGTTCACGGTTCCGCCCATGCTGGTGGCGGCCGAGTTGTTGAAGGCGCGGTCTCCAAGTAGACCTGACACCCCACTGCCATCCCCTCCGATCACGCCAGGAGCAATGATGTTTAACGCGGGTGCCGACCCAGCAGCACTGCCATCAGCTACAGCCGTTACGGCCCCCGGTGAATCGTTAAAAGCGTAGCCTAAAATATGGTTTGCAAAACTTTGCGACGCCGAGCCGGCGACAACCAGGACTAGCAAGTTAGATAGATACCGCAAACGTAGTTGTTGAATCATGAGCTGTTTTATCCAGGTAGGAGAAAGTGGGTGGCAATTTTCTTGAACTTGCTAATTGCAGCAAAAAGGATGCAGAGATACTGCGTTGACAATCTATTTCAACGAAGAGCATCTCGCCGCCACAGTTCAATCGAGAAAGCAAGCTGTAGATAGCTACGCGAGTGGAAGTAAAGATAGATGAGCGAAATCATCAAAGAAAAGAGAATTTATTAAAGCAAAAAACCACGTTGGACCCAAAGAGTCCAACGTGGTCTATAAGTATTCATTTCAATCAGAAGCGGATAGCTCTTAGCGAACTGTCTTCTCGTCGCTCGATTCTGATTTGCTGGCCCGTGCTTGAGCGGTCTGCTTGCTCAGCGTCGCACCCACGACAAACCAACCGTCTTCGTCGCTTCGCACGACCGTGCCCGAGGGGCCAAAGTAACGGCGAACGACTTCGAACTCAGGCAGCTTCGTGCCGTCGATCTTTTGCTCACGCAAGACGGTTTCGTCGTCGGTTTCGGGAGCCAACATGCGATTCAGCACGCGACCCAGTAGAGTTTCCGATTCAGGCATCTTGCCTTGCTTGATCAATTCGTAAATTGGGCGATAGGCTTCATCGGTGCGAACGAAGAATCGGGCTGAAATCGGACCGGGCAGCAATTCCGTCATCGTGCCCTCAACTTCTTTGAAGTCCGTTGCCGTGTTCAGTTTGTCTTCCGCATTCTCGGCGGCGAGAATCTTCTTTAAGAAATCAGCATGTGAAGCAATGAACAAGTGATTGTCGGTCACACAGACGGCCGAGGAAGCAAGTGCATTACCACCCAAGGGTTGGTCTTCGGAAACAGCTTCGGGATTTTCTTCCAGCAGATCGAGGTCTTGAATAGCGATATCGATTTCAGGAATATCATCCTGAGCTTCTTCAATCTCCCAGATGGTTTTGCCTTCGAATTCACCCTTCACGGAGTTGGGTTCACTTTCCATCAACTTGGCCACCGTGGCAGCCATGGCTTTTTCGTCCTTCACTTCCAAGACGATCATAAAGCGTTCGCATTTAGGATTGATCGGCAATTCGTAGTCCGTCACGAAGGTGACACGCTCGCCAACGTGAGCGACCAAGTCGCGTTCCACGTTGATTTGCGGACCGTAAGGATCGCGTTCCAACCCTTCGACCATATTGGCGAAGGCGTCTTCATAGCCAGCGATCGCATCAAACAGCGTGCTCACGTGGTCGTAGGCATTCTGCAGATCGCAGCTCATCGTGCGAAACGAGGCCAACTGGCGGGGGATCCACTTGTTGGCCGTGAGTTCAGTCTGGTTGGGGAACTTCATCATCCGCATGGCCAACTCGTACTTTTGCTCTTCGCCAGGGATGGGGGGAGCGTAAACCGAAGTGCGGTGCAGTAACTCGTAGCTACCGTCAACTGAGAGATTCACAAAACCACCCAGAGCTTGGATCGCGTCGAAGCCTTGCTCGGAGAGAATCTTGACATAGTCCTTCCCCTTTTTCTTGGCGTCGGCCGGTTCCAAGGTTTGAACAGCACTGGCATAACCGAAGGGATTCACAAACCAACGCATGTCAGGCTTGAGATCGCCAGCTTCTTTTTGGCAACGCTCCATGGTCTGTTGATAGCCGACGACTTCCGAAAGGCTCCCTTCCTTATTTTGGAAGTGCTGGAACATTTCGTTGGCTAGTTGGGCGTTGTCAGTGGCCACCAAGATATTGTCTTTAATAAAATAGATCGTTTGACGAGCAATATCCCCTTCCTTTTGAGGAGGGATATCAAACGTCACGAACTCGGTCCCATCGTGATTGGCCGTGCTTTTCTTGCCGCTCATTTTTTCGATATCGGCATCGACCTTCTTCAAGAGCTTTTCAAGTTGACGTTGATGACCGGTGGTGTCGACGGTCATCGCGATCGCGGCACGGCCATTTTTAACCGATGCCATGCCAACGCCAATTTCACCGCCAGCGATCTCTTGGAGGTCAGAATAAGTAATGCCAAGTTTTTCCTTCGCACCGGAAATCTTTTCTTCGAGTTGCTTCTTCATCTGATCGACGAACGGTCGCATCGCATCGTCTTGAACAAGTTGGCCCAATTGGGTTTGGTGCCAATGTTCGATCAAAAGGTTAATATCTCCAACCGAGGCAAAGCCTTGCGTTTCGGCGGACATAAGCTGATCGCTCGGCACCCCCCAAGCTTGCGCAGCCAACATGGACGCCGCGATTGTGAAACATGCCGTGATACGAAGGGTGCGCGGAGCGAAACTCCGGAGTCTTTCAATTTGCACGATGAACCTGCCTGGTACGAGTCGTGGACGTGTAAGGAATGAGCCTGACCGGGAAAACGCGGTGGAATGTAGTGATTTATCGTCTGGGGGGCAAGGATTATCTTTATAAGCTAGCAAACGGCAGCAGAGCTTGCCTAATACGGCCAAAAAGCACGAATAATACAAAGCGAGACGTGTTAAAATAGGCAGACTTTGCAGGAATTTGGTGTTGGAATGTCGCATGATTGATCCCTCGGCAGTCATTATGAAATCTGTTACAGCAACAAGCCTCAAGGTTTTGGCAGTCGCTAGGGTCAACGCAATTCGAGTGCCGAGCCACCTGCATTCAAATGATCAGGCAAGAATCTCGCGCCGTCGGCGCAGATAATCCCACACGACGAAGCGGTCGAGGTCGTTCCCGGCGGTGAAGAAAACACGGCCTTTGGTGGATTCGGCAAGGCGGTAGGCGAAGCGCACGTCTTCCTCGGTTTGTGACCAACTGGGAAGCAGGAAAAGATTGATCGTGATCCCTTCGCGATGGCAGAGTTGGCCTTCGCGCATCGTGGCGGATTCGGTCCGCGGATCGGGCGGATAAAGCAGATAGAGCATCTCACCCTCAAAATGCGCCGTGGGAAGGCCATCGGTGATGAGGATGATTTGCCGATTGGGAGTGTCTTGCGTGGCCAAGAGCCGTCGAGCCGTTGAGAGCGCGTGTTGGATATTGGTGAAGTGCGGCGGCACTTGGTATTCGCTTACGTCGTCGCGACTCATGTCGGCGCGCAAACGGACCACGGGATCAAACACCGTCACCGGCTTGGGCATCAGCTCGACAATGCGACCCCGTTCCACGGGTTTGGCAAAGCTATACATCTCGACGAACTGAACGTAGTCGCCAGGATACTCACTGCGAATTAACCCTTCGAGCGCCAGGGCCATGCGTTTCACATTGATATACTGCCCGTCGTAGCGCATCGAGCCGCTCATATCCATCAACACGCAGGTTGCGCACTTGGGATTGTTACGCGTGCGATGAACTTGCATGTCGTCGGAATTAAAACGTATTGGATCGCCTGCAGTCCGACCTTCCGTTCCTTGACGAATCAACGCATTCACAAACGTGCCGGGAATGTCGAGGTGCGTGATCGAATCGCCGAACTCGTAATCTTTGGTGGCTTGCAGTTCGACGGCACCTTCACCAAGCACGGGGCCTTGGTGCCTCCCCGAGCGGGAAGATTCCAATTCGCTGAACAATCGTTCCAGCAACTTCGCCTGAAAGATGCGATAGGCTTTGGGAGTGACACGGAATTGGCCTTGGTGTTGTTCGAGTCCCTGACGTTCGGCCGTTTCGCGCAAGAAATCTTGAATCTGTTGCTGCAAGGCACTGAGTTGATCGATATCGCCGGGTTCGGCAAACTCGGCGAGAGCCTCCATATCGATGATGCCGATTTGAGCCGTCTCGCGTGCTTCCTCGAGTTGCTTGATGAGCTCGTCGATCCGCTCCAGTTCTTCCTTCACCTCAAGTGCCAGTGGAACGGTCATGGCTTCGCGGCCCGTGAACTCATAACGCGCGGCTAGCTCTTCGATTTCGTACTTGTTGCCGAGTGCTTCGATCAAGCCAACCAAGCCACGGGCAAAAGGAGAATTGTCGTCTCCCGCGGCGTACCAGAGTCGCTGGAGGTCGCGAAGCTGCTCATTGTGAATCGCCGCGCGAAATTGGTCGCGATGTCGGCGGGGGGGATCAATACTTTGCGCCTGCTCGACGTAGGCACTATGCGCACGGCGGCGAACTTTGCGCGTTTCAAAGCGTTCGAGAATCTTGCGTTTGCGTTCCTTGAGAATCGCCAGCAGGGCTTCGATGCTGGGGCCCAGTCCGGCGAATTGGCTGGGATCGATCCGCACCGCGCGGGCGAGTTCCTCTTCGGTCAACTCGCGGTGCTGGCCGTACATGAGCAGATGCTCAAAGGCCGAAGAAACCATGTCGGGGGGTGGTTGGGTGGGACTGGGAAACCGCTGGGGATCGTATTTCTGATAGGTATGGATGATCCCGCCGAGCGTATCGCGATTGGCCATGTCTTCCCCCGCATGATGTTCGTCTTGAACCAATTCATCATACGCAGACGGGGTAGAGAAAACCACCGAAGCGAATATCAGCTATTTTCACGCTGTTACCTTTGTCGGAGAAGGAAAAAGGGGCAGGCCATCCGGCTGGGACTTTGTGCGGCCGGCGTGTTGGTCGAACTCCGTGACAAGATACTTGTAGATGGCATAAGTGGCGATAGCATAGCAGGTCATTCCGATGATGAAGGCACCCATAAAAACAGGAGCTTCACGATTTATGGAATTGTCTGACATCAAAAACACGATGTTAGGATAGACCAGCAGGAAAGGTATGCAAATAGCAAGGACGAATGCCCACGATTCCCCGCCGCTTCCTCCGCCTGCCATGACCGTGCAGCAACAGAAGAGATAGCCACCCCCAACGAAGATCAAGGTCCCCAAGGTTTGGCCCATCGCGCGCAAGCTGGTCTGCGAGCGCAGCGAGAAGAGCAAACCCAGGCAGGTCGTGAAACAAGCCAACAAGGCAAACGTCAGGCATGTTCCCAGCATCGGTAGAATCGCTGATGGGTCGATAATGATGCCCAAGATCCAACTGAGGGCCAAAAGGATCAGCATCCAACGGGCACTGTAAAGATTGCCACAAAGTTTGCCCAAGATAATTTCCTTGGCGGTGAGCGGCGTCGACATCAGCGTGATCCAGGAATCGCGTTCGCGCTCTTGAGCGATAAGCCCCGCGCTGCGAGCCCCGAGGAGCAGCAACATGCCGCAGCCCAAATAGCCGGTGATTCCCATGAGGAATTCAAAGTAGTTGTCGCGGCGCCAGCTATCTTGGGCCGTAATCGATTCCATGAATGCCCAAAACATTCCAGCTAACACGCCGATCAGAATGAGTGCCATTGCGAAACACCCAATCTTGCCCATGCGAGTTGATGACGTTTTGGAATACATCTCCTTCCAAATCATCGGATACTCACCGGGCGGGCGGCGGGTTGGTTCCGTCGGTTGCTTGGAAAGTTTCTCGGCAGTGCGGGTCGACTCGGAGAGATGAACGCGCCGGACCGCAAACACTGCCAGCGACAAACTGACAACCGCCACGAGCAATTGATTGCCCACGGCCTGGAGAACTTTCGTGAGATCGAGTCCAACACCGATGGCGGAAACGTTCCCCATCGCGTTCATCAGCACGCTCATGGGATTGAGCATCAGCAGCCAACTATTGAAAGGCTGCCCAATCGTATCCCAGAGCCAGGGGGGAATGATTCTAGCCGCTTGTAGGCCCATCAAAATTGCCGGGAGCGAAAGCATCGCGAGCAACAGCATGTAAACTCGACCGACTGCATCCCGTGCTTTCGGCGACCAAACCGAGATCGCAATGCTCAAGCCTGTGACCATGATTGCCGTGCCCGCCGCGGAAAGGAATGTCACGAGCAACGCCTCGGCGGGAATTCCTCCCATTAGGCGAAAGAGAAAAAGAATCGGCAGACCCACCAAGATAAATTGGCCGAGCAGCGTGAGGCGAGCCACGGTCTTGCCGAGCACGATCTCGGTGTTCGACAAGTCGGTGGCGAACAGGTATTCAATCGTGCGGCGTTCGCGCTCGGTGGCGATCGTTCCGGCGGCCATCGCGGGACCGACCAGCAGGATCGAAAGCACTTGCAGCCAGCTAAAGCTTACGAAGAACCCAGCGGCCAGCATCGCCGAAGCACGAATCGACGGTTGGCCCGCTCGGAGATAATAAGCCGAGCTGTAGGTCGTCCACAGCACGAACAGAATCAGCAGGGCGTAGAGCACCCGCAACACAAAATAGCGCCGGCGGCGGGCCACGGAAACCAGTTCGACGCGAAATATGGGCCCAAGCAGCATGACACGGTCGCCGTGGTGATCTTCCTGTGAAGGAAATCATCGTAGCGAGACCGGCTGGAAATCACCAGCGCGAAAATGAGTAATCCGCTTAAATCTGATACTGCGTTTCGGGACGCAACTCGTCGACCACTTCGTTTCGCATTTTCAGCTTGGGTTTTTCCAGCAGCACGGTCGTGTGCGGTTCCACACTCGAAGTCAGCCAGACGTTGGAACCGATCACCGAATCGTGGCCGATGACCGTCCGTCCGCCGAGAACCGTGGCGTTGGCGTAGATCACCACACGGTCTTCGATCGTCGGATGCCGCTTCTGACCGCGGACCAATTGGCCATCGCTGTCGGTGGGAAAGCTGAGCGCACCGAGCGTCACGCCTTGATAGATCTTAACGTGCTCGCCGATCTCGCAGGTCTGTCCCAGCACGACGCCCGTGCCGTGGTCAATGAAGAAGTAGCTGCCGATCGTCGCCCCGGGATGAATATCTATGCCCGTGCGGCTATGAGCCCATTCGGTCATCATGCGTGGGATGAACGGGATCTGCAATTCGTACAGCAAGTGGGCGAGCCGATAAATCGTGATCGCTTCCAACCCCGGATAGCAGAAGATCACTTCATCGACGTTCTTGCAGGCGGGATCGCCTTCAAACGCGGCTTGCACGTCGGTGGCGAGCATTTTCCGCAGTTCGGGAAGCTGATCCAAGAATTGCAAGGTCTTCGCTTGGCCGAGGGCTTCGTAATCTTGTTCGCTGTCGCAATCGCTCGAAGCGCCGGCGTCGTGGCGCAAGGCGCGGCCGATCTGTGTCGTTAGCCGATCGTGCAAACGGTCGACCAGATCGCCCACGTAATAAGTAATGTTGCCGCGGTGCAGGCCGGTGCGGCGGCGGTAACCGGGGAACAGGATTTCGGTCAGCTCGTGCATCGCCGCGACGACTTCGTCGTAGCTAGGCAGCGGGCAATGATCGAGGTGGTTGATCGTGCCCAGGCCTTCGTAGGTTTGCACAATCCGCTCGGTAATATCCGGCAGTTGGTCTTTCAGCCGAAAATCGGTGGCCATCGTATTCTCTCTTCGCGAGTCAAAAGCGATCGGTGGGATGTTGGTAAGACAGCGCCGGCCGTGGCGCACGGTCAGAAGAAAGTCCCGGCTTAAGCCGGGCCCATACAGCAGCAACAGATTTCGTAGCGAGATGTCATCGAAAAACTCCGTTCCCGCCCAAGCTGACACCGACCGGTCACCATGAGTTCAGTCGGCATCGGGGCCTTGGCGAGTTTAACCATTTTACCGGCGTTGGCCCCGCTGGTGCGAGAGCGATCTGACTTACCAGCAGCCAAATCTTGCCCCCAACTGCCCCGGCAGAGGCATTTCCACACTCCCATTCAAGAAAAATCCCGCGCCGGCCGAGCGATTCTCGCCTTACCACGGCCTGTCGTGACATATTCTTGAAAGGGACACGTCTTGTGATTCGCACTTTGAGCGGAAAGGAGAATCACCCATGGCGCAGCTGCTCGCGATGTTCGATCCGACCTTGGTTTTTCTCGTCCTCGTTCCGGCGGCCCTCTTTATTTCCGCCTGGGCATTGCAAATGGCCTGCGCCTTCGCGGCGGTCGAGCCCCCCGACTATTGGCAAAGCCTGCTTTGCATGTTCCTAGTTGTCGTGGCCAACGTGCTGCTGCGGTTTTGGGTGAACGTTTCGATCCTGGAACCCGGCCTGGGGAGCCAGGTCCTGGGACCAGTCGCCATGACCGCCGGCATCATCGCGATCATGGTCCGCACGGGCCCCTTCTCAGCGTTGATGGTGACGATCTGCGAAGGAGGCATCTGCGCGGTGCTGTTTATTGGTTTCTCGATGTTGATGTCGGTGGTGATGTAGGAGGGGAGGGGGGCTCGGGACTTGGGGCTGGGTGTTGTGGGGCTATACTCTCTACTTGATGTGGTGGTTTTGGTTTTGGAATGCGAGAAAATTTCAGTCATTCTGAGAGAGCCTAGGCGACCGAAGAATCTAGCCTCCAGACGTTCAAGGTTTGAAGCCATATTCTTCTCTCCGTGGATTCCTCTGACTAACAGCTAACAGCTTCTTCCTCCGAACTTTGTCATCTTGTTCAACTTCATCAACTTTATCAACGCTTGGAATTGATCAAGTTGCGTATTCGAGTCGCGAATTCCTAGGCGCGAGGCGTTAGTTTTCTAGTCTGCGCAGACATTCGAGTGCCACTGTCGGCTCGCCCAACAGTGTCTTCGCAGTATCTCCGTCATTCCCGCGCAGGCAGGAATCCAGCTTCTTCTCTGGCTAACAGCTAATAGCTCCCCCCTCTGCTTTGCCAGGTTTACGAGGTTTGCTTGGTTTGCAGGCCTCCGGTTGTTGCAAAGCTGAATTTGGGACTGGGAGTTAGGGACTTGGGGCTGGAGACGAACGAATTTCTCGCGCCTCGAAACGCATTATATGGATTCGCGCGGCCAAATTCGACAAAAAACTTTGGCCACTAAGCCGCAAGGCGCTAGCCGCGGATTCTTAAATAATGAGTAGCATGGCCGCCTCGGCCGTGGGAATTTTTGAAAACACGGACCGGGGGCCCATGCTACGACGTTCTGTCACCCGCTCGTCTGCGACGCGCTCCGCCTCGCGGCTAACAAATTTCTGTGGCTGAGGTCTGTGACCTCGGATTGTGGCGGTGGGATGAACTCATAATCAGTTTGTTGATCGAAGCCAAAATAATCACAATGCTCAACGAGTTGTTTGCCACCTTTTCAATGGCCTGCCAGTCTTCTTTTCATGGCATGAAACGCAAAGTGTTTGTAAGTTGCCAAGATCATTAGCCCCACCCTTTGATAGTGGAGTAATATGGTCAGCATGTAACTCTTCTTGGTCTCCACAGACTCTACATTTCCATCCGTCAAGTTCTTTCACTGATCTCGACAATTCAAACCACTCTGGCGAGTTGGAGCTGCCTCCAGGGTAAAGCGTGTCGTGCCAAGCCCAGTAGTCTTCTTGAGAGCGATAGCGATTCTTTTTAAGAGATTCTTTTGCGGCAGAAATAGCGATTTCACGCTCATCGAGTATTTTTTCATCCTCAACTTTAGTTGTTGCTTCAACCGCATGTAAAGAATTTGTAATTTGTAGCGATGCATTATCGCTGAATTGAAGTAGTGCAGTCGAACAGGAGCTAAGTAGTTGATGAGTAGCATTGAGTACTAGCTTGTTGATGTGCTCACGAATTTCAGTAAGGTTTTGCTGAAAGCCTTGAACAAGGATGTTTCGCATTCGCGATTGGCACCCAACTCCAGCTTCCCTGGAAATGCGTTCAAATGTTGGTGATAAACACGTTTTAATATGGTTTTTTGCGGGTGTCCTAATCGACTCCAATTTTCGGACGTTTTTGTCTATGACTCGCAAAAGTTCATCGCGTTGACTAAGGGTGATTGTTTCGAGTTGCGATAAAACGTTTGCTATAGCCTCTCTAGCGCGAATATCAACAACTTGCTCAGCAAGCTGTTGGAATTTCAATTGAAGCTCGCTTGAAAATCGATCCGTAAGTTCATCAATTGCCTTTTGAATCAAATAATCGCGGTATGATGTCCAGGCTAAAATGACATCTCCAAGTAGCACGCTACAGATATCTTCGTTGATATCAACATATTGACCACTTGCGGTCATATGTTCTCCACCCTTGCGACCTGTGGCACGGAGTGTATTCCAATGTAAAAGCTCCCATTTTTCTTGCTTGTCTTTTAATCGCAAATCAGACATTCGCCATGCTTGGTCCATTCTGTGGCGGATTCCTTCTCCACCCGATTGCGCTTGATGACTAAACTTTTGAACTTGTGTTTGTACAGTATCCGCAATCCATGGCACTATTTCCTTCTCGACGCGTGTAACCAAGGCGCCAACGGATTTGCCTGCGCCTGAGCGTTGAGCTTGCAGGGTAGTTTCTTCGCGTTGAAAGTATTGGGCCAAAAGGCCCACCTCTCTTTCTAGACGAAGTTGAATATCTTCATAAAAATTGACTGCGAGGTATTCCGCAGCCATTCGATTTACGAAATCTCGCAAACCGGGGATACCTGTGGCTGAAGAATCCTCTCCGAAGTGCTCTTTAAAGCGCCTTTTTGCAGTAGGTCCAACTTTAATTCGATCCTCAAAAGCTTCATATGCTTGTGCGGAAATGAAATGTACAGGGATTTCATCCACTCGCTTTAAGAGTTCAGCTTTCTTGAGATTGTCGATATCTGATGTCGCTAATAACCTGGGATAAACAATCTCTCGTAGCATTTCTCGATAAGCAGCCTCTTGTTCGTTCTTATACTTTACGAATCCTTGCTGCCTAAGAGCTTCTTCCTCTTGCTCGGACTCCACATCATCTATTTCCGGATTAAAACTATCAAGCTTTGTGCGAATGATAAAAAGCCGCTGTCGATTGTTGGCAGACGATTCAAGGAAATCTGACAACACAGAAGATGATTTTAACCATGACAAGATATCAGGGCCGATGTTACTGTCACTGGTTACAATCGCTACGGCTTGTGCTTTATCGCGAAGGCTATTCGTTATAGCAGTGCGTTGTGGGTTAGAATCATTCGTACCCGGTAAGTCAACCAAGCTTAGATTGGGGTGCCAATTGTCAAATGGTCCAGATATTTCGCAAGATTCAACGACTGTCCAATAGACACCAGCCGTAGATAGGTAAGGTGATAAACCTTCCTTTAGCTTTTCAAATGATCCTGCTTTGGCTTCGTGAGGTCTGCCAAGTTTTTCGAGTACGTTTGATGGAATTTCAGCGGTTTTAACTTTTTCAACAAGAGTTTGGGGGTCGCTCGATGGATCGATTCCAAATAGATGAATGAACCTTTGTAAGGTGTTCAGTACATACTTAGGATCATCAGGCAATTCTTCTTCGCAATAGTGGGCCTTAGCCCTTTTCAAATAATCCTCGATTTCTTCAACTGCTGTGGTTCGGTCTGAAAGCAGTTCACTACGTCGTACAAAACTCAACTTGCAAAACCAATCAGGCGCCCATTTCAAACGTAGTATTGAGGCTGTACATGGCTTGACGTCAGAAGTTGGCAGCAACGATTGTCTGGCTAAGGCATTTAGCAACGTACTTTTGCCGTGACGACTCGGACCTAGAAAGACTATTTGAATTTCTGGGGTAATATCTAGCTTGCACTCTAGCTCTTTTAATACAGCGCGTAATCGCAGTATTTCGCCTCTGCAACCTGGAATCTTCGCCTCGGCAGCTTTAATATCAGGTTCTTCTAGCGCATGACGTATGCAGGTTATCTGCTCACGCAAGACGTCAGCTAACTGCTTGTTCATTTTGGTCCTCTTGAAGATGTCTTCGGTAACCGAACACGCGCACACACTCTGAAAAGTATGCATATCGGTTTAAAGTGGACAAGTTGCGATTTTTGGCCAGAGAGCTATAGTGCAATGCGTTCCTAGTAATAAGGGTATTTTATCTCAACCAGGCTTGTATTTTCGGCATTACGAGTTCGGAGACTCGTGCCACACTCCGAGGTCGCAGACCTCGGCTACGCGAAGAAAAACCCTCACCTAGCCTCTCCCGGAGGGAGAGGGATAGAAGGACCTCGGCTATAGAAAGGCTTGTCAGATGAATCGTGCTCTCCTTGTTATCGACGTGCAGCGGGAATACTTCGACGGCGCCTTTCCGATTCGGCATCCGGTGGGGCATTTGGAAGCGATCCTGGAAGTGATGGATGCCGCGCATGGGGCGAACATTCCCACCGTCGTGGTGCGGCATCACCAGCCCGATCCCGAGTCGCCCGTCTTTCGTAAGGAGAGCGACCTGTGGCAACTGCACAACGAAGTCGCCCAGCGGCCGCGCGATATTTTGATCGACAAGCAATTGCCGGGCTCGTTTACGGGCACGCCGCTCGATGAGTTTTTGAAAGAGCGGGGCATCGACACGGTTTCGATCGCCGGTTACATGACGCAGATCTGCTGCGACACGACGGCCCGGCAGGCCTTTCATCGCGGGTACAACGTCGAATTCTTGCGCGACGCCACGGGGACGCTCGACGTCGAAAACAAAGCGGGCTCGGTCACCGCGGAGCAACTGCACGAAGCGATCCTGGTCGCCCAGCAGATGTTTATTAGCGATGTGATAGATAAGCGGGAATGGTTGGGGAGGATCAGCTGCTAGCTATTGGCTGTTAGCTGTTAGCCAGAAGTCATTCCCAGGGTGGCATGCCCTCTGAGGCACGAAGTGGGCATGATGAGCTTTAACCAACATGTCCACTTCGGAGTACCTCAGAGGGCATGCCACCCCACTGTTAACGCATCTAACTGCAGGATCTCATCAGTAGCAGAAGCACGACCGTGCCGATCACCGATATCAGCAGCGAGCCTGCACAGCCGAGTCGATTGGAGTAGAAGCCGAACATACGCGCTGTGGCCTTTATATTGGCTTGGCTTTGTTTATGCCATTGCTTGGCGGATCGTGAGGTGGGGAATATTGGTCGTCATTGTCGATCACACGGAGCCGGTCGCCCATGTGGACCGTGCGATGATCGAGGGCCACGATCGAGAAATGTTTGAAAAAGCGATGAGCCGACGCGTTTCTGATCAGGCCTGGAAAACGCTGGATCGGCAAGCTGCCCGTTTGTTCGACATAGGCCGTCATGCTGTTGGGATCGCAGCCGATGATGCGTGAGTCGTAAGCGAGCACCGAAAAATGCACGATGGTGTCAAACGACTCGAAGAGTTCGATTTCAACTCCTACTGGACAGCAATGCGTCGGCATGCGCGTCAGCGCCGCCAACTCAGCTAAGGGTGTGCTCAAATGACCGTCGATCTCCACAGTGCCGACCAAATCGCCATATTCCGACAATGTCGGCACTTGATTTGACACGATTTTGGCCCTCCTCTGCACTCAGAGCTCCACTTGAATTGATTAGTTGTTGCAAGTGGTGGGCCAAAAGCACGCGGCAGCGGGACGCTGCCGGCTAACGGGGGATTTTCCTTTACGAGGGGCGGCAGCGCGCTCATAATGGGCCTGCCATTCGGCCTATTATCGAAACATGGAATCTGGGAGTGCCGCTAATGAAGTCGCTTAAGTTCGTCATTCTGTTGGGTGTCTGCTCTTTTCTTATGCACAACGCGCCGGCTCGGGCTACCAACTTTGCAATTCTACTGGGCGGTTGCGGCGAAGGGGGAAGCAACGAAGATTGCGACGACAAAGACGATGCTGTCGGTATCACTAATCCTTATTTCGTAGGAAACAGCAACGCGGGCGAGAATGTGGAGATTAAGGGACAGACGGATCTGCTGATTTTCAATCCCCTTCAATTTGCCAGCGCTCAGGACGTAGAACTGCGCGTAGCCTTTGGCGATTCGATCTCGATACCCGTGCCGCCCGTGCCGGGGGGGAGTTTGGTCTTTGAGGTGAATATTATCGACGTGGCGACGGGACAAAATCTCACGCGGTTTCCGGACGGTGTTGATATTAGCTTCAGTGTTCCCAAACTCGCGCATTTGCACAAAGAAGGAATCGTGCACCGCGATTTGGCGTTTCGCACTTTGAACACCAGCGTCAGCCCGCCCGTGTGGGAAGTGATGCCGAGCGGTGTGAAAACCAAAGACGGTCTTTACTGTGGCACGACCGATCACTTCAGCATCTTCGCCTTCGGGGCCGTGCCCGAGCCATCGTCGTTGGCGCTCATTGCGTTGGCGAGCGCGGGGATGTTGTGGCGGCGACGGTAAAAATATAGCGCGGTAAAAAAATAGCCCCGCGTGTGTGCGAAGCAGGACTTCGCAATCACGCCGGGCTAAATGCTTTTCAAAACGCTTTATTATTTGAGCGAGAGCTTCACGCTTTTGCCGGAGACGTTGAACTCGAGCTTTTCTTCGCGGGCGAGCCAGCCCACCGCGGCGAGTAGGAGATCGGCCGAGAGGTTCAAATCTTTTTTGATCGTGGCCAGCGATGCCTCGCTGTTCTCGGTTAGATAGTACCAGACCGCACCGGCGGTTTCGCCGATCTGATGAGTGCCGAGCGCTGTGGCAGCGGTCGAAGAATCGCCGTTGCTCGCCGCTTTGGATTCCGACTTGGCGGGTGGCTTTTTAGCAGCGGCTGGTTTCGGGGCAGCCGCGGGCTTGGGGGCTTTGGTCGTAGCTTTGGGTTCAGCAGCCGCCGAGGCGGCGGCTGTCTTCTTGGGAGTGGTCTTTTTGGCCATGGGAGGACTCCAATCTTCGGTCGAGGCAGTCAAGGTCGGGCCAGGCAGGGCGGCATCAAGCCGAGCCGACATTGTAGCTCAGACGGGGAGCGAAGCCAACTAGCTAAGCAAAGAGGTCAGAGGTCGGGGGCCAGAGGTCAGTAGCAAAAAAATTCCTGGCCTCTGACCTCAGACCTCTCATCTCTTACTTAAAGATTCCCCATTTGTTGAACGATTTCCGCGCGGCGGCTTCGTCTTTTTCGATGTCAAACACCTTGTGCAGCTTCGTGATCTTGAAGACCTCGTAGATCTGGGGATTGATGCCGCAAAGCTTGAGCTTGGCCTTGAACTCGGTAGCCTTCTTGTTGAGCTGGATGAGCTTGCCAAGGGCCGACGAGGCCATGAAATCGACCGGCGTAAAGTCGACGATTACGCGGTCTTCGTCGGACTTGCCCAGCGCGGCGTTGATGTCGTCGAACAGTCGGGTGAGCTGCGCGGGATCAACGAGGCGATCGTCCTGTATGTGGATGGTGAGGATGCCGTCTTTGCTCGCGGTTTGAATGGCCATGGCACGGTTCGCAGGGGAAAAGTGAATGATTAGCCACCAGCATGGCATGAGTTTCGCTCGCTGGCAAGTAAAATCGTGAACCACGAAGGCACGCAGGGCACAAAGAGTGCGTGGCAGACCGTGAGATTGGCGTTATTCATTTCTCGGGGACGGATATAATCTGAAGTCTTGTTTTCGATCCCCCTGAGATGACGCCATGTTTGACTGGTTAACGAACCGCCGCCGTAAGAAGTTTTTAGCGCAACCGATTCCCGCCGAGTGGGATGCCTGGCTGCGGCTGAACGTCTGGCAGTATGGCCATCTCGACGAGCACAAGCAGCGCAAGGTCCGCGAATTCGTCTGCATCATGCTGCACGAAAAAGATTGGGTCGGCGGCAATCGGCTGATCGTGACCGACGAAATGCGGGTGACCATCGCCGGGCAAGCGGCGCTGATGACGCTGGGGTTCGAGAAGCCTTGGTACTTCGATCGGCTGCGCACGATCATCGTTTACAAAGGGGCTTATTCGGCGACGCCGGAATCGACGACCGATCTCATCATGGGCGGGTTCAATTTGCCCGAGGAACAATTTGACACGCGTTTAGGCGAATCGTGGCAGGGGGGGCCGATTGTCCTGGCCTGGCAGACGGTGATCCACGAAGGCCGCGATCCAAACTCCACTCGGTGCGTGGTGATTCACGAGTTCGCGCATCACATGGATAGCCTCGACGGCTCGACCAACGGCGCGCCGCCGATGACCGATCTGAAATTCGAAAGGCAGTGGTATCACATCACGAGCAAGGAATACGATCAACTTGTGGAACGCTCGCGGCACGGTGAACGGACGCTGCTTGATAAATACGGCGCGACCAATCACGCGGAATTTTTTGCCGTCACGTGCGAATGTTTTTTCACGCAGCCGCAGCAATTGAAACAGGAGCATAGTGATTTGTATTCAGTGCTCGTGCGGTTATTTGGGCAAGACCCGGCGGAGTGGTTAACTTCGCATCAAGTTGCGCACTGAGTGATCAAAGAAAAAAAGTTTGTGGATGTTTTTCTCGATTATCCAGGAGGAATGAAACGACACTGCCGATGAAATTTGGTATATTCTTTGCACGACCAACCAGATTAAGAATCACACCCTTAACCGTGGGAGGAAGCAATGAGCCAACCAACGCAGCGAATCATGATGATCTCAACGCATGGGTATGTGGCCGCGGAACCAGAACTTGGCAAACCGGATACCGGTGGGCAAGTCGTCTATGTTTTGGAGTTGTCGCGATGCCTAGCACAGCTGGGCTATGAAGTCGACATTCTCACCCGCCGCTTTGAAGATCAGCCACTGGAAGAAGAAGTTGACGTGCGCGTGCGCGTGCTGCGATTTCCCTGTGGAGGTAACGAATTTATCCCGAAGGAAACGCTCTGCAACAGCATTCCCGAATGGGTGCAGCGGGTGGGCAAATTCGTTGCGGCCAGCCCCGATGAATACACGTTCATCAACAGCCACTACTGGGATGCGGGTCTTGCTGGACAAGCGCTGGCTAATCGTTTTCGTATTCCCCATTTTCATACGCCACATTCGATTGGCTCGTGGAAACGCGACAACATGGATGGCGAACCCGCCGAGTTGGAAAAGAAGTACAATTTTCGGCGGCGGATTCGCGAAGAAAAGGTCGTCTATGACGAATGCGATCTGCTGATCGCCACCACGCCGGCTCAGCGCGACATCCTGACCGCAAGGGATGGGGAATACAATGTTCCCACGAATAAGGTCAAAGTGATTCCGCCGGGGTATGATGATCGACGTTTCTTCCCAGTTTCCCAGGCTTCACGGCGTTCGCTTAAACAGCAACTCGGCCTTGAAGGGCGTATTGTTTTGGCACTGGGACGGCTCGCGCAGAACAAGGGCTACGATCTATTGATTCGCGCGATGAGCGAAGTTTGTAATCGCGTTCCCGATGCCAAGCTGGTGTTAGCCGTTGGCTCAACGAGCCTGACTCCGCAAGAAGAGAAAATGCTGGCGGAGCTGAAGGGGCTCGCCCATGAGTTGGGAATCGCTAAGCAGGTGCAATTTCTAGATTACATTCCAGACGATCAATTGGCCGACTACTATCGCGCGGCGGACTTGTTCGCGCTGAGCAGTCGTTACGAACCGTTTGGCATGACAGCCGTGGAAGCGATGGCTTGTGGCACGCCGACGATTGTTACGACCGAAGGGGGCTTGTGGGAGCAAGTCACTTGGGGACGAGAAGCGCTCTTTGCCAATCCGTTTGATCCCGCGGCGTATGGTCACGCGATGTCGTTTGTGTTGCAGTACAACGCGATCTACGACCGCTTGGCAAAGTATGGCTGCCAGAAAGCACGGGCTCATTTCACTTGGACCGGCATTGCGCAACAATTGCTCAATTTGGTCGATGCAATTCCCGGCTCGAATTTGGATTTCTCTTGGAGCACTCCCTTAGAATCGGAAAGCCTTGTCGGAGAGTAGCGTGCCAGAGAATTACATGATCGCGAGTGATCTCGACGGCACTCTGTTAGGCGATGAGACGGCCTTGGAGGAGTTCGCACGATGGCTTGCGCCACAGCGAGAGCAAGTGCGCCTCGTTTATAATTCGGGGCGCTTTCCAGAATCGGTGCGCAAATCGATCGCGAAATCGGCGCTTCCTAGACCGGATGCCATCATCGGCGGGGTGGGGACGCAAATCGAAATGTTTGACTCGGGCGAACCACTGCCCGGTTGGCCCGAACATGACATTCACTGGGATGCCCGGACGATACACGAATTGCTCGGCGACGAACCACGGTTAAAGTTGCAGCCTGCACAGTTTCTTTCGCCGTACAAAGTGAGTTATTACGCAGAGCGGGCCACGATCGAAGAACTGACCGCCTGGCAGCTTAAACTTCACAGCGCGGGCACGAAAACTCACATGGTTTACAGCTCGCAGCGTGATCTCGATTTCTTGCCGTACGGTTGTGACAAAGGCACCGCCACGGCATTTCTTGCCGAGAAATGGGAATTACCCCCGGATCGTGTGATCGCTTGCGGCGATACAGGCAACGATTCGGCCATGTTCACGCAAGGGTTCCGCGGTGTTGTCGTTGGCAACGCGCTCGAGGAACTCAAGGTGCTCGACGCCCCCCACATTTATCTCGCGCAGGCAGATTTCGCGGCAGGCGTGCTCGAGGGAGTTCAGCACTGGATGTCTGTGAGCGACAGCAACTTGGCTGAGCTGTCGATTAAAAGTGCGTGATCCGGTCGGGTTCGACGTGCAAATCGTGACATGCTTTGATGAAGCTGGCCGCGCTCCAGGCCTGATATGCTTTGCCCATCGGGCGGCCTGTCTCGGCGTGATGCCATTCGTTGAACTCCCATTCGAAGCTCACGCCTTGGGAGCACAGATTGGCGAGATTCACCAGCTCGCGGCGGGCCACATCTTTGAGTCCTAATTTGTGAATGAAACGAACCCACAGCCCGCCGATGAAGGGCCAGATGCCGCCGTTGTGATAGTGATTGGGAAGGTTCAGCAAGTTGACGGCAAAATAATCACGCCATTCGGGGTCGCCCGCATGCACGGTGGGATACATATTGCGCGTCGGTCCCGGCAAGTTGACCCCCACGCCCCACAGATAGCGGAACGTTTTCATCGCGCGATCTTTGTCGGAAAGATTCGTGAGATATGCGAGCAAGTTGCCATACACGTCACAACGCCAACTGTAACCGAACGGCGAAATCTGCGCAACAAGATACTGCGCATCGCCCAATTCGTATTGCACGTCGGCAAAGCTGGGCCCGACTTTGGTGTCGTCGATGGCTGTTGAAGGCCAGAAACGACGCAGGATAATTTCCTTCACATGAATGGACCACTTGCGATAGCCTTCCGAACGCTCTGCGTTGCCCCAATGTTCTTGAATCTCTGCGAAACATTCCAAGCAGCGATGCCACAGCACTTCGTCGTAGAGCACGTGATAACTGCGTGCGAACAAATCGGTCCAGTCACCGGCTTCGGGAATCTCGAGGAGACCGCAATTATTGGCATCGAGTCCACTGAGCCAATCCATGGCTTTTTGTAGGACTTCACCATATTCATCCGCGAGCGACCAATCTTGCGCGTGACGGCAAAAGTGATACACAGCGATGATCGTCCACAACGCGCTATCAATCGAGGTGATCCCGCCAACACCGCCGTATTCGGGTTTGTTGGTGTCGATCAACACATGCGCCGGCAATTGTCCCGCGGGGGCTTGATGCGAAAGTATCGTGCGGAGTGTTTGCTCCTGACACTTGCGAATGCGTTCGTCCTCAAGGTCAAGCGTCCAGATCACGGTCTTGGCCCCATCGCGCGCCCACACCGAACGATAATTCACGTCGGTCCCGTGGACCTGATTGTCGTCGAGCGAGCAGGCCGAAAAACCGACCGGCGTGATATTCCGTTCAAGTGCTTCCTTAGCGCGGACATACCCCAACTGCAACAGGGCCTGATCGCCTAAACTGAGGTCGGCATAGTCGCTGGGATCAAACAGGATGGGTGCAGGCAAAATCAACTCCTTGTGATTGCTATAATCGTTGCAGGTTTCCCGCAAGATCGGCCCCGGGACATGGGCCTGCTTGCATGTGTGTGCAACTCTGATTCCAATAGAGTGTCACGCCAAGAGAGATCTGGAAACAATATGCTGCGCCAATACGACAATTTTAGCTTACGACCGCTGCGGCCTGAAGACGCGCAGTCGCTTGCGCAGCATGGCAACAATCATAACGTGTGGCGAAATCTTCGCGACCGTTTTCCCCATCCATTGACGCTCGCCGACACACAGCAATATATCGACAACACCTTGCGGCAATCGCCCACGAGCGTCTTTACAATCGAAGTCGATGGCAAAGCCGTGGGGGTGATTGGTCTCACGTTGGGGGAAGGGGAACGCCGTCACAGCGCCGAACTCGGCTATTGGCTCGGTGAACCTTATTGGGGCCGCGGCATTATTTCGTCGGCCGTTCGAGGGGTGACCGAATACGCGATCAAAAACCTTGGCCTCTCGCGAATCGAGTCCTACGTCTTTTCGTGGAATCCCGCATCGGCCCGCGTGCTGGAAAAGATGGGCTTTGAGCGCGAGGGGATTTTACGAAAAAGTGTCATCAAAGATGGTGTGCTGCTGGACCGTTGGCTGTACGCTTATCTAGCGAACCAGGGAGACTCATAAAGCGTATAATGCGTTTCCCACCTCACTAGGAGAAAACGTATGAGCGAGTCTTCGCGCGTTGATGCCGGCCCCTCCCACCCCTCCGCCGGTTGTGCCTCCCACGTCGATCACGACCGCACCGACACCGATATCGATCTCTTGAGCCCGCTGACGATTCGCGGTGTCACGCTGCGCAATCGGATCGCGGTCTCGCCCATGTGCCAGTACTGTGCCGTGGATGGCTTCGCCGATGATTGGCATTTGGTCCATCTAGGAAGCCGTGCCGTTGGTGGCGCGGGACTCGTAATTGTCGAAGCCACGGGAGTCAGCGCAGAAGGCCGCATCACGGCCGGTGACATGGGCATTTGGGATGAGAAACATATCGAGCCCCTCGCGCGGATCGTGCGCTTTCTTAAGCGGATGGGGGCCGCCGCGGGAATTCAACTGGCCCACGCGGGACGTAAGGCGAGCACCGACGTTCCTTGGAAAGGTGGCGCACAACTGAAAGATGGTGAAGGGGCTTGGGAAACCGTGGCGCCGAGCCCAATTCCCTTCTACGAACAGGATGTGCCGCCACGCGAACTCGATGCAGCGGGCATTCGCGAAGTGATTGCCTCGTTTCGTGCCGCAGCGGAGCGCGCGATTAAGGCGGGCTTTGACATTTTGGAAATCCACGCTGCACATGGTTACTTGCTGCATGAATTTCTGTCGCCGTTGACCAACAAACGCACCGACCAATACGGCGGCAGCTTGGAGAATCGCATGCGTTTGGTGATCGAGATTGCCACGACGCTGCGTGAATTGATGCCCAAAGAGATGCCGCTGTTCGTGCGAATCTCGGCCACGGATTGGGTCGAAGGGGGCTGGGATATCGAGCAATCGATCGCGCTGGCCAAAGAACTCAAGAAATGTGGCGTCGATTTGATTGATACCTCCAGCGGCGCGATCGTGCCGTATGCGAAGATTCCAGTTGAGAAGAATTACCAAGTGCCATTAGCAGCCGCGATTCGTACGGAAACGGGGATGATGACCGGAGCGGTGGGTTTGATAACAGAAGCAGCCCAAGCGAATGAAATTATCACCTCGGGAGCGGCCGACTTGGTGTTGTTAGCCCGCGAGATGTTGCGCGAACCGTATTGGGCAATCAAAGCGCAACAAGCACTGCACGCCGATCCGAGTTGGCCGACGCAATATGGCTATGCCGTGGTCAGACGGAGTAAGTAATTTATTTAACCACGAAGGGCACAAAGAGCACTAAGAAGACTTTTGTGAATGATTCTACCGACGCTTGAATGACAATAATTTGATCTCTATCTTTCTTCGTGCCCTTTGTGTCTTAATGGTTACCAAAAAATGGCTCAACTATCGATTCTTGATCTTGCGTTTGTGCCGGCGGGTTCGACGCCGGGGGAGGCGCTCAAGCGCTCGCTCGATCTCGCACAGCATGCCGAGCGGTGGGGATACCATCGTTTTTGGTTGGCGGAGCATCACAACATGATCGGCATCGCTAGCGCGGCGACGTCGGTCGTAATTGGCTACATCGCCGGTGGCACAAAAACGATTCGCGTCGGGGCAGGGGGTGTCATGCTCCCCAATCACGCGCCGCTGGTGATCGCGGAACAGTTCGGGACGCTCGCTTCGCTTTATCCTGGGCGGATCGATCTGGGCCTGGGGCGCGCACCAGGAACCGATCAAGAGACCGTGCGTGCTTTACGGCGCAACATCGAATCGGCCAATCGGTTCCCCAACGACGTGGTGGAACTTCAGCACTACTTTGAACCCGCCGAGCCGGGTCAAAAAGTGCAAGCCGTGCCAGGAGCAGGGCTCAAAGTGCCGCTCTGGATCTTGGGCTCGAGTCTATACGGCGCTCAACTCGCCGCGGTGTTGGGACTGCCCTATGCGTTTGCATCGCACTTTGCCCCCGCGGCGTTGATGGAAGCCATTGAACTTTATCGCCGTGAGTTTGAACCGTCGGCACAATTGGCCGAGCCTTATGTCGCGGCAGGCGTGAATGTTTTTGCAGCGGACACCGATGCTGAAGCCACACGGCTATTCACGTCGGTGCAGCAACAATTCGTGAATCTCGTCCGCGGTAAGCCGGGACAACTTCAACCGCCGATCGACGACATCGATGTCTATTGGTCCCCTGCCGAAGAAGCGCAAGCGTCGTCGATGCTTAGTTGCTCGTTCGTTGGTTCCACGGAGACCGTTCGATCCGGCCTGCACCAATTCATCGCACGCACCGGCGTGGACGAATTGATCGTTGCGTCGGCTTTCTACGACCACAACGCAAGGTTGCGATCGTACGAACTTCTCGCCAGCCTCGCCGTGGGCATCTGATTTGCACTCGTCCTAGCTCGGCCGGTTCAGGGACGAACCGGTTTACGGCGCCCAATGTCTCCTGGTTGTCCGGCTGGCACATTGCTTTGATGCCGCTCAACGACAGGTCCATCAATTTGAGATAGAAAGCCTGCCATGCGTAGCAAAGCCAATTTTATGACGCACCCTATTCATCCGATGATGGTAGGGTTCCCAATTGCTTTTTCCACGGCCGCGCCACTCGCGGATTTGGCGGGGCTGATGGGGGATTGGCCGAGCTTACTCACCGTGGGGGCGTATTCGAGCATCGCCGCCGTGGTCACGGGCATTGCCGCGAGTGTGCCGGGGTTCATCGACTACGTGACGGTCGTGCCGCCGAATAGTTCAGCCAAAACGCGCGCCACTTATCACATGATCGTGAATCTTGTGGCGCTGGCGATCATGGCGGCGGGCTGGGCGTTTCGCGATTGGCAAACCTTCGAGCCCAGGCCACTAGCCGTCGTGCTGGAATTCGCTTCGATCGGCGTGATGACCGTCGGTGGTTGGATGGGTGGAACGCTCGTCTATCGCAATCAGATCGGTGTGGATCATCGTTACGCAGAATCGGGGAAATGGCGCGAGGAGCATGTGGAAGTTGACGGCGACGGCTATGCCAAGGTTGAGGGAGTGAAGGAACTCGTTGTCGACCAGATGATTCTCGTTCATACGGATGGCAAACGAATCGTGCTGGCTCGCACCGAAGAAGGTCTTACGGCCTTCGACGACGCTTGCACTCATAAAGGAGGTTCTCTCGCGGGGGGAATGATGGCCTGCGGCACGGTGATGTGCCCTTGGCACGGCTCGCAGTTCGACGTGAACGACGGTTCGGTGCAAGCGGGACCAGCGAAAAAAGCAATTTCGTGTTATGAAGTCGAGGAAGTAGGCGATAAGGCGACGATTAGCGTTAAGAAGTCGCGGAAGAAGGCGAAAGCGAGTTACTAGCGAAGAGCTGAGAGAAAAGAGCCAGTATGAAATGGGTCTCGACTTTCAATACGTAGGCAAACTAGATCGTTCGGTCGCCTAGGCTCTCTCAGGATGACTGACTGGTTTGCAGTCGCTCCAGTGCTTGTGCCGGTTCGAGATTAAAAATAGCGCGGCCGTCGCTTTGCCATTTGTTTTCGCGATAAACGAACACTGCCGTTACGTAGCGAATATCGCCGACGGCTTCGACTTCTTCCATGTCCCCGCCGGGGATGGCTGCGAAGCCAATCGTTGCTCCCGACAGACCGTAAATCTCGCCGGTCGTATGGTCGGTTGCGAACAGCGGCTCGCCCTGCAGCTCGCAGCTTTTCCAAATCAATCCGCGCGGCTTGCCTGTGGCGTTGGCCGCAGCCAGAAAGATGTTGCTCAAACCCTTCGCTTGGTGGGGAAATGCGTCGATCGCACGCTGATAAAGCGCTTGGTGCCGCGTGCGTCGCCGACCTCGCCAAGCGAGTGCCAGGGCGAGCGCGACGGCCAACCCCACGAGCACTGCGACAAAAATTTTCATAACGCGGCTGACTTCTGGGGCGCTGACTTCTAAGGCAACATCTCGAGTTGCGGCGGCTCGGCCGATTCCGGCAGCGGTAAGATGCTTTCTTCGGTGAGATTCTGGGGCTCGTCGCGCATGATCTGCGAACGGCCATATTCGCCCGTTCCGAGGATTTGGTCAAGTTGCGCGTGGCAACCGGGCCCCGCGCAGCCGTGGAAACTTTCCATTGGCAGGGGGCAGTTCGTGCAGCCGCAGACATGAACGCGGCGCTGCATCCGCGGGGGATGGCAATCCTTGTTGCAGATCATGGGGACATGATGCCCTGGGCCGTAGCCAAGCCCGCAGAATTGGGGCATCGTGCTGGGGATATGATAAAGCCCCAGCGATTGCCCAACAGCCTCTTGGGCAAACAAAGCCATGCAGGCCATCGAGCAAGCGTAGAGTGTGCGGAGTATCATCGCCGTCATCCGTGAGGGGTGATATCAAGTATTACTAGCATCGAACCGCGCGGCTGTGAGACATAACTCTGCAAGTCGGTGAAAAGCTGGCTGGCCACGAATCAACACTTCGCCAAGCGGTGCAATCGGTATGACCGGTAGCGTGGCACGAAGTTTTGAGCACGGTAGCGGGATCGGCTGCCGAGGGCCGGTTAACGGCGTCGGTCGCGGAATCTTAATAATTCATTAACACAAAAATGGGGCTTTTTGCGGGGTTAGTAAAAGATTCTGACTATTCGCTCAAGTCACACACGTTCTTCACCTTTTCTTCACTCCGACCCCCTAAGCTGCTCGCAGTTGGACTGAGGGAGATGCAAGGCCGTGTGCGGTTTGCGTTTTTCGGGGCAGATCATTGACTCTCAACATTGATGGACCGCGGCGCACCCAGCAAGCCTCCCGCTTGGTAACGGCGCTCGGTCTTGCATTCCCCTCAGTCGCGTAGAAATTTGTTTCTCGATTCACACCAATAGGAGCGAAAGCTAATGAAGAAGCTATTTTGTGCAGCAGCCATGCTGCTCTGTTTGGCCGGTCAGGCCATGGGCCAAGTCCGTATTTCCGAGTGGATGTACAATGGCTCGGAATTCATCGAATTGACCAATTTTGGTCCTTCCGCCGTGGATTTCACTGGTTGGAGCTTTGACGACGACAGCCGTACCCCCGGTACGACCAGCCTCTCGGACTTTGGCAGCGTCGCGGTAGGCGAATCCGTGATTCTGGCCGAAGCCTTGGCCAGCACATTTCGTGCTGACTGGGGATTGCCCGCCTCCGTGAAAGTGATCGGTGGCAATGCCGCCAACTTGGGGCGCAATGACGAAATCAATATCTACGATAACTTCAACGCCTTGGTCGATCGCTTGACCTACGGCGATGTGAACATTGCTGGTTCGATCCGCACTGATGCCGCCAGCGGCAATCCCAGCAGCGATGCCCTCTTGGGTGCAAATAATGTTTTGGGCTGGCAATTGTCGACCCTCGGCGATGACTTTGGCAGCTTCGAAAATGCCAATGGCTTGTTCGGAAACCCCGGTTCCTATCCGACCGCCGTTCCCGAGCCCACCACCGTGGCGTTGATGCTTTGCTCGTTGGCTGGCCTAGGCTTAGTGCGCCGCTAGTCAACTGACTCTCTGTTTAATTTCGAGCCTCGGCCATCATGGGATTGATGGCCGAGGTTTTTTCTTGCCAGGAGATATTGAACTATGTCGCGAATATTGGCCGGTCTCATGTTGTGCGTGCTAAGCGGCTTACCGGCACAAGCCAGCACGTTTGTGTTCAGCAACGCCAACCCAAGCGGGCTCAATGGCCTCGCCGGTGGAAATGTGGCGGATCCCGAAGTCATGGTTTCATTCAGCGCGGGCCCAGGATTGGCAATCTTTGCCACCGACGCGGGGCGGCTCGGTGTTGATTCTCGCCCCAATCCCGGAGTGACCGATCCGTTCCCCAATCGGCTCAACCTGATGGGTGGCACGGCCGCGGGGCAGGGGGAATCGCTCAGCTTTTCGTTCAACCGCACGGGATATTTGGACAAACTCTATTTCGACGGTATGAAAGACGAAACGCTTGAGCATTTCACGCTGACGCTCCCGAACGGCTCGGTGCGAACGATTTTCGATTTCGAGGCCGAGTTTCGCCTGAACTTTCAGGGCTTCGATACCGAGGATGTGGGCGTACCTAATTTTGTGATGGCCGACGACGCCACGGACGATATTTCGGGCTTGGGGATTCCCTTTCGCCCGGGTCAGGTGTTTACGCTAACCTATGGACAAATCGATTACGCCACGCTGCTGCCTGGCTATGTTCCCATGAATAGCCAAGGAATTCCCACGGGCGATATCGCCAATGGGGCACGGTTTGAGGGCTTGAGCGTGACGCTCGTGCCTGAGCCTGGGACGCTCGTGATACTGGTCGGTTTGCTAGGATTAACAACCGGAAGAACAAAGCGATAGAAGCAAACTAAGAAACGCCCAGGGATTGCAATCCCTGGGCGTTATGTTGATTCTCACGCAGCCTTTTATTCAATGACCAGCTCACCGCCGTCGCGGGTGCAAAGGGCGATGTAGACGTCGCGTTCGGTGTCGTCGCGTAAATACTGCACCGAGCCGTCGCATCGCAATGTCTGCAAGCCACCGGGATGATCGGAGAAAAACTCTTCGTAGGCGAATTGAAATTTTTCGGGAGGATTCACGGCCGAAACCCATTGTCCGCAATACTGTTTCCCCACAGCCGGATCGGGGTCGAGCTTCACGCGGCTCACATTCTTTTCGCTTGCCCAAGCGCCAGAAAATTCGTCGGTCATCGGCGTATTTTCGCCGTTGCAGTTGATTTGCTCTTCCGCACCACGACCACTCGATTCAGCCACCATCATCGTGTAGGTCGTGCCGTCGATGATGTGCTTCATCTTCACCACGGGTGCCGAACACGTTGGCGTAGCACCGGGACAAGGCGTGGGATTGGCATCGAGCCGCATGAGAATTCCACGGCCGGGCTTGTAAGCCAGGAAGTTGCCCTCTTCTTTGTCATACGCAATGCCCGAAGTCTTATTGATGATTCCTTCATCGGGGCCGGGAATGCCCATGTAGTCGATGCAACCAAGTCCGTTGCCATTGTGATCTCCGGCCGACCCTGGATCAGGCAATCCCGTGAGTCGACCATCCTGGCCACGATAAAGTTGACGACGGCTCACGCTCGGGCACAAATACGTATCGATCACGGCGTTAGTCGGCCCCGAAAAGTCCGGCTGATTGTTGGGTGACTCGGTCACGCTAAACTTCATATCAATGCGATCAAAAACATTCTGCTGCTCGATGTAGGGAAGGTGCCACACAGGCCAAGCGAGAGCCCGTTTCACCGAGAGTCCTGCAGGCTTGAATTGTCCCGGAGGGAAAGTCTTTTTGGAGCTTTCGTAGTTGAGCATACCCAAGCCGATTTGCTTGAGATTGTTCATGCACTGCGAACGGCGGGCCGCTTCGCGCGCCGCTTGGATGGCCGGGAGCAACAAAGCCACGAGCACCCCAATAATCGCAATCACCACCAACAACTCGACCAACGTGAACGCCGCGGGGTGGCGTGTCTTCGCGCTCAATTGACGCATCGATTTTGCTTCCTAGCAGTAAGACGGAAATGATTTAAACTATTGCTATATCGGGCCGGATTAATCGCGGGCTCGGCGAACACAGAACAATCCACCAACGAGTAGCAACGCCAGCGTCGATGGTTCTGGCACGGCTGCAAAGCCTGACAAAGCCCCCGCACCATAAGCGGCTTGCCAGATCGCCAGGTCAGCACTGTTGACCACGCGATCGCCGTTGGCGTCGCCATGACGACGATTGGCAAACCGTGGAAAACCAAAGGTATTCAGGCCAAAGCCTGCGTTGCGTTGCCAGTGCAGGAAATCTCGGCCATTGACTTTGCCATCGAAGACGTATTCCTCGCCGTTGTAGACTGCATTGAAATCGCCATCAGCGATGAATAAATTCTCCGAACCTAGTGTGTCTGTCATAATCGTGGCATAAGGGACACCTTGGTTCGATTCGACAAACTGATTCACAGTGTTAATACCGTGGGGAGTCGCGGATTGACGGAAATCATCGGGCCCGTCATAGCCTGCGCCCGACGTGCCGGGTTCGTTGGTGAGATTCGAAACGTGCCAGTCACCGGCTTCATTGCCCGTGCTGTTGCCCCAACGTGCGAGGTATTCAATTTCAAAACCGACGTCGACAAACGTGGCCCCAGGGGCAACATTGCCACCCGCGGTCGGAGTGCCGGGGCTGAAATTCACAGGAGCATAGAGATAACCATTGATGTCGCTCGATTCGCCGTTGAAGCCGATCGAATCGAGGATCGTCCAGTTTTGCGTATAAATGTTGTCGTCGAGAATCTTGTCGTCGTTGGCATCAAGATCGATTAAATTGGGAGTGGTGATCGCAGGCTTGGAGGCCGTGCCGCCATTGTTCTTGATCAACAGAAACGTGCCGCCGCTGTTTTCAATGATGCCGTCGTTGTTTTCGTCGCTGAAACCAACCGAGCTTTGTGCCCCCGAGCCCCAAGTCGCCCCCGTGGCCGTATTGATTTGGTTATTGGAGAGTGGGTTGAGATTGTTGAACGGACTGCCCGCTTGGCGTAACGTCAAGAAACCGTTCGATCCGAAAAACGGATCACTCAGGCTGCCCAAGTCGAAAAAAGCCTCGATTTGCCCAGGATTAGCTGTGGCGCTGACTTCGTTTTCAAGAATCACCAAGTAGTGATCAGCGAGCGAAGCTCCCGGCGTGCCCCGAAGCTCGATGTATTCGTGAGTGCTATCAAATGAGCTTGGTGGATCGAGATAGATCTCGTTGATCCACATTTGCGCGGAAACGCTTGCCGCAGATAACAGCAATATTGTGGTGATAGCAAAGAGTTGTGAAAGCCGCCGAAATAGGTCACAACAGTGCATGGATTCTCGTCCCTTGTTGGTTGGTCAGTGGTGTGAGTCGTGAGAAAAATGCATGCTGCCCAATGCATTTGGCCATGATCTTACCGGCGGCATGTTAAGAGACAACCGCCGTTTGAAGAGTTCACCAAACGTTAATATTGGCTTCACGAGTTGCTAACAGATTCCTAACAATTGTGGGTGAACGTATGTGAATTCTTACCCAATCCCTCCCCTTTGCTTGCCGCAACCTTGGTTTGCGTCCTCGAAATCTTTGAAACAACATGCTTGACAACTTGCTGCGTATTTTTCTTGGGACCGTTTTCTTTGTCTTCACGGCAACGACCCAGGCCGATGAGAATTTTGGATTCGCTTGGCGTTACTCTGCCCCCAGCGGCGCGTGCGAAATTGCCGCGTATTCGGCAGCAACCGGAAAGTTGTTCGTCACCGTCGGTGGCGGCGTCGATGTGGTGTCGGCGGCCAGCGGGACGCGCCAGGGCGAGATTGCGATTCCCACCGGCTTTCATGCCACGAGTGTGGCCTGCACGGGAGATGTGATTGCCGTTGCTTGGGCTGCGGACGACAAACGCGAGCGCGGGCAGGTGACGGTTTACAACGCTAAGGACCTCAAAGAACTTGCGACCCACCAAGCGGGCTACTTGCCCGATATGATCGTCTTTACACCGGATGGCGAAACATTGCTCGCCGCGAATGAAGGGGAGCCCACCGATGACTATTCGTTTGATCCCGAAGCATCGATCTCGGTGATTATCAAAAATGACGACTGGAAATCGGCTAATGTTCGCGAGGCGAAGTTCGACAAATTCAATTCCCAGAAAAAAGAGCTACGCGCGGCGGGAGTCCATCTGTTCGGATCGAACAACGCGAGCGTGGCGCAAGATGTCGAGCCGGAATACATCGCGATCAGCAGCGATGCAAAAACCGCCTGGATCACTTTGCAAGAGAATAATGCAATCGCCGAGCTGGATATCCGCGATAGGGACATCACGGCGATCCATTCGCTGGGGCTCAAGAGTTTTCGTTCTTTGGGCGGGGTAGGGGAGGCCAAGTTGGTTTCACATACCAGTTCCACCGGACTCGACGTGAGCGATCAAGATGGCGGGGTGCGTATTCGGCATTGGCCGATTTGGACCATGTACCAACCCGACGGGATTGCGACATTTGAGCAAGGAGAAGATCGCTATCTCGTGACGGCGAACGAAGGCGATCCGCGCGACTATTACGACTTTCACGAAGCGATTCCGGTCAGCGAACTCGAGAAAGCAGGCATTAAACTCGACCCGGCCAATCCCGCACGACGGCTCACCGGCAACGATCAACTGGGCCGCTGGGAGGTTTCACGCTGGGCGGGCGACACGGATGGCGACGGCGATTTGGATCGACTCGTTGGCTTTGGCGGACGGTCATTTTCTATTTGGCGACGAACCGATGAGGGACTCGAACTCGTGTTCGACAGTGGCAGTGATATCGAACAAACGATTGCCCAAGTCGCGCCGGATTTGTTCAACGTCGACAGCCAACTTGATAGTCCCATTGATGTCCGCAGCCCGATCCGTGGGCCTGAACCCGAGAATCTGGTGGTGTTTGAAATCGGGCGGCGGCGCTTTACCGTCGTGGGGCTCGAGCGGACCGGCGGCGCGCTCGTCTACGAGATTTCTGATCCGGCAGCACCAGCATTTGTGGAATACATTGCCCCGCACGAAAGCGGCGGCAAGCGTGACCTCGCCCCCGAAGGCTTACTGTACATACCCAGCGAAAATGCGCCCGATGGCAAGCCGCTGCTGATTCTCTCCAACGAAGGAAGCGGCACGCTGACGGCTTATGAAGTCGGCCTAAAGTAACACACCGTCGGCGATTTTCATCCGCCGTTGCATTTGGCTGCCCAGTTGTTCGCTGTGGGTCACGACCACCAGCATCGAATTTTGTTCGGCTTGCAATTCCAACAGCAACCGTGTGATTTCCTCGGCGGTTTTCGCATCCAGATTGCCGGTCGGTTCATCCGCCAGGACCAACGCTGGTTTGCGAACTAAGGCCCTCGCGATAGCGACTCGCTGGCGTTCCCCGCCGGAAAGTTGCGCGGGCCGATGCAGCAACCGTTCCGCCAACCCTACGCGGCCAATCAAAGCCGTCGCCGCATCGATCTCTGCTTTGCCAGCCGAGCCGTCGGCCAAAAACGGCACCAATACGTTTTCTAGCACCGTGCATTGTGGCAGCAGGTGGTGATCTTGAAACACAAAGCCGATTTGCCGACTGCGAAACTTAGCGAGTTCCGGCTCGGCAAGTTGAAACGGATCGACGTCACCTATCGCGAACTTGCCGGATGTGGGCTGATCCAATGTGCCGAGGATGGCCAAGAGCGTACTCTTGCCCGAACCGCTCGGACCCAGGATCGCGACGTTTTCGCCCGACAATAACCGCAGCGAGGCATCGCTCAGCACTTGCAGGGCTTGATCTGCGGTCGTGGGATACGATTTGGCCAGATGATCGGCAACGAGTGATGTCATGCAACTATTGTGACACCCGTGCGTCGTGAGGCCAAGCTCGCTCGATCAGGCGACAAATGGCTTGAGCTTCGCGGCCACGTCGGCGGGAATCGACACGGATTCCAGGGGCTGCCCGGGAATGACGCGGCAGCAGACGCAAGTGATCTGCCCCGTGGCCACTTCACGGCCTGCGATCTGGAAATCGAAATCGTAGGTGATGCTCTTGGATCCTAACCGCGAAACCACGATTGCGATCTCAAGGATATCTTCGCAACGCGCCGGCGATCGGAATTGGCAAGAAGTTGCTACCCGTGGGAAGCTGAGCATCTCGCCATCGACCGTGGTGTGAACGCTCAAGCCGAGAGATCGCAGCAGCTCATGCTCCGCCGATTCCATGTAATGGAAGAATGAGGCGAAGTGCATGATCCCGGCCATGTCCGTATCGTGAAACTCAACGAGTCGCGTTGTACGGAAAGGCTCGGCCATGATGGGATGATCCTTACGAGTTGACATCCTTCAGCGGGACCGAGCGCGGCAAGTCATGCGCGGAACCAAATGAGGTTCCGTCGTCGATCAGCTGCCTTCGTAAGGCATGAGGGCCATGAAGCGGGCCCGCTTGACCGCTTTCGAGACGGCGTGCTGGCTCGTGGCTTGGCAACCGGTCTTACGACGGCTGACAATCCGGCCATGACGATTGGTCAACTTGCTGAGCAAATCCAGATCCTTGTAATCGACGAACATCGGACGTGGGCGAACGCCATCGATGCAAATGGGATCCTTTTTGGCAATCTTCTTATTGCTGCTGCTGCTGTTGCTCTTGCGCTTGTTGTTATACATAGATTCTTTTGGATCGCCGCTCGGCGATCAGGACAGTGAAGGGATAGACGCGGGCCCAAGCCCGCAGCGTAGCCCTGTATTCTAGCAATTTCGCGCACCCTCGCAAGCGGGCTGCGAAGGGTCTGAAGTCGGCGAAAATGCAGGAAACATCGGGCTGTACTAGCAGACAACGCGTTCAAACGGCAGGCGGAGCCATTGATCTTGGGCTTCCGGCTTGGGGATCAGGCCATGCTCGTATTCGGTGATCATTCGGGCAAGCTGGGCCACGGACTCTGCTTGCATGACTTCAAACACCCGGCGGCGACGGTTTTCGACCGTGCGGAGGCTTACCTCTAGCCGCTTGGCGATGGAGCGATTTTTTACACCTTCCATCATCAACTTGAGGACTTCGCGATCTTGTTGGGCGAGTTTCTTGAGGCGCTTTTCGAGCGAATTGAGATGACGGCGGCGGAAATGCTCGAGCTCGCTCCGTTGGACGCCTTCCTGAACGAAACTCCACAACTCTTCATCTTTGAAAGGTTTCTCGAGCACGGCGATTGCACCGCTGCGGAGCGTGTTGACAGTGATGCGGGTTTCGGCGTATGCGGTCAGCAGGATCACCGACAGCCCAATCCCGCGATCCAATAGTCGACGGTGGACTTCCATACCGTCGATGCCGGGCATCCGCAAATCGAGAATTGCACATCCGGATTGCGATTCATCGACGCTGGTCAAAAACTCTTCGGGGGATTGGAACGACTTGACCTGAAATCCAAACGAATAAATCAATTCAGAAATGGTTTGGCAAGCTTGGGGATCGTCGTCGACGACATAAACGATCGAGCTGCTGTTAGAATTCATCTCACTCATGGTAGTATCAGGCCTCTTCTCGATAGCGCGTAATTGCCCATTCCCGTATTCCAGACAGGAGTGCCGCTGTTCACATGCGTGACTCATAGGGTCAGCGCTCGGCACCACGCCTTATTCCTCAATTATTCGGCAATCACGCAATTTTCAGGTATCCGCACTAGCCGATAAGGCCCTGCGGACTTCCACAGCCGAATTCTCTCAAGCGATACGCGAGCAACGCGTAAGTGAGATAATTGCTCGCAAAACAGATGAAAAATAAATTAATGCTGTGGCGCCCTGGGGCGACAGCTTTAAGAAGCTACGCGAGATTGGGAACGATGCCCATCGCGACAGCCATGCGTACTAGCTCGGCCAAGGAATCGGCTGACATTTTTTGAAATACCTTCTGTCGATGATTTTCCACAGTGCGAATGCTGCAATCGAGCTTTCGGGCAATCACCTTGTTGGCATCACCGGCAATCATCAAATCGAGGACTTCGCGTTCCTTGGGGGTCAGCTCTTCTAAGCGCTGCTTGAGAGTGCTGCGCTGTTGTTCGAGATCGTAGTTCTCGCGATCGGTGGCCAAGCCGCGACGCACGGCGTCCCAGAGCTCGTCGTCGTTGCAAGGTTTCTCCATAAGCGTGAGCGCGCCGTTGCGCATCGCGCGCACGGTCGTGGGTGTGGTCGCGAATGCCGTCAACACGATCACCGACATCGAGTGTCCTAGCTCGACCAAGCGCTCTTGAAGTTCGAGCCCACTCATCCCCAGCATGCGCACGTCGGTGACCAGACACGCGGGGCGGCGGCCATCGTAGGCCGTCAAGAAATCTTCCGCGGAAGGAAAGCTTTCGCAGCCGACTCCCATGGCCTCAACTAAGGCCATCACGGCTTTGCGGATTTGCTCGTCATCGTCAACGATATAGACGACGGCCTCTTCACCGACGGAGGGGGTGCTCATATTTTTATAAGTTACCTTACGACCAAAGGCAGTCGCAAGGTGAAGGTCATTCCGCCCTCGGGGTTCTTGCGAGCCTCGACTTCCGCATTCAACGACTCCGCTATAGTCTTGCAAATTGACAGGCCCATACCAAGCCCTTCTTGCTTGGTTGTGTAAAAAGCATCAAATAAACGCTCGACGTCCTCTTTTTCCGTGCCAATTCCGTTGTCAACGACCTCAACCAGGATGCAATCGCTTTCTTGCCGGGTAACGATCACCACCCGCCAGTCGGAGCGTTCCCCCTTGGGCATGGCTTCATAGGCATTCCCCAGCAGATGGACAAGAATCTGCTGGATTTGCACCCGGTCACCGTTCCAAGTTGGCAGATTCTCCGCCAGTTCAAACGTCAGCTTCACCCCCGCACGTCGGGTTTCGTAGCTCATCACGTCGGCAACTTCACGGACCACCTCGTTGATGTTGAGCGGGTCGATTTTGGTCGGCTTGTTGGTCGTGAACGAACGCAAATGGCGAATGATCGTCGCCGTACGGGTGACGGCGTTGGAAATCTCGCGAGTGCAGTCGATCGCCGTGGCGACGCCACGTTCGGTGCCCATTTCCAAATTTCGCCGGGCGGCCTCCGAGAAAAGCTGTGCCGCGTGCAAAGGTTGGTGAATCTCGTGGGCGATGCCGGCGATCAATTCGCCCATAATGGCCAGCCGTGACATGCGCTTAAGGTGTTCTTCACGCTCAAGGACCAACTCTTCCACAGCCTTGAGCTCGGTCACGTCGCGTCCGACCGATTGATAACCTTTGGATCGGCCATGTTCGTCAAAGATCGCACGGTTGGTCCACTGGTTCCAGCCAATCGAACCATCGGCCCGAACGACTCGATGTTCGATCGTGATTGCTGGATTCTCAGGAGATAGACTTTCAATCTCGGCTCGTACACGCGCGCGGTCTTCTTCGTAAATTAAAGGAAGAAACGATTGGCCAATTAATTCGCCATACGGCTTCTTCATATAGCGGCAGTAGGCTTCGTTGACGAACGTAAATTTCCCCCCGGGGAGCCAACGGCAGATAAACTCGGTTTGATCTTCGACGACATTCCGATAGCGGGATTCGCTTTCTATGAGTCGTTCGTTGCTGGCCACCAACTCGGCGGTGCGCTGCACGACGCGCTCTTCGAGTTCATCCTTCAGTCGCTGCAGCTCACGGGAATTTTTTGTGAACTCGGTGATGTCCTTGGCAATACCTTCCATCGAGACGTAGCGCCCGTCAGACGAAAAGATGGGGCGCTGTTGAATTTCCACGATGTGAATATTGCCGAGGGCGTCGGGAAGTTCGACCGTGAATTTGTGAAAGCGGATGCCCCGATCGAGTTCGCCGCGTACTTCTTCGGCGCGATCCCGGCCCACGAAATTCTCTCCGATCACTTCTCGCCAATTTTTGCCCGTAATCTCTTCCGATTTATAACCGAGAACTCGGTAAATCGACGGGCTCACGTAGGTCAACTGGCCAGTGGGAAGATTTGTAAAGATGATGTAATCTTCGCCCAACTCTTCGACCAAACGGCGATACTTTCGCTCGCTTTCACGAATGGCCAGATCGCTCTTAATGTAGTGGGTCAAATCGTAGGCCACCCCTGCGCGACCCACAACCTCGCCCGACCCATTGGTGAGTGTCTTTTCGTTGATCTCCAAATACGCGCTCTCGCCATCCGCGCGCCGAGCGATGGAAAGTCGCCGCGTGACATTGGCCGCATCAGGCGTTTGGCTGATGAACTCAGTTAATGACGCCCGGGCGGGGTTTTCGTCGTCGCAATACTCCTTGATACTGCGGCCGATCATCTCCTCGGGGGCATAGCCGAGCAGCTTCTGCGACGACGGGCTCATGAACGTTATCGTTCCCGCGGCGTCGGTTTGAAAGTGGAGACAGGTCTCGGCCAGCAGTTCCAACGCCAACGTGCGCGCGGCATCAGCTCCCGCTGTCGCGGGGGAATGATTCTGCGAAATCTGTTGAGAAGAATCGAACGACAAGAGCGCACTCCCTGCGACAAGTGGCTTTCACCCAGAAAAAACCCTTATGCGTGTTGTACACTGGGGACGGCCTTTCAGCTACCAGCATCACGGGAAGTCCCCAGAAGGGTGCGGTAAAGATGCAAAGTTTGGGTAGCCATCGCCGAGGCGTGATAGCGCTGGTGTACCGCAAGTTTACCCTGCTGGCCGAGCAATCGCGCGGAGCTTGCGTTCTGGAGAAGGTCGGCAAGCTTGGCGGCCAGGTCAGCCGCATTGTGTGGTTCAAAGAGAACACCCCCTTGTGTGCCCGCGACGATTTCGGGAAACGAACCGTGTGCGGGCAACACGACGGGAATCCCATTGGCCAAAGCCTCCAAGGCCGGCAATCCCTTACTTTCCCGATAAATCGTGGGGGTACTAAATAAATTCAGCGATTGTAGAAACTCGATCTTTTGCTGGCGGTCGGGTTCGCCGTGATAGTGAAATTTGCCTGCTAACTTGCCGTGCGACACGCGGCGCTCGATTTCCCGCAAGTACGGTTGATCGCTGGCTCCTAAATAACCGGCGGCATGTATCTCAAACTCAGGAACATCAGATCGGCCGGCAAGCAACTCCCCCGCTTCGACCAACAAATGCAATCCCTTATCTGCACAAATGCGTGCTAGATACCCAATCCGCCGAGGGGTGTCGTCAGAATGAGCATTTGTTTGCGGTTCGCCGTGGCCCTCGAGATTGAGGCCGTGCGGGATCACGAAAACTTTATCGCGCGCTACGTCGAGATATTCGCTCATGAAATCGGCGAAATAATTGTTAAGAGCCACAAAAGCATGCACATCACATGCACGTTCACGCAACAAGTCGCGAGCTTGCTCGTTGTGGGGGGATTTCAACTTTTCTAGAAAGATGTCTTCGCCCGACAATGAGCAAACCACGGGCGGCCCGCAGCGCTCGGCGATCAGCCGTGCCAGCCCCAGCATCATCGAGTTGGAAAGATGCACCACGTCTGGCTTCACTTCGTCGAGCAGCCAATCGACCAGTTTTTCTAATTCCTTGCGTTGGTTGCCCTCTTCACCTCGCAGCATGGAAACGGTGAGATCTCCCAACTCGGCGGGGTCGACGCTGCTGGCCCGGCCGGTCACGGCATTCAACAACGCCGGATGATCGAGCCATTTGTCGAACCAGCGGGGCGTGCGGCGGAACAGGGCCCACTTCTGCTGCAAATAAACATTGATCCCACCGAAAAAGACCCGCGGCTGGCTGACGTTTTGTTCGTCGGTGCGAAGGGGCGTATAGATCGGTACGAGAATGACATCTTCGCCCTGACGCAAAAGTTCCGCGGCAAGCGTGTTGTCGTGCAAACAACTGCCGCAATACATGCCCGCGGCACCGGCGGCTAGATAAGCAATTTTCACGGGCGGGTCGGCAGGCAAGAGGTGTCGGAATTAAAGCGTCACGATTTCCAACAATTCTACCGCGGGGACCTTGTCGACGAGAATCCGTGCCGTCCGGCCAAAGCAAACCGCTCCCCGTTCGAGTTTCAATTGTCTTCGCAACTCAGGCCCCGCTGCCACCCGCCACAACCCTAACAGCTCGACTTCGCGAAGCAAATGGTGACGAATCATGATCCGCCCCAGCGGCAAGGCTTGCGATTCAATTTCGAGTTTGACGATCTCCGGCAAGTCGGCCAGATTGATCCGCATGATTCCAAATTGCACGGGCATACCGTCACGCTGCAGAGCAAGCACGATCCGGCGGGCATAGTGATCCCCTTTGCGACTCTCTTGCAACACGTGAACTTCGACCAAGCTATTGTGCCAGGCTTCAACCGTGACGGTCATGTGATCGTCATGAGCCAGCAGTGCTTTGTATTGATCGGGAAGATCACCGACGGCGACTTCCTCGAACAAGCCCACCTCGGCCGACGTAGGATAGAAAATATTACACAGTTCCTTGATCATGTCGCTCACAGGCATATCGCTCGCTGGGCACCGTGAATTGAAAGGCTATAAATCCGTTAGCTAAATCAACGCCACGTCGATGCGAAATTGTCGTCGATGCGACGTTGTCACTGTGCCGTCGCACTCGGAAGTGCGGAAGCTCGGTCGAGCACGATTTCCAACAAGTAGTGCAACAATCGTTGCAAACTTTCGGGAGCAATCTGCCCGGCGATGGCTTCTGCTTGCGCTTGGTGAGCGCGCACCAAGTCGGCGGCTTTGTCAAATACGCCTGCCGACTGATAGAGTTCGCGCACGCGGAGGATTTTTTTCTCGGCATCGGCTTGAGATTCCGCGAGGCTTAGTAATTCCTCGTGAAATTCAGGAGATAATCCTTCCAAGGCCAAGGCCCAGAGCACGGTCGGCCGTCCCCCCAAGGTATCGAGCCCCACTCCGAGCTTGTTGTCCTGATCACCTTGCCAATCTTTCAAATCATTAAGTATCTGGAAGGCGATTCCCAGGTGCTCGCAGAATTGCTGGAGGGGCTTCTGTAAATTCTCCAACGAACCAGCACAGCGCAGTCCACTCAACAGCGCGGCTTCAAATGCCGGCGACGTTTTGAGCGAATAAATCTCTAAAGCTTCTTGCGGTGTCAGCTGCTTGTTACGCGCGTCCCGCCAGAGCAGTTCGGCCCCTTGGCCTTCGCTCAAACGCAAATGAGCATCGGACAAGATTTCAAGAATATCGCCCACGACTGCCGAGCCCAAGGCGGCCGATTCACGGGAAACCAAACTGTAGCCCAAGCCAATCATGTAGTCGCCGACGTTGATTGCCGTTGGCAAACCATGGGCACGATGCAGCGACGGCCGTCCATAACGAAAATCATCAGAGTCTTCGATGTCGTCATGCACGAGCGATGCTTTGTGAAAGCTTTCAATCGAAAGCGCGACCCTGCGCACCGCATCGGGTAGTGAGTCGGACTCGGTCAACGCATCGTAAGCGGCTAGCGTGATAAACGGCCGAGCGTACTTTCCCCCCAAGGCGAGAAAATCATGCGCGATGGTTTCCGTCGCGGCGAGTGGATCGAGGCCCGAAGCCCCTGCGCCGTTCACTTCGGCGAGGCTGGGACCGCTACGTTGCCGTGGCAACAAGCGGGCAAGTTCCACGGGTTCAAACAAGCTCCGCGCGGTTTGAAGTAACGTCCGATAGCGATTCGACGTGTTAGGCTGTTGCGCAGGGCCGACGTGGAGCATATCCTGCACCCAATCGGCGTCGAACATCGGTGGCTCATCGCTTGTGGAGAGCAAAGGTACGGCAAGCGCGGGCATACCCACGAGCAAAATCTTGTCGATCGCCTTTTCCAAAATGTCCAAACTGGCCACGCCAACAATCGCGTCGATCGTGCCGCTGAACAAGATTTCCATGATCGCGGTCGAGGACTCGGTGGTCGCAATGGTCAGGCCAAGTTGACTCGCTTGTGCGCGCAGCTCAGCAAACGACGTTTCCGAATCCGGCGGCAACAACAAGAGACGACGCTCGTGAGGCACGGCGGCAACTTGATCCCGCCAGAATTCGCTCGACAACACCACCATCGTCCAGCCGACATAACCTTCTGTTAATACGAGCTTGGCAAGGATCCGTCGGGCGTGAGTTTCCAGCAATTCCTTAGAGAGACCCGCTTGGTGGTCAATTTCTTGGGCAGCGGCCCAACATTCGCGGCGGATGAGACCCCGGATGCTCCGTTCGGCGGGGATCTCCTTGAGCAAACCGGGGCCACGGCTAGTAACGCCGTTTGATGCTGCTGAATTTTCCCGGTTCATGGTTTCCATCCGCGTACTCGCCACGATTGTCTCCTCTCCCAAGACAGCCACTCTCTCAAGACAAAATTGCGCTGGCGAGCTATCGGGAATGGCTCTGCCGAAAATGGGACCGGCAGGCCGAACATCTTGGCTTCCACAACCGGCCGAGACAACCCCGTTTTATGGATGGGTCGCGGCAGCCACCGCGGCGGGAACGCCCAACATGCGGCAAGCATTGCCGAGCGTGCGAACCGCGAGGGTCTGGGGAAGCAATTCGTCATAATACCATAATTTGGTGAGATAGAAACCGACAAGGGCCGGCTCCAAACGGGAGGTGTCAGCCGAGGCCTCGATCAGCCAACCGAGGCCATGTTCCACGCTACTTTTCACCGTGGGATTGCCATCGGCGAAGGGAAGTAAAGCATCCACCGCCACTGATGTTTCCTCAAGACTGCAGTTGGTTTCAACCTCGGTGTCGCGCTTGCGGCCATACCACGATTCGTTCGTCACGCGCTGAGCGACAGTCCCCCAGCCACCGACGGGATATTGCACCCCAGTGAGCCAGTTGATCGCCCGCTGGGCCATGTCGGTTTTGCCGGCCTGCATTTCGTTGAGGGTTTTCAAAACCTGGGCGGTCCCAATCACCGGGTTCGCTTCCTGCGGATGCAGTTCATTGCCAAACCACCGCGGCCACCAGCTACCTTCTTCGCGTTGTTCCTTCTCTAAAAACTCCAATCCCTTTTTTAAACCGATATCGATGCGGGCGATTAACGGATGGCTGGGCGATGTCGAACGCAAAAACTTGGCCCAGTTGTTGAGCGCATGCATGGTGAGCGAGGTCACGTCCGAGCAACTCGAATCGCCCGGCGTGCCTGTCCAACCGGTGCAGAAGATTGCCCAACCCCCATCGCGGTTTTGCAAATCCAACAACCACCGCGCGGCCTTTGTCGCGGCACCCGTGACTTCGCTCGTGCGGTGGCGAGGCCAGTGGTTATGCCAATCGGCCAGATTCATCAAGACGTTGGCCGTATCGCTGGCATTGGGAATCGCCCCCGCCGACTTCGACCAAGCCCAACCGCCCGGCGCTGTACCGGTGAAGGGATGTTGTTCTTTGTGTTGCCCGGCCAGCAGCCAAGTCAGCACCGCATCGGCTTGTTCCGAGGGCTCTGGAGTTGCGGACCAACTCATCGGCTGGAAATCGTCGTTGAGATTCCAACCCAGCGATCGTACAGCACGCGATGTGTCGGAAACTTCAAAGTTCGTGCAAGGAGCCCAACTGCCGTCGGACCGCACGTTTTCCAGCAGAAATTCAATTCCGCGACGGACGATGCGATGTTCATTGTGGCCGATGCTGGCCAGACACATCAGCACGAAGCTGGTGAGCGGAGTCGTTTCGGCGAAGCTGCCATCCGGTGCTTGTGCCGTGTTGAGCGTTGCGAAGCTCGGCTTCACGGCCCAACGCCGCAGCCAGCGCACAAAGATATTGCGATGCTGCATATAGTGGAATTTCGTTTGTCCCACGGCCACCAAGATTGGCAGAGTGTACGATGCCGACGACAGGCCCAACCGTTGTTGCCACTTCCGCGGGAAGCAGGCCCATTCAAATGGCAGCGACGGCACTTTGCGCCACGGCACCATTCCCGCGAGCGCGCAATTCGTGAGAATCGCCGCGGCAAACTGGCGGTCATGCGCGAACCGTTTTTTGAGCCCAGCCACGCCACCCTGTTTGTCGACGTACTCCTGCGCCTTTTGCAGCACGTTGGAATACTTCACAGGCACACCTGTCAGATTGAACGCCGCTTGCACCAACAGTGTGGCCGCAATGTTCGACCGACTGCGGTCGGTATCGCCCCAGCCGCCATCAGGGTTCTGGTGCTCGGCCAACCACCGCAAGCCCTTGGAGACCAACTCGGTCAGTTCGCTCCGAATCATCACGCCCGACAGCCAACTGTTTTCCAACATCGAATCGTCAGCAGGCGAATCGTCGACGTGCCGTTCCGCCAACACGAGCGCACTAATGGCTGTAGCCGTACACAACGGCGAACTGGCCAGTTGGCACGTCCAGTGGGGCTGCGAATGGCGTTGGGCTAACAATTGCCGTCGCGCGATAGAATGAGCAGCGGAAAGCTGATCAAGATCGACCTGAATTGACATACGAGCCGATTGGCTCCGGGGTTGGCAGGGCTGCCGGCACTCGGGCCGAGCAGATATCCATTTTAGGCAAGCTCCGCGGGGCTGTCGAGCAGCGTGAAACCCGCGAAGAAGGCCGTCCGGCGGTAAGAAACTGTTTACAGGTTGACCGGCAGTCTTGCGACTTTGGGGAGAAACGCCAGGAGTTGATGTCCGTTCTCGCAAAGTCTCTACCACGGGTAGTTGGCTCCTCTCGCATCAACTGATAGCTGTTGCTATTCTGGGAAGACTTTTCAGTACTTTTCGTTCCTTAGTGGATCATTCCGTTTCCTGTTTGGGCCCCGTCTCCAGTTTGGGTTATGTCCGCATGAATCAACTCGACTATATCGTCTTTATTGGCTACCTGGTTGGCGTCTCGGCCTACGGCGTTTGGGTTTACAAGCGGAAACAGAAGTCGGAGCAATCCACCACCGACTTTTTCCTGGCCGAAGGGGCCCTCACCTGGTGGGCTATCGGCGCCTCGCTCATCGCGTCGAATATCTCCGCGGAGCAATTCATCGGCATGTCGGGGCAGGGCTTTACGCTCGGCATCGCCATCGCGGCTTACGAATGGATCGCGGCCATCTCGCTGATCATCGTGGCGGTGTTCTTCATGCCGATCTATTTGCAGAACAAAATCTTCACGATGCCCCAGTTCCTGAAGATGCGCTACAACGACACGGTCGCTGTCATCATGACCTTCTTCTGGTTGTTCCTGTACATCATCGTAAATCTGACCTCGATTTTGTACTTAGGCGCGCTCGCCATTAGCAACTTGCTCGATGGAAATGCCAGCTTGCAAACTGTGATCGTCGCGATCGCTATCTTTGCCACGATCATCACCATCGGCGGCATGAAGGTGATTGGCTACACCGACGTGATCCAAGTCGTCGTGTTGATCATTGGTGGTTTGGCGACCACTTACTTGGCCCTCACGCTGGTGAGCGAACAGTTCGACATGGGCAAAGACGCCATCCAAGGCTTCAAGCTTTTGATGTCGAATGCCTCGGATCATTTTAAATTAATGTTCCCCAAGCCAGGTCCGGAGACCCCGCAGTTTGAAATCGATAGATATCGGGCACTCCCCGGCATTGCGATGTTCACCATCGGCGGCATGTGGGTGGCGAACCTCAATTACTGGGGCTGCAATCAATACATCACGCAGCGTGCCTTGGGCGCAGATCTGAAAACGGCTCGCACCGGCATTCTGTTCGCTGGCTTTCTCAAGCTTCTCATGCCGGTGATCGTGATGTTGCCGGGCATTGCCGCCTATGTGATTCATAAAGAAGGCGGTTTGCAGACGGAAATGGTCAACGCCGAAGGCAAAGTCATGGCCGACAACGCCTACTCGGCAATCCTGACGTTCCTGCCCAACGGCTTGAAAGGCCTTTCGATGGCCGCCCTCACCGCGGCGATCGTGGCTTCGCTGGCTGGTAAGGCCAACAGTATTTCAACGATTTTCACGCTCGATATCTACAAAAAGTTTGTTAAACCCGAATCCACCGAAAAGCATTTGGTTTGGGTGGGCCGGCTAGCGATTGTCGCGTCGATGTTGATTGCGATCGCTCTCACCTGGAACGACACGCTCAACATTGGCGGTGAAGGGGGCTTCACGTTCATCCAAAAGTACACCGGCTACATCAGCCCGGGCGTGTTCGCCATCTTTTTGCTCGGCATGTTCTGGAAGCGTACCACGGGCACCGCAGCCATCGTCGGCGTGCTGTCGGGTTTCCTCCTGTCGGTCTTCTTCAACGAGAAGGCGCCTGAGTGGTGGGGCACCGAAACATTTCTCTACACGGCGTATCCCACCGGCGACGGCGGCTACGAGATTCCGTTCCTCAACTGTATGGGACTGGCATTCTGGATTACCGTCGCGTTGATGGTCGTCATCAGCCTGTTTGGCCCGAAAGACAATCCCAAGGCCTTTGAGGTCGATAAGAGTATGTTCCGCGTCAGTCCTCAAATCATGGCGATGATCGTGGCACTGCTGGCAATCCTGAGCGTGATTTACGTGAAGTTCTGGTAATACGCGACCGAATTGCGAGATTTCCACGTTCCAACGGCTTCCCACCTGAATTGATGGTTCGATAGAATTTTGTTTATCGTTCCACCATGCGCACCTTGCGCTTCTCAGGGAGGTCCTATGATGAACTTGCGAGCCTTGTCGCTCTTTGCCGTTGTATTGTTGTGTGCCGTTCCGTCTTTTGCGGCTGACTGGCCCCGCTTTCGTGGGCCCAATGGCTCGGGCGTTTCTCCCGACGATGCCCCCACTCCAGCCACATGGTCCGACCAGCAAAACCTAAAGTGGAGCATCGATCTCCCCGGGCCAGGTTCGTCCTGCCCAATCGTCGTAGGAGATAAAGTCTTTGTGACCTGCTGGAGTGGCTACGGTCTGAGTCGCGAAGAACCAGGCGATCAATCGCAACTCAAGCGGCATCTCGTTTGTGTGAATCGTGCCGACGGCAAAATCCTGTGGGATCAAGTCGTTGATCCCTATCTGCCCGAAGACAACTACGGCGGCATGTTCGCCGAGCATGGCTACACATCGCACACCCCCGTCTCCGATGGCGAAAAAGTCTTCGCCTTCTTCGGCAAGACGGGCGTGGTCGCGTTTGACATGGATGGCAAGAAGCTCTGGCAGACAAGCGTCGGCACCGAGTCCGACCCGCGCGACTGGGGTTCGGCTTCGAGCCCGATCCTGTATGAGAATCTCGTGATCGTTCCCGCAAACGCCGAAAGCCATGCGCTGGTTGCGCTCGACAAGGAAACGGGCAAAGAAGTTTGGAAACAAGAAGCCCAAGGCTTCGAAGGAACCTGGGGCTCGCCGATCCTCGTGAATTCCGAAGATGGCAAAAAAGAAATCGTCATGGCCGTGCCTGGCGAGATTTGGGGATTCAAACCCGATACCGGCAAGCTCGCTTGGTATGCGACCGTCGGCGAAGGCGATGCATGCAGCACGAGCGTGATCCCCGGCGAAGGCATCGCTTATTTAGTCGGTGGCCGTGACGGCGGCACCTCCGCGGTCAAAGCGGGCGGCACGGGGGACGTCACTGACAAGAACATTTTGTGGACCAGCAACGCACGAGGGGGCATTGGAACTCCCGTCCTCCACGAAGGCAAAATCTATTCGGTTAGTCGCGATGTGATCACTTGCCTTGACGCAACCAGTGGGGAAGAGCTTTTCAAGCAGCGTTTGGAAGCGCCCCCAGAACCAGAAGCGGCTGAAGAAAAGCCGGCTGAAGGGGAGGGCGGCGGACGTGGTGGCCGCGGTGGCGGATTTATGAACCAAAGCTATTCGTCGCCGGTCGTGGCCGATGGCAAGCTCTACTTTGTGACCCGTGCGGGATTGATTTACGTGTTCGAGCTGGGTGACGAAATCAAGCAAATCGCCGTCAACCGCTTTGGCACCGACGAAGCCGACTTTTCGGCAAGCCCAGCCATCAGCAACGGCGAAATCTTCATTCGATCCAGCAAAAAGCTCTACTGCGTGGACAAAAAGTAAGTCAGCCGCTCGCGGCTTAGCGGAGAAAACCCTTGCTCCCCCGGCTGGAATTGGTAGAGTTGCCCTAAGTTGGTGACGTTTGCCAACCTCCGGGGAAAATGGGATGGCGGATTCTCAAGACGCGACCGAAATCGATCCGCGCAAAGCGCTCGCCCAGCGGTACATGCAAAAAGCGCATGCCGAGCTGGTGGCGAAAGAAGAAAAACGCCCGACGGCACCACGCCGCGATGCTGCGTCGCCGCACGTTAATGTCAGGGCGCTCGTGCCGCGGGTCACTTCGGCGACCTACTTGCACTTTCTTTTGCTCTTGCCGCTGATCACCTTCACATCGCTCGTGCTGTTGTGGTGCTACGTGCTTGTGAATTTCAGTCTGATGGTCGGCCGCGTTGTCCTCATTCCGACGGGGATACTCACTTTTATTACCGCCTCGTATGCCTCGGCCTATTACTTGGGGCTCATCGAATCCACTTCGCACGGCGAAACGACCCCGGAAGAAGCCTTGCGCGGCACGTGGCAAGATTGGTTCTGGATGTTGCCCTCGACAGTCGGCATCCTCGCCGCGTCGGCTGGGATTGGCTATTTTGTCAGCCTCCCCTTTGAAGGGTCGCGGTGGCAAATCGTCGGTTGGGCCACGGTCGCGCTCTATCCTTTCTTGCAGTTATCAAGCCTCGAAACAGGCGCACCATTTTCCTTGTTCTCTTGGCCGGTCATGAAAACACTGCTGACGCGGCCGTTGATGTGGATCACGGTGTATGCCATTACGTTTGGACTAGTGAGCATGTTGATCACAGCATTTCATGCGGCGTGGCGCGATCCACCGTATCTAACTGCCGCGGTGATGGGGCCCTTGATTACGTTGTGCTTATTGATCTACGGGGTGCTACTCGGCACAGCCGCGCGTTGGATGAGTCTGAAAAGTTGTTAACGCAGGGAGATTCTTTATGCGTTGTTATCAAACATGGTCTTTGGCTTTGGTTTCACTTCTTTTGATCGCCGGTTGTTCCGAAACAGTAAAGATTCCCACCGCGTATGTGCCGTTCAACGTCAAGGACGGCACGTTCGCCTGCCAGGCTCCCGAGGGTTGGGAGAACAAAGGAGGCGGAGGGAAGGGGGGACCCGTCTGGGCCAAGTTTGCCTCGGGCCCCGCACTGATTGAAATCAAGGCGAGTGCCACGGGTTCGCTCTTGAGCGATGCGATGGGTGGCACGCCCCCCGAAGGTTTGCCGCCGGAGCTCGAACCGGTGCATCAAATTCACGTGGGCGGTCTCAAAGAAGCCCAAGAAAAATTCACCGAGTACACCGAAATTTCGCCGAGTCCCAACGTGATCGAATGCCAACTCGGCCCCGCGCGGAGCACCGAGTTCACCTCCAAAACAGCCTTTGGCGGCACGCTCCACGGCTACCGCGGCACGATCATCGGCCACGAGAAGGGTCTGACCATTTACTGCACGTGCCCCGAAGCCGATTGGCAGGCGCTAAAACCAACGTTCGAGAAAGTGTTCGTCACGATGGAACGCGGCACGCCGGAGTAAGGTTGACCCCAGCCGGACCGCCACGCCGGTCCGGGATATTCCCGGATCGCGTGGCGATCCGGCTAGAAAGTGTCTTATTTGCTAACAGCTGGCGGCGGTCGATCAAACACCGCGTCTTCGTAGGCGGCATTACGCTGCGATGGAACAGAGGTTTCTATTTCACCGGAACCACTGACCTTAACCATAGGTATTGTGATATCGAGAATATTACCTTCATAGACTTGGTAGGCAGGATGCGATGACAAATCCTCTATGTGGCGAATATTAGCGAAGAGCGAATCTCTATACTTTGTTTGCTCATCACTTCCCAGTAGGCTGACAAGAAAATGATATTTGCCAGCTGGAACTTGCTGTTCACCGACGCCTGTTGTGGAAAACTCCACTAGGTTATTTGTGAATAACTTCTTCTGACTTTCTGACTGCAAATGAGGAACAACAAAAGCTTTTACTCTGTTCGCAAATCGGAGCGGTTTGTTTGTGTTTGCATCGACGAGTTGAATGCGAACCCGGCCACCACGCGTCATCACTATGTCGTCGAGTTGAATTAGACTCTTATCATTAACGTCGATTTCAACCCCAGGAGCGAACCAACCCTCAGCTTTGAAATTTACTTGATATTTTCCATCCTTAAGTGTTTCAATCCGATAGATACCTTCGGACTTTGTTTTCAATGTCGTGGTATTTGGATTGGTAACACCTGACACGATTACTTCTACACCAATCGCAGGTTTTTTGGGTCCTGCTTCTTCTTGCTGATAGACTCGGCCCGTCACTAATTTCCCGGTTCGTAACGTGACATCTAATTCGCCGGGTATTTTTGCAATTTTTACATGATGATCAGCAAACTTAGGGTGGGTGACAAACATATATTGCTGCCAGGGAAGGAAATTAGGAAAACGTGGATCCGATTGAAATTTCTTGCCAAACTTTTCGCCAATTTCATGTTTATACCGTTCCTTAGCCTGAGCCTCGTCGTACTTTCCCAAATTGCCAAGGGTATATTTTCCTTCCTCATTTGTTACTGCCGTGTTTACTTGCAGTGCCGGGATTCCACCAATTTTTGGAAAGAGAAAGACGCGTACTTCTGCACCAACAACGGGCTTGCCTTCTTCGTCGACGATTCGACCGTGTAAAGATTCGACTGGCGGCATCCGCCAAGCGCACATCATCCCTCGTTGAGCAATCTGAACATCAGTCGCATTGACCGCATTCGTTACTCGACCCGCCTTACTTCCTACTACTGCAAACATTCTCTTACTGTCGACTGGAAAGTACTGACTTCCTAACCCCGCTGGAAACTGTTTATTAATATTAACAACGTCAGCGAAACTGAATCTCCCTTCTGAGTCCGAAAGAGTGGATAAAGTCTTAACATACTGTTGTTCATTGGAATCAACTGGTGATTCATACAAATCAATCAAAACGCCCTCTATCGGACGATTGTTTTCATCAAGACAAAGACCGACGATCAAGTTCGGTCGTAGTGAATTGACAAGTTTTTTGAATATCTTAGTGTCTTGCTGAGGCTTTGCCTTGGCGGACCGCGTTGCAGCCTGTGACAAATCTTCTTCTGTTTCCGCCGGCGTTAGCGTCACCAACGACAGACCAATCGCAAGTCCACCCAACACAGCCACTGTTCCCAATCGCCATTTCCGCGAGCAGCTTTGCAGGATCGTGAGCTTGTCGTCGAGCAGCAGTTTTATTCGCTGCGTCAACTGCGACGGCTTTTCCCACAGCCCGACCGATGACACCAGCCGTGGCACGCGCGTGGTGACTGCCGAGCGGGCGAGCGCCACCAATTGCTCGGCATAGGTGGTCCGCGTCGTGAGTTCGGCCGCGGCCATGTCGGCCAGGATTTCTTGGTCGTGCCGCACGCGCGAACGCATCAACCAAAACAGCGGGTGCGGCCACAGCAGAATCGTTAACAGTCGCAATAGCGCTAGCAGCCACAGATCGCGATTCTCGACGTGGGCCAGCTCGTGAGCCAACACGCTCCGCAGTTCCGTGGGGTTCGCCCGCGATAGGAGCGTCTGCGGCAACAAAATCATCGGCCGGCGCAAACTCAACGCCACGGGAACCGGCAGGTCGGTGTGCGTTCGGAGTTGAACCGATGGCTGGGAAGGGAAATCCGCGAGCAGATCGGCGACATGCTGCGGAACCGCTTGGGCCCGAGCCCGCAACCTCCGTACTTGCCAGGCACCGAGTATCAACCAAACAGCAACAATGACCGATCCCGTCGAGAGAACCAAGGTGGCGAGCAATCGCCAGTCCATGGTCAAGATCCGTGCTGCGGGAATAATTTGTGAATCAACTGGAGCCGCAACAATTTGAGGAGGACTTTCGATCGCGGTGTTGAGGACAGGTTCAATCACCACGTTCCCCACAGGCTCCGGCAGGGCAGGGGAGACGAGCGAGTAACGCGACCAATTCGGCACCGCGGTCAGCATCAGCAACAGCAGCAAACCGCCAGCCATCGCCCAGGCCAATGCCATCCGCCGCGCGGGCTGAGCGATCAAAAAACTCGCCACTCCGGTCGCCAAGAGCAGTCCCGACGCAAGCAAATAGAAATCCCACAACCACCGCGATATATCGAGCGAGTTCATGATTGGATTCCCCAGTCAGATTCATAGCGGGTTATATAGCCGCGAAAAGCACGAAAAGACGCAAAAATGAAACTGCATCTCAAATTCTTTGTGTCTTTTTGTGTTTCTCGTGGCCAATCTTAAATAAACGGCTCACTACTTCTTTGGCTTGTTTTTTTGCCGCTGCTCCGCGAGGAGTTGTTCCAGTTGATCGATCTCTTGCGTGCTGATTTTTCGTTTGCCGAGGGCATGCACGAGGTATTCATCGAGCGCGCCGTCAAACACACGATCTAGAAAGCCCGTGGCCAGTTGGCGAAGAGTTCGTTCGCGTTCGATGGCTGGCAGATAGATATAGGCCTTGCCGACGCTGCGATGTGTGACCAGCCCTTTCTGTTCCATCACCTGTAACAACGACAGCACGGTGGTGTAAGCCAGTTTTTCACCACCGGCATTGAGCGCATCGCAAACGTCGCGCACCGTTCCCTCGCCGCGGTCCCAAAGGACTTTCAAGGCTTCAAGTTCGCGTTCCGTGGGCGTTTCGGACATAAAAGTCTCCAGCTATAGTAATCTACTGCCTAACCAGTAGGTACGCCCGTGATTCTACTGGTTGACCAGTAGATGTCAAGAAAGATTTTGCAGAGGCGAGCCAGAAGCGTAAGCGCCTGGAGTTGCGACTGATGTTTCTCACTAAGCCGCGAGCGGCCGACGGCGGCTTAGCGGCGCGACAATCACAGCCAATAGAACGAGCGCGAAACCGGTCGGCTCGGGCACGGCGGCAAATTCCGGTGCATTAGTAGCAACCTGCCGTTGCCACACGAGAAAATCGCGGCCATCGACATCGCCGTCCCCGTCGGCATCGCCCATCGTGCGTGTTGCTCCGGTTGCCATACCGTAAGAGTTTTGCCAAATCGCTAGGTCAGCGGCATCGACAGTGCGGCTGAAATTGAAGTCGCTTTCGGCAAAATCAAAAATCCTAAAATCCACAACTAAAGGCAAGTGATCGAAATTGATCGAGGAAGTCCCCTGCGACGTGTCAAATTGTTGCAGGCCAGTCGCCGCTTGCTGTGCGGGGGTCATGCTCACGGTGTTGAGGACAAATTTTGTCCCCACATCAAGCGCGGAGTCCGAATAGAGCACGAAATCAAGTTGCCCTGGATCGAAATTGGAATTGTCATCCCGCCAAGTATAAAAATCACTGCCCGCCCCGTTGTGAACAGGCCGCGCGTCGGTGATGTTTGAATTGTCCCAATCAGGCGGTGCGTCACTTCCATAGGTGGACTGATCGATGATATTTCCGTCTAACAGTGTGTTAAGCGGTTGCAGTCCGCCTACCATGTTCAGGTCACCCACAACAGCAAAGGGAGTACCTGGTGTGAGATTCACCGATCCGCCGGGGTTCTTGGTATCTCTGATCCAATTGACGATTGCGTCGGATTGCTTCTGTCGCAAGGCGTCTTCTGATCCGCCGGGGTTGCCACAGCACTTAAAATGATTATTCATCACATAAAAATCGGTCGGATAAACATCATTCGGCAAGTCGACCAAAGCAATCGCCTGTGATCGTTCACCAATCGGCAAAGTATTGTTTCGTGTCATGGAAAGCGGATATTTACTAGCGATGACGTTGTCACCCCCTTTGTAAACATTCCAGGAACCGCCGCCTGGCAAAGGCGAGATACTATTGAGAAGATTGCGCACATCGGTCCCATTGCGAGGAGTCCACCCTGGCGTAAATGGATCGCCGATCTCTTGGAGATTAAGAATGTCGGGCTTCAATGCATTCACGACTCGCGAAAACTTGGCGGCCTTCACCGCGTCTCGTTCTGGAAAAATGGAGTCCCAAAGCACGTTGTAAGACACCACCCGCAAGTCGTCAGCAAGCTGCCGGTCTATAAATGTGCCGGTCTGCCCCTGAGTGGAAACACCGGCTCCAAGCCAAATGTCAAAGACGGCAAGGGAAACAACAATCCACGACTGTCTCATATGCGGCATCTCCATTTAGGTAAGATGCGCACATTCTAGCGTTCAAACCTGAACTACTCTAGACAATTCGCATTACAGCTTAGGTGCGACGAGAAATACGGCCAAAAACGAGTGCCGTAAAGAGAAAAAGCGACAGGGTTGCCGGCTCAGGCACGGCGGCAAATTCCGGTGCGCTAGCAGCAACCTGCTGTTGCCACACGAGAAAATCGCGGCCATCGACGTCGCCGTCGCCGTTGGCATCGCCCATCAGACGCGTTGCCCCAGTCTTCATGCCGTAAGAATTTTGCCAGATCGCCAAATCAGTGTCGTCCACCAAGCGGTCGTAGTTGAAATCAGCCTCGGCGAAATCAAACAGACGAAAATCAACCACAACGGGTAGGTGGTCGAAATATGTTGACGAATTTCCCTGTGCTGTGTCGTACTGCAGTAAGCCTGTGGCCGTGCGATCGGTACTGGTCATACTAACAGTGTTGAGCACGAACTTGTTGCCAGCGTCGAGCGCGCTGTCGGAATAGATGATGTAATCAAGGCGGCTCGTCGAGCCACTCGAGCGCCACGTGTAATTTGTCGACCCCGTGCCATTGTGCACTGGGGCAGCATCTGTGATTGAGGTTCCATCCCAATCAGGCGGCGAATCGACGCCGTAGCGTGCCTCGTTGCTGATGTTGCCGGTGAGCAGAGTATCGAGTGGACCTGGACCTCCCACGAGGTTGAGGTCACCAACAACAGCGAAGGGAGTGCCAGGTGCTAGATTGACTGATCCTCCTGGGTTGCGAGCATCCCGAAGCCAGGCGACATTCGCATCGGACTGTTGCTGGCGGCGCAGATCTTCCGAACTGCCATTGCTACCGCAACATTTGTAGTGATTGTTCATAACATAAAAATCGCTGGGAAACTGGTCGTCCGGCAGATTGACCAATCCGATGGCCATGCCCAAGTCACCTGAGGGACTTGTGGAGTTCCGCGTCATGGTGATGGGATACTTGCTGGCTAGCACGCTGTCGCCACTGCTACCCTTATAAACATTCCACGATGCGCCGCCGGGAAGAGGTGAAACAGAATTCAGCAAGTCGCGAACGTCATTGCCATTCTTGGGAATCCATCCCGAAGTGAACGGATCGCCAATTTCTTGCAGGTTGAGAATGTCGGGATTAATTGCATCCATCACCCGATCGAATTTGGCTGCCTTCACGGGATCCCTGTCGGGAAAGATCGAATCCCACAGGATGTTGTAGCTCATCATCCGCAGATCGCTGGAGAGCTGCCGGTCAATAAACGTCCCGGTCTGAGCGTTCAAGGACAAGCTGCCCAAGAAGCACACCAATCCGACCATAACCCGACACATACAGTTCGTCAGTGAACCTGATCTGATCAACACCATTCTGTTCCTATAGATCTATAGATAAAGCGGTAGCAAAGCGGTGGCCCGACTGCATTGTAACCGGAAACCGCATTTGCGATACTTATAGGTTCGATTCACGAAATTAATCCCCCCTAATTTGCGATAATCCACAGAACATGCCGCACCGCGATAGTACTGCCACGCTCGAAAACCTGCTTGAAGACCGCATCCTGATCCTCGACGGCGCGATGGGGACCCAAATCCAAGCCCTGGGGCTGGATGAAAATGCCATCCGGAGTGAACGCTTTTCAGGTCATGATCGTGACCTCAAGAATTTCGCCGATATTCTCTGCCTGACCCGAGCCGCCGACATCACCGAGATTCACCGCCGGTATCTCGCTGCGGGGGCCGACATTGTCGAAACCAATACCTTCGGCGCCAGCCCCGTGGGGATGGAAGAATTCAACCTGCCGCTGTCGCTGGTTGAAGAAATCAACTTCGCAGCCGTGGCTTGCGCCCGTAAGGCCTGCGACGAGTTCACCGAACGCGATCCCTCGAAGCCGCGTTTCGTGGCGGGATCGATTGGCCCCACAACCAAACAAACGGCGATCAGCACCAAAGTCGACGACCCCAGCTATCGCGGCGTGACGTTCCAAGAAATGGAATCCTCATATTACGCTCAGGTGGCCGCGCTGATCGAAGCGGGTGTCGATATTCTCCTGCCTGAAACGGTCATCGACACGCTGAACCTCAAAGCCTGCCTGTTCGCCATCGACCGCTATATTGCGGAGACGGGTCATCGCGTGCCGGTGATGATCTCCGGCACGTTCGACAAGGGGGGGGCAACGTTTGTTTCTGGACAGGACGTCGAGGCCTTCTGGACCGCCGTCTCGCACTTTCCCGTGTTGTCGGTCGGAATGAATTGCGCGCTTGGGCCCGAGCTAATGCGGCCCCACTTGGAAACACTGCAACAGATTTCCCCCGCGCGGATTAGTTGCCATCCCAACGCGGGTCTGCCCAACGAAATGGGGCACTACGACCTTGGTCCCGCGGCGATGGCCAATTTGATTGGTGAGTTCGCCGATCAGGGTTGGCTCAACATTGTCGGTGGTTGCTGCGGCACTTCGCCCGATCACATCGCGGCGATCAGCGAGCGCTTGCGCAAAGTCGCCCCGCATAAACCCTCGCGCATCGAACCGCTGTTTCGTTTGAGCGGCACGCGGCCGATGGCACTCCGGCCCGAAACCAATTTCCTGATGATCGGTGAGCGGACCAACGTCACGGGGTCGAAGAAATTTGCCCGCTTGGTCAGGGAAGAGCAATACGAAGAAGCCATCGAAATCGCCCGCGGCCAAATCGAAGGCGGGGCTAACGTCATCGACATCAATCTGGATGAAGGCCTGCTCGATAGCGAAGCCGTGATGACGAAGTATCTGCGGCTCATCGCTGGCGAAAACGACATCGCCGCTGTCCCCGTGATGGTCGACAGCAGCAAATGGACGGTGCTGGAAACCGGCTTGCAGGCGATCCAGGGCAAACCGATCGTCAACTCGATCAGCATGAAAGATGGCGAAGCCGAGTTCCTGCGCCGGGCACAGTTGTGTCGTCGCTATGGCGCGGCCGTCGTAGTGATGGCCTTCGATGAACAAGGCCAGGCCGCCGACGAAGAAAGCAAAGTTCGCATATGCCAGCGGGCTTATAAACTGCTGACCGAGAAAATACAGTTCCCACCCGAAGATATTGTCTTCGATCCGAATATCCTCACCGTGGCCACCGGAATTGAAGAACACAACAACTACGCCGTCGACTTTATCAACGCCACACGGCGCATCAAGGAAACTTGTCCCGGCGTGCATGTCTCGGGGGGCGTGTCGAATGTGTCGTTCTCCTTCCGCGGCAATGACATTGTCCGCGAGGCGATTCACTCGGTGTTCTTATACCACGCCGTGCAGGCGGGTCTCGACATGGGCATCGTCAACGCCGGGCAACTGGCGGTGTACGAAGATATCGAACCCAAGCTCAAAGAGTTGGTCGAAGACGTGATCCTCAATCGTCGTCCCGATGCCACGGAACGGCTCGTCGAGCATGCCGAGACGGTTAAGGGTAAATCTGGCGAAGCCATCGTGGCCGACGAAGAATGGCGTTCGGGTCCCGTCGAAGAACGTTTGAAGCACGCGATCCTCAAGGGCATCGTCAAACACATCGACGAAGATACGGAAGAAGCCCGACAAAAATATGAGACTTGCCTGCAAATTATCGAAGGCCCGATGATGGACGGCATGAGCGTGGTTGGCGATCTATTCGGGGCGGGGAAAATGTTCTTGCCCCAGGTCGTGAAAAGCGCCCGCGTGATGAAAAAAGCCGTGGCGTATCTCATGCCGTTTATGGAAGCCGAAAAAGAAGCCGCGGGAACCGTGGGCCAAGCGCGGGCGAAGATTTTGCTCGCCACCGTCAAAGGCGACGTTCACGACATTGGCAAGAACATCGTCGGCGTGGTGCTCGGCTGCAACAACTTCGAGGTGGTCGATCTCGGCGTGATGGTGCCGTGTGAAAAGATTCTCGAAGCGGCCAAGGCGGAGAACGTCGACATCATTGGCTTGTCGGGTTTGATCACGCCGAGCCTCGATGAAATGGTACACGTCGCCAAGGAAATGCGTCGCACAGGTTTTGTGAAGCCGCTGCTGATTGGCGGAGCCACAACAAGTGCCAAACACACGGCGGTGAGAATCGCCCCCAATTACGAACACTGCGTCGCGCATGTGCTCGATGCTTCGCGCTCGGTGGGCGTGGTCGAAAAACTGATCAGCGCCGACAACAAGCCGTTGTTTGAAACCGAGAATCGCAAGTTACAAGAGCAGCTGGTTGCCTCGTACAACCAACGGCAAGCGGTCGCGCTGTTGCCCTATGCCGATGCCCAAGCCAAACGCTTTACATGCGATTGGTCGACCATCGATCTCCCCACGCCGGCCTTCACGGGCACAAAAGTTCTGGACAATTTTTCGCTTACCACGCTTCGCGAATACATCGATTGGTCGCCCTTTTTTCAAACGTGGGAACTTAAAGGCAAGTTCCCGCGCATTTTTGAAGACGAACACGTTGGCGCGGAAGCCAAGCGTTTGTTTGATGATGCCCAGCAATTGCTCGATCAAATCATCAATGAGAAATCGCTCACCGCGCGCGGCGTTTACGGTTTTTGGCCAGCGGCTAGCGACGGTGAAGACATCGCGCTCTTCACCGACGAATCACGCACGAAGGAATTGTGCCGCTTCCACGGCTTGCGTCAGCAATGGGAACGCAAAGGCCAGGACACGTATTATTCGCTCTCCGATTTTGTCGCGCCGCTCTCCAGCGGACGCAAAGATTATCTGGGAGCATTCGCCGTTACCACCGGCCTTGGGTGCGACGAACTCGCCGCCAAATTCCAAGCCGATCACGACGACTTCAATTCGATCATGGTGAAGGCCCTGGCCGATCGCATGGCCGAAGCGTTTGCCGAGTACCTGCACCAACAAGCCCGCAGCGATTGGAGCTTTGGCAAGAACGAAAACTTATCGAACATCGATTTGATCGACGAAAAGTACCGCGGCATTCGTCCGGCGCCCGGCTATCCCGCGCAGCCGGACCATACCGAGAAGCGCACCTTGTTCAATTTGCTCGATGCCGAAAAAGTCACCGGCATTACGCTCACCGAGCATTATGCGATGCATCCCGCGGCCAGCGTGAGCGGGCTTTATTTCGCTCACCCGCAAGCGCGCTACTTCGCCGTCGACCGCATCTCGGCAGAGCAAGTGGCCGATTATGCGCGGCGCAAGGGAATGACCATCGCTGAAATCGAGCGTTGGCTGGCCCCCAACTTGGGTTATGAACCAAGTTAGCTGCATGTGGTTGAGCGCACTTCAATCTGCCTATTAGAGTCGCAGCGCATACTCAGCCTGATCGCTTGCGCGTGACTTATCGCTGCAACTGGCACTGCTAAACGGCACGCTTGGCTTAATCGCACTCTGTAGGCGCGTGCGTATTTCTTATCTTCGTGAAATCTGTCGTCGCGCGGTGTCACATAACTGAGCACACGTCGCTATGCCTGTTGACTTTCAGTCAATGGTCACTCGCGTTGTAGAGATTATGGTTCATACTATTCTATTCCCTGCCAGATGGGGGGTGATTCACAAGCAATCAAGGACGTCATGTCTTCACAAGAGCGTTTACTCGATGCGGGCCTCGAGCTCTTCCATCGCCATGGGATTCATCCCGTGGGCCTGGATCGCATTCTGTCACACGCGGGCGTGACCAAGACGACTTTCTATAAGTATTTTGAAACGAAAGAAGCCTTCGTTTGCGCCGTGCTTGATGTGTTTGCCACACAGCTGATGAAGCAAATCGATGCGCTGCCGAGCGGTCCAGAAGACGCCGAGTTCAAAGAGCAACTCTTGGGCATCTTCGGCGTCTGGGACAATCTGCAATACGACAAAACATTCCGTGGTTGCTTGCTGATTGCCGCGGGAGTGGCCAGCGGCGATCCCCACGACCCGGCTCGCAAGACGGCCATACTCAATAAGCGCCGCGTGCTGGATATTATCGAGCAAACGGCCAAGCAGGCAAAAATCAACGAACCTGCTCGCTTCGCCGCGCGGCTGGGTGCGCTGCTCGATAGTTCGCTCATCGCCCGACAGCTTTACGGCGATCAACTCGAGGCCGAAGAAACTCTGCAAATGGCCGAGGAATTGATCGCCGCAGCTTTGTTGGAACGCGATAACTGATTACGGCGTTTCGACGGGCGCTTCCGACTCATCGGCGAGCTTTTCTTTCGCCTGCTTTTCAAGCTTGTCGGGATCACCCTTCTTGAAATCCAGCGCCGCCGAGTTGATGCAGTAACGCAAGCCCGTTGGGTTGGGACCGTCGTCGAACACGTGCCCTAAATGAGCATCGCACCGCGAGCAACGCACCTCGGTGCGCAGGCCCATGCCGTGACTGCGGTCTTCGACCTCGCTGACATGCTCATTATCGGTCGGTTTGTAAAAGCTGGGCCAACCCGTGCCGGAATCAAACTTGGTCGACGACGTAAACAAAGGCATGCCGCAACGCACGCACTTGTACATGCCGGGCGCTTTGTTGTTCCAATACTCATTATCGAACGGACGTTCCGTGCCGAATTGGCAAGTGACCTGATATTGCTCAGGAGTAAGCTTCTCCTTCCAATTGATTTTGCTGAAATCAGTGTCGGCGGGCATCGGTTCTTCCAACTCTTCCGTTTTTAACTTGTCGGCAAACACCTGGCGGAACTTGTCGAGCTTCGGCTGCAACACAAACCGGCAGTAAGGGACTTCGGGATTCAAGTCGTAATAATCCTGGTGGTAGTCCTCGGCCGGATAAAACGCCTCGAACTTTGTGATCTCTGTAACGACTGGAGCGCCGTAAGCGCCCGACTCGTCGAGCTTCTGCAAATACTTCTCAGCGAGTTCTTTTTGCTCGTCGTTGTGATAGAAGACGACCGACCGATATTGGGTGCCAACGTCGTTGCCCTGTTGATTAAGCGTCGTGGGGTCGTGCGTCTTCCAAAAGACTTCGAGCAACTCCTTGAACGTGATCTTCTTCGGGTCGTATTCAATCTGAATCACTTCCGCGTGACCCGTGCGGCCGCTGCCGACTTGTTGATAGGTCGGATTCTTGCGCGCACCGCCGCTATAGCCCGACTCCACGCTGTACACACCTTTCAGCTCTTTGAAAAAGGCTTCGGTACACCAAAAACAACCGCCTCCGAAGGTGGCTTGCTCGAGGTTTGCAGGCTTGGAATCGTTCATTTTTTTCTTCTCCGTACGGGTGGGTGGCTCGGCATGTATGGCGGGCAACAGCGCGGCAACCACGCCGCACGCTAGCCCAGCGACCAACAGAAAGCGAAACATTTGGCCTAAATACTTCATCTGCATCTCAAGCCTCCAATGTGGCCGCCGCAGGGCCGTGTTCTAGAGGATGCGGCACTCATAATTATTGACGCCCGAGGTTAAGGTCCTGTTACAGAATCCGCGAACCATGGGGCGATTTTAACGAACTCTCGCTGCAAAATCACCTGTCGACTAAAAATCGCAGTCAGAAGCTGGCCATTCAAGCAGCGACGGACCTTCCCCGTTCAGTCCAAGATTTCCCCAGCTAGCAATACGCCGCTCACTGTCCTTTGGTTCTTGTGAAATCGGAAATTCGAAGCGGTCGGGTTTTTCCCACCGTTTGTTTCTGTCGTTTTCGCAAGTACTCTTGTAGCTGGCCTCTGAGTCGGCGTAAGATGCGCTTGGAGGAGCATGTTAGGCAAATTCTTTTCTCGCCGCGTCGTGGCTGCCGTAGGCGGCTCTTCCTGGTAGCCACGGACATGGCATAAAGGTGGGTATTCCCATGAAAATCGATCGAGGGCCCGATTGGTTGATCGTCGCGTTGCATCCGACCGACGAACCGTACGACAACATCGCCGACCGCATGTGGGCACTGCTGAATCAGCACTTCGTCTATCGGCTGGTCTTGGAGATGGAGTATGTCGACTTCCTGCCCAGCCAACTGATGGGACAGCTCGTCATGCTGCATAAGCGCGTGCTCAAGCACGGCGGAGCATTGCGGCTTTGTGGCTTGTCGCCCGAATGCGTCGACGCGCTGCACATCTGCCGGCTGGACCAGGCGCTGCCCCATTTCATGACGCGCGAAGAAGCCGTCCGCGGCCAAGAACTCGCGCGGGTGTGAGGACGGTCAAACCGCCAATCGTATCGGATGTTAGCCGCGAAGCAACGCGTTGCGCGTGTGCGCAACGACTGTGTGGACTTGTTCTGGGTGCGCGTGTTAATCATCGCAAAACCAAGCATCAACATCAGCGTTACAGAAGTTGGTTCTGGTATGGCACGGTAAAGAAAAACTCCAGGCAAGGGCGTCAATTGCACTGTATCAAAACCGTCAATCCACAGACCGGCCCCAGGTGTAGTGTAATTCGCTCCAAACTTGGCATTCAATAACACTTCAAGTTGGGGTCTATAAAGCTCATCAAGTAATCCTATGGCTGCCCTCGTGCCATTGGGAAGTTCAACGGTCAAGCTAAGCAACTGACCCAAGCCTAACCCAGGAATCTCGTTTATGGCCAAGTTCGTTGTTGAAGTGTCAATCCCTCCGGACTGCGCCAAAGCAATTGCATCATCTCGTTTGGCCACCGTGAATCCTTCAAACAATCCCCCAGGGACAAGCTCAGCCACAACACTTTGATAACGATCATTGAGGGAGACACCTGGGAACTGCTGCAACAGAGTCTGGCTCAGATCGAGCCATTCCCGCTTATTGACCGTATCGTAGGTCAGCAGGCCGTCGCCGGCGCTTTTCCAGTCGCGCGAAATCACCGCCGCCGACAAATAATGAGAAGACAGGCCAGAGAAGGCCCAGAAACAGAATAATAGGGTGCGCGTCATAATTCTCCTTGCTTTCCCCCAGGGCGATAGTAGCCATTTCGGGAACCGCTTGTCAATAAAAAATTCTTCAAGAATTGACTGGAAGTGCACCATACGATCCGACCTCACAGAGGTCAGCCACAGAAGCAGGACTGTGGACTGTAGGACTGTAAGCACAACTAAATGATTTCATTCCGCATTCCGAAATCCGCACTCCGCAATCAACTCCCCTCCGTGTTCTCCGTGACTCCGTGGTGTAATATCTTCACCCCGGCCAATAATTGTTGTGGCCAATCGTCTACCAATCGCGATAATGGTGCTCGCCCTTCAGTAGGCATGCTCTTTGAAAACCGAAAACCGTGGACTCTGATTTGGAACGCGCTGAAGCAAATGTTTCGACCAAAAGTCGACTCGTTTTGTAACGTGCGAATTTCGCAAGGGCTTGAACATACAGCACTTGCGATATCGACAAGTGACAAAACCCAAGACTTTCGGCGCGAAAGTTAGGACCCCGGCGCTCGCGCGAAAAGTCGAGCTTTGCGTGCTCAGGGAGTTGCAAACCACGCAAACCTGGCCAAGCTGGCAAAACTGAAGAGAGGTTTTTGTAGGCCGGAACAAGCGGTGCGCAGTTCCGGCATGGCTTACTTAATACGTATTCTGTGCCGGAACTGCGCGGAGCTTGTTCCGGCCTACTCCTAACACATGTACATGCCGTGTGGATGTGGAGGCTAGATTCTTTCCGCCTCCGGCGGACCTAGGCTCCCTCAGAAAGACTTAGACTTCACAAAGACCCAACCGGCGAAGAATTTGTTTTCAATAAGCGTCTCGCTCAATTGAAAGCCGGCCGACGCGACCTTGTCGAGCAGCCATGATTTTGTCTCGGGAAAGTCCGACGTGCGGACATGCTCAACACCGCGAGCGCGTTGCTCGGGGGTGAGGGCAGTCCAGCCGTCCGACATCGCCTGGGTCAAACGGGTGATGTAAGCCTCGCGGTTTTCGTCGTCGTTGCGCACCGCGTCGATCCAGATGAACGCGTCACCCGGCGCGAGGATCCGTCGAACTTCGTCGATGAGTTGCAGTTTTTCGTTCGTCGCGAAGTGATGCAGCGAATAACTGCCGAGCACAACATTGGCTGATGCCGCAGGCTGTTGAGCAAGCACGTCGGCGAGATTGCCGCAAACGAGATCGACCTTGCCGGGCCAAATGGTCAGATTGCCGCGGGCACGCTCAATGGAGGACTCCGACAGATCGACGCCGAGATAGTGTTCGACGTTCGCGGTACGAAACCCATGACTCGCAAGCCAGGCATCGCTGCAACCGAGATCAACGATCCGCAGCGGCTTGCCAAACTTGGTCGCCCACGTGCCGAGTGCGGTCACGAGTTCCGCGTGGTTCATGTAATCGCTGTTGACGATGGTTTCGTACATCGCCCACTGCTCGAAAACTTCCTTGACGCGATTGAGATCAGGAGCGGCCATAAAAAAGAACAGGAAGGATTATTCAGTAACCAATTACAACAACGACTTGCGCAGATCGCGCATCAGATCAAGCGTCGGTTTGGGTTCGTTCTTGGCATCGAACAACCCGGCGTTTGGAAATTCATGCGGTTCGCCATCGGTCAGCTGATTCCACAACACGACCTGCACGGCCGAACGGGCGAGCAGCATCGGCAACACCGTGCCGGCCCAATGCCGCTGCGGATCCTGATCGGTGTCGTTCATCCCGGCGGGCAAGCTCACTTCAATGTTCTTGCGCGCGGCGGGGTCGCGCGACGTAGCGCTCGCCGTGGAAATGGAGGCCATCAACGGCAAGCCCCACATGCTCCATTGATCGAGCAGTCGTCCCCATTCAAACGTGGGACGATGAACGCTGCCACCGGGATCGAAACCCGCATTAATTTCTAGGGCAAACCCCGAGATGCCCAAATCGGCACGCACCAGTGCGTCGGCATAGTGCGACGGGGCAAGATCGTCGCCCTTGCCACCGAGATATTCGGCCCAAGGTTGATCGAACGAAACCACGGTCGGCGTGCGCGGATCGATCCGCCGCACGAGATCGAGGGCATGGGCCACCAAATGCAATTTTTGTTCTTCTTCCAGCGACAACACTTTGCCGGTGTTGACTCGCGAAGCGACTTGCCACAAATGGACCCGGCCAGCGTAACGAGTCACAACCGACCGCACATGATCGAGAAACAGCTTCATCAAATTATCGAAATCGCCGTCCCACAAGACGAGCCAATCGGGAATGCCGCGATCATCCATCTGCAACAACGGCCCGGCGGAGACTTTCAATCCCGCTTGCTGACACCAGGCGAGTTGCTCGTCGGTCTGTTTCCAGTTGCGTTTGCCTTCGCGTTGTTCGATCGCACGCCAGGCAATCGGAATTTGAATGATGTTACAAGCTTCGACCAACTTGCGGCGCATTTCGACGCTGGGAAGTTTGGGACCCAGCGTCACACCCATCAATGTCGAAACGGGGGTTTGCTGCATCCGCGATGCCGTGGCTTGCCGCGAATAGACACCCACCATTTCCTCGGACATCCGCAAGGCTTGCGCGATCGCCGTGTTGGCATGCTCTGCGGCGTCAACGAGATTGTTCTGCATCGTGGCTGCCCGCGCGAAATTCCGCGTGGCCAGCTGCAACTGCTGATTGAGATCGTCGGGGGTGGTCATCCCCAACCATTCCCAAATGAACAGCCGATTGCGAATTCGCTGCACCAGACCCCGCGCAAGTTCCACTTCGAGCACGTAGGGCTGCTGTCGCTCCATGAGCGTCGCCGTGGCGAGAAAACTTTGACCTTGGCCGTCAACCAACCAGGGGACGAAGACGCATCCCGAGTCGTTGACCGTGCGTTCGACGACAAGTTCGGCACCCTGCCAGCGGGCCCGGGTGGACCAAGGGATTTCCTCGGCCCCGGCCACGTAAATTCGATCCAAGCTACCCTTGGGAATACGACTCTGGTCATGCACTCGAAATCGCATTTGTCCCATGAGTTGTTCCTGGTGGCATGTACCGAATATGAAAAACTCGCACACGAGCGCGAGGAACTTTTAGTTTATCAATTATTACCTCGTAACGGGATGGCAGCGACGAAAAGTCCAAGGGGGTCCCGTGAACAGCGGGAACCCGTTATATTTCTGAGAGCAAGCCCGGCTTGTCGCCATCCAGCTTGTAGTACTGAGGAAGCCTTGTTACGCGCGTTTGCCCGCGCTGCCTCGACACTTGATCGGATCTCTCATGTCGCAAACCCCGCTGATGGAAACGAATATCTCCGGCTTGCCTGTGACCCGTGGCAAAGTTCGCGACGTGTACGACATGGGGGATCAGTTGCTGCTGGTCAGCACCGACCGCATCAGCGCCTTCGACTGGGTACTGCCGACGGGGATTCCCGACAAAGGGCGCGTGCTTACGCAGCTGAGCAATTTCTGGTTCGAGCATCTGAAGATTGCCAATCATCTGATCGAATCCGACGTCAAGAAAATGAACCTTCCGCAGGGTGTGAACCTCGAGGAACTCGCAGGACGAACCATCTTGGTCCGCAAGACGGAAGTGGTTCCCATCGAATGCGTCGTGCGGGGATTTTTATCTGGCTCGGCATGGCAAGAGTACGTCGACTACGGCAAGATCTGCGGCATCGAAATGCCGACGGGTCTGCAAGAATCAGCGCGGTTGCCGTCGATGATTTTTTCCCCCGCGACCAAAGCACCACAAGGTGAGCACGACGAGAATATCTCGTTCCCGCAGATGTGCGAAATCGTGGGGGTCGAATTGGGCGAACAGCTGCGCACGCTTAGCACCGAGGTGTATCAAGCCGGTGCTGCCCACGCGCATAAGCAAGGGATCATCGTGGCCGACACGAAATTTGAGTTTGGCTTGGTTGATGGCGAAGTCATTCTGATCGATGAAGTCCTCACGCCCGACAGTTCGCGGTTCTGGCCCGCCGACAAATACAAACCGGGGCAGGCTCAACCCTCATTCGACAAGCAATACGTTCGCGACTGGCTCACCGACTGTGGCTGGGACAAGCAAAGCCCACCGCCCGATCTGCCCGGGGACGTTGTGGAACGAACCCGCGAGAAATACATCGAAGCTTTTGAACGGATTACTGGGAAAGATTTTGCGTGGAAGTGAGCTTTTCACGGCTATTGCCTTTGCCTATCCCACCCCGTTTGGCCAATGTAGAATGGATATTTTGCTCACCTTGCGTCGGAGCTAGCGGGGCCTTACTCTCCCGCCGAGGCGGTTCGCCCTCCCTAAGCTCCTAGCCCTAACCCCATTTTGTCACTCATGCTGCGTTACTGGACTGCTGGCGAATCCCACGGCAAAACTTTGATCGCGTTGGTGGATGGTTTTCCCGCCGGGGTGACCGTCGATACCGACCTCATCGACGTGGAACTCAAACGGCGCCAAGGGGGCTATGGCCGCGGGGGACGGCAACGCATCGAGACCGACAAAGTCGACGTGCGGACCGGTGTTTGGCACGGCATGACCCTCGGCAGCCCAATCGCTTTGGAAGTGGTGAACCGCGATTATAAGCTCGAACGGTTGGACGATCTGCCACGGCCACGGCCTGGTCATGGCGACCTCACCGGGGCGATCAAATATCTGGGCAGCATCCGCGGTATCTTGGAACGTGCTTCGGCACGCGAAACAACGGTTCGCGTGGCGGCAGGTGCGCTCGCGAAGCAACTTTTAGCCGCGTTCAACATCACGGTGTTTGGTTACGTGACTGAAGTGGGTGGCGAAAAGATCGAACCCGTTGCAGGAACGCTCGCAGAACTCAAAGCGATTCGCGATCAAAGCGAGCTTTACGGTTTGAATTTGGAACGCGATCCGGCGATCAAGCAAATGATCGATAAAGCCGGCAAAGATGGTGACACGCTGGGTGGCATCATCGAAGTCCGCGTCGATGGGGTGCCCTTTGGTTTGGGAACACACGCCCAATGGGATCGCAAGCTCGATGGCCGGTTGGCCCAAGCGGTGATGGCAGTGCAAGCAATCAAAGGGGTGGAAATCGGCATGGGCTTCGAAGCCGCACGCCGACCCGGCTCGCAGGTTCATGATCCGATCCATTACGACGAAACCCAAAAAGAGTCTCCCAATCTGGGCTACACGCGGCCGACGAACAATGCTGGCGGGTTGGAAGCTGGCATGACCAACGGTCAGCCAATCATCATCCGTGCGGCGAAAAAGCCGATTAGCACCCTGGCCAAACCGCTGGAATCGATCAATCTCGACACCAAACAAGCGGAATCTGCTAGCTACGAGCGGAGCGATGTCTGTGCAATTTCCGCAGCCAGCGTGATCGTCGAAAACGTAGTTGCGTTTGAGGTAGCCGCCGCGGTGGTCGATAAATTTGGTGGCGACAGTTTGCCCGAGATGCTGGCACGCTACGAACTTTTCTTAAAAATGGCTGCCGAGCGCTAGCTTGCTTTATTCCGTTTGCCGCTAAGCCGCAAGCGGCGGGAACAAGGATGTTCTCAGTGCATGAACGTATTCAACGCCGTGTTTGCCGGATCGCCTTCGTGGCGCTGTGCGCCCTGCCGACGCTGGCGACGCTCGTGTGGGTGCTCTATTTTCACCGCCCCTGGCAGGAACGCGATTGGCAACGCACGTTTGAGCAAACACTTCATGTTCGTGCCGACGTGACGCAAGTCTCGGCACCACGTCCTTTGGAACGCACACTCAACGATCTGCGGCTCACCGATTTGAGTACCGCAGCCACGCTGCTGAAAATCAAACAATTGCATATCGGTCCGGGACAAATTCTTACCACGGATGAATTGCAGTTCGATTCGCTTCAAATAACAACTTTAGCATCCGCCGTGAATATCTGGCTTGCTGGAGACCAGTTCACCGGCGTGACACTGCAAGCCGACCAAGTGCTCATCGACGATGGCATGCGCAACAGTTGCCAACTGCGTGATACCGTCGTACAAAGTCAAATCTTGCCGAATGGCGAACGACGGCTCGCACTGCAAGGGATGCTCGGTGAATCCAACAAACCTGTGCGGCTGGTGATCGATCGACGAAACGATGGTTCGTGGCAAGCCACGCTCGACGCCCAACAAACAAAGCTGCCGACATGGTTAGTGGCAAATCTCGTCCCTGGTGCAGGGCGTTGGGAAGGGGCCGCCTTCAACGGCGTCGTACAGTGGCACAGCCAAGCGAATAACGTAGCCGGCAGCTTCCGCGGCCATATCGCTCCCATCGACGTCCAGAAATGGGTCGGCGAACAGTCGCCACTTAAACTCGCCACCCAAGCGGAGTTGCAGTTTGAAAACTTAAATTGGTGCGACGAACGGATTGAACTAGCACAAGGGACACTCAAAACTTCGTCTGGAACGGTCAGTCCCGCTATGCTCACTGAACTTAAAAAGGGACTCTTTTGCGTCGTCAAAGACGAATCACTTCTGTCTTCCCAGGAGCCGCTCAAGTTCGATCAATTCGCTTGCCATTTCCATTTAGATGCTGCTGGTCTGTCGGCATCGGGAAATTGTCCCATTGAGAAAGATTGCCTCGTTGCTGCTGGTGGCAAGGCTCTCGTCATGCAACCTGCTTATTCGAATCTGCCGCTGAGCCGGTTTGTAAGGCTGTTCTGTCCTTTGCAGGGAGAATGGCTCCCCGCAACGGCCGAAGCCGTGGAGCTTGCCGATCGCTTGCCTTTATCAAATGACGATGCGGTTAGGAAGTAATCGCTGCTTACTTCTCGTGAATCTCGATGATGGGACCGTGATCGGTCATCTGGCGATCCGAGGAACGACGGCCAAACTCAGTGCCACGTTGGATAGCCGCCTGTTGTGCCAGGAAACGCGCCGGCGTGATTGGTCCCGCCGCCACGAGTTCCTTGAGCAAAACCTCGGCCATAATGAGATCTCCATGCTCGAAATGCCGCAGGGCATGAGCATATTGATCGAGGCGTGATTTCACTTCGCGCGCTTCACACGTTGGGAAAACAGTAAACAGCTCCACCGGCTGTTCCAAACCTGGCAACCTCGCGGTGCAAGTGCGCAACGTAAAAAACTTAGGCGATAAACGACGCTTTGTCGCGGCGGTCACCAGCAGTGATGTTTCCAGTTCCCGGGTCGCGGCCTGCACTCGGCTGGCAATGTTAACGTTGCTTCCGCGGGGGCCATATTTCAATCGGCTATTTGTGCCAGCATTCCCTACGAGCACAGGGCCTGTATGGACACCGATGCCCAGTTCCAGTGGTTCGCTAAGAATCCCCTTCCACTCCAAAGACAAAGCGGTAATGCGATCGAGCATCGCCAGCCCCGCACCACATGCCAAGTCGGCGTGGTCTTCTTGGTCGAGCGGAGCATTCCAAAAAGCCAGCATCCCATCGCCGTAGTAATCGACCACGATCCCCTGATGCGCTATCACGACCTCGGTGAGTACTTCCATCACTTCACTCAACAAGCGGTAGCAATCCGCAGGCGGCAACATTTCAGCCAACGAAGTAAAGCCGCGCAAATCAGCAAATAATAGCGTGACTTCACGCAACTGGCCCGCAAGACATTCGGGATTCTGATGGATGTGTTCGACAACCGTCGGCGAAAAAGCTTGTTCGAGCAACACACGGGTCCGTGCAGCTTCGGTTTCGTTAGCTAATCGTGCAATCCCCACGGCAACCGATTCGGCCAGAATCTGCATCATACGTGCTTCAAGTGGCCGAATTCCCCGACGACGATTCTCTCCACGAGTGTTTCTCACACCATAGACGGCACCAATGACTTCTCCAGTCGACGACAACACCGGGGACAACACCACTGCATGATCGTGCGAGCAAACGCCATCAGTCACCGGTTGGTAGTGCGTGGTGGCCTTGTCGCGCAAAGCACCAAGTGCTGCAAAGTCCAGCTCCTGAGACAAATCTTGATTGGCGCGCTGCCCAACGGTTTGCCAACCATTCACGGGCGCGTAACTCAACACCCACGCGGCATCGAGCCCGATGGTTTCGACGGCGAACCGCGCGGCATCGCTAAAAAATTCTTGCGAGTTGGCAGATGCTCGATGCAGTTGCGCCACGGCCGATAGCCATTTCGTGACAGTTTCCGACGAAGGTCCTGACACGGCGCTCGCGCCCATTGTTTGCATAGCGTCAGCCAGCAGAGCGTTGTCCGCTAAGACTGCGAATTGCCGTTGAGTAGAGATCTCGGACTGGTCGAGCATGATCGCGAAAGCAAAGTCTTCGAGTGGGAAATTGGCCGCTATTAGAAGATAGGTCATGCTAGCCCCGAACCGTGTCGACATGCCCCGCAGAATCGGCACAATCGCACGCTAGCAGTGGTGGCTATCTGTTCTCGACACGCTGGGTCAGTTCTGAAAAAATGCCAAGCCTGCCGTTCGGTCGCGAGTGGGCAGTTACAGAACTGTTTGCAAGGATGCAAAGTGGATTGGCCGTTGATAGGAATGGTGTCCGGCGCCGCGCTGTTGGGAGCGAGCGGATTACAAACGCTTTCCGCGCTCGTTGGCAACCGCCGTCGCCAATTCAAGCGTCGCCACCGCTATGCAGAACGCCGCGGCCTGTTCGATCAACAATTGACCGGGACGCTTAACGGAGCCCGCGCAGCCAAGCCCATCTTCAAGTCTTGGGCCGGCGAACGACCATTTCGCGTGGCGGCGATTGTCGACGAAGCGCTTGGTTACAAAAGCTATTATCTGGTCGCTGCCGATGGCAAGCCGTTACCACGCTTTGAGCCGGGCCAGTATCTCACGATGAGCTTGCCAGTTGATCCCCAGCGCAAAGCGATCGTGCGTTGCTATTCGCTCTCCGAGCGCCCACGTGAAGACTATTACCGAATCACAGTGAAACTCGCGGAACCTCCGAATCAATCGCTGCCCGCAGGGCAGGGGAGTGGCCATTTTCATACGCTTGTGAAAGTGGGGAGCACCATACAAGTTCAAGCACCGCAGGGAGCGTTTTTTCTCAACCCCACGGATCAACTACCTGTCGTGCTCATCTCTGCGGGAGTGGGTATTACGCCGATCTTGAGCATGGCGAGTTCGATTGTCCATGACCGCCAACAACGCAACGTCTATCTGTTCGCGGGTTATCGCAACAGCAGCGAGCAGCCTTGCCGCGACCAGCTCGCTGAGATCGCCAAATCGCCCAACATTCGCTGCGATATCAGCTATTCTAAGCCGTTAGCGACCGACCGGATTGGTCACGATTACAATCATCTCGGGCACGCCTCGATACTTCGCTTGCGACAGGTGTTGCCCTCGAACAACTTTCATTTCTATGTGTGTGGCCCCCCCAGCATGATGGAAGAGCTAGTCCCTGCCTTATGGAAGTGGGGCGTCCCCGAAGCCCACATCCATTTCGAAGCCTTTGGCCCGGCGAGTCTCAAGGGTCTGCAAAAGCCCACCAAGCTCACCACGCCTTGTCAGGTTGGTTTTGCTAAATCACACAGTGAGCTGACCTGGAAAGGTGAGTTCACCTCTCTACTCGATTTTGCAGAACAAGAAGGCATCGTGCTCGACTCAGGCTGTCGCGCGGGTAGTTGTGGGCAATGTGCTTTGAAAGTCATCCATGGAAAAGTCAGCCACACCAAAACTCCTGGCGTGCCGTTGGCGGCGGATGAATGCCTCACTTGCATCGGTGTCCCTGAAGGGGACATCGTTCTGGAGGCGTGACACGATGCGAAAATATCTTCAACTAACAACTTGCCTGCTCTTATGTCTGTCGTCTCTGAATATGTTCGCCGGTGAAACGGACAACATTGCTGGCGAGATTCTCAACGACCCCACCAAAATCCTGGGGCCGGACTCCTGCACAAAATGCCATGAAAAAGAAATGTTGCAGTGGCACATGACTCCTCATTTCCAAACGTTTGATTCGTTGCACCGCATGCCCGAGGCCAAAGCGATCGCCGATCGGCTGGGCCTTAATAGCGTGAAACGCAACGAAACCTGCGTGGCCTGTCACTACACCCAACAGCAAATCGGTTCGCGAGTTCGGGTGATCGCTGGCGTGTCATGCGAATCATGCCACGGCGCGGCAAAAGATTGGATCGCACTGCACAACGATTATGGCGGTCCCAACATCACGCGAGAAACAGAAACACCCGCCCATCGGCAAGAACGCATCGCCGCGAGCGTGAAAGCGGGAATGAACAACCCGACAAATCTTTATCTGATCGCAAGGCAATGTTTGAGCTGCCACACCACGCCTAACGAGCAACTCGTGAATGTCGGAGGCCACGCTGCGGGAAGCCATGAATTTGAACTTGTTTCCTGGTCGCAAGGTTTGGTGCGGCACAATTTCTTGCGAACCAACGGCACGTCGAACGCAGCAGCCAGTCCTGCCGAGCTTCGCAAGATTTACGTCGTCGGGGTGCTCGCCGACTTGGAGGCCAGTTTGCGTGCCACTGCGGCTGCCACGGTGAAAGCGCGATTTGGGATCGCCTCGGCTCAGCGTGCCGCGCGATTGAAGCAGCGTCTTTACGACATCAGCCAGGTTGTCAGCGACCCGCAAATAGACGGAGCATTGCAAGCGGCGCTCGCCGTTCCCTTGCAACTCAATCACCAATCAGAACTTAATGCCGCCGCCGATGCGGTCGGCAAAGCTGCATTTGAATTCGCCAAGAATGCGGATGGCAACAAACTCGCCGCGCTCGACCCACTGCTCCCTAAACCCGAGCAATACAAAAATCAGTAGGAACCGCCATGGTCCCCTCCGAAGTCGTCATCGAGCGCCCACGCCGCTGGGATGTCCCGTTCGGCGAAGCGATGCGCGATGAGGATGTCGACCAACTGTTGGACTTGCCGCCCTTTTGCGATATGGATCCGCAGGCGTTTCCTTCGGCACTGCCTCTGCGTGATCTCCTCAAGAACGACACTCGTATCAATCACTATCCCGAAGGATCGATCGTCGTCCGTGAAGGCGATTACGGCAACAGCGCGTTTCTTGTGTTGCGTGGCAACGTGGAAGTCATATTTTCCGGACTCGATCCCGCGATCCTCGGACGACAGAAAACCGACAAGCGTGGATTTCTCCGTTCGTTAGTGAGTATGTGGCGCAGCCCGGACCTTCCCGAGGTACGGAAGCAGATTCGCTCGCAACGCGAACTCGTTGCCGACGACAGCAGCGAAGTAGATGACCTCACTCAAACGCGAGTGTTTTTGCAGGATGTACCAAGAGTTCTAGGCTCATCACGAACCGTCTCCTTAAAACCGGGTGAAGTTTTTGGCGAACTCGCTGCGTTGACTCGTACACCCCGCTCCGCCACTGTGGTCGCTCGGGGTGATGCCTGGCTGTTAGAGATACGTTGGCAAGGGCTGCGTGATATGATGAGCCGCACCCCTGCGCTCCGTCGCCACATCGAGGAACTCTATCGTGAAAACAGTTTGCGGGTCCATTTGCGCGAAACGCCATTGCTGGCCCAACTCCCGACAGACGTCTTGGAAGCTGTCGTCGCAGCCACAAAATTTGAAACGCACGGCAATTTTGATTGGCAAGCCAATTTCGAACCTGCCCAGCGAATGATCCCCGAAGCAATCATCGCGGAGCCGCTGATCGCCGAAGAGGGCTCTGCTTGCGATGGCATATTGCTTGTACGGTCAGGCTTCGCACGGCTGAGTCATCACTTTGGCCACGGTCATCGCACGATTGCTTATCTTGGCAAGGGGCAAGTCTACGGTCTTGCCGAAGCCATTCAGACCGCCCGCGATGGCCAGCCCGTTATGATGGGCAATTCATTAAGGGCACTGGGTTACGTCGACTTGTTGCGTATTCCGCAAGCCGTTCTCGATCAGTACGTGTTTCCCAATTTCTCACGCGAAGAGTTGGCCCAAGTTGGCACCAAGTATGCCACTTACGGTATTCAAGATTTGCCTTACGACAGTGCTGAAGATTCTTCCAAGATTGACACGCCGCTGTTGGAGTTTCTCGTTGAACGCCGCCTCATGAACGGCATCCAAGCGATGGTCATCGATCTGAACCGTTGTACCCGCTGCGATGATTGCGTTCGCGCCTGTGCCGCCACGCACGACAACAATCCACGTTTCATTCGCGAAGGACAACGCCACGGGCCGTTCATGATCGCTCATGCTTGTATGCATTGCATCGATCCCGTGTGCATGATCGGCTGTCCCACGGGCGCGATTGGCCGGGAAACCGCCAGCGGCGTCGTGCGGATCAACGATCTCACGTGTATTGGCTGCAGCACGTGCGCGAACAGTTGCCCCTACAACAATATTCAAATGGTTGAGGTGCGCGACACCAGCGGCGCGATCATTGTCGACCAAGCTACTCAACAACCGATTCACAAAGCGACCAAGTGTGATCTGTGTGCCGATCAAGTCGGTGGGCCCGCGTGTCAGCGAGCCTGTCCCCACGATGCCTTGGTGCGCATGGACTTAGGTAACCTGGGGGAACTTTCCGCTTGGGTCAACCGCTGATACTGGTCTGAATCTTGCCTCGCCCTTCGCAGTCTTAGGTGAACACGGTAGTCTGGGTGGAGGATCACTTTCTTTTCGAGAACCACCACGAGTGCCATGAAGTCGTTCGCCAGTCGGAGACTGCGGAATAGCACGCTGACAATCGCCGCAATGGCGGGCGTAGTCACTTACGCTTGGTGGTCTCACGTGCGGCTGGGTCACCCCGCTTTCGTGACCGGCTATCTGCTGCTGGGCATGCTCGCATTTCTTGCGGCCTACAACATTCGCAAGAAATTGCCAATCGTCTCGTGGACGACTTCCGCGGGTTGGCTGCAAGTGCATATCTATACTGGGCTCGCCACCGCAGCTGTATTTGCCACGCATATTAACTGGCGGTTGCCCGAAGGTTGGCTCGAAGGAATTCTGGCTGCGATCTATACGGCAACCTTCATCAGCGGCCTGGTCGGCTTGTATTGGACGCGCACTGTGCCGGTGCAACTTGCCCGTGTGAGTGAAGAATTCATTTACGAACGAATTCCTGCCTTACGCAATCAGGTTCGCAAAAAGTCTCAGCAAGTGGTGTTGGAAACCGTGCGAGCTACGGGAAGAGATACGCTCGGCAATTTCTACAGTTCGCGGCTGGAAGGTTATTTGGAAAAGCCGCGGGGTTGGTACTATTGGCTCAAGCCTTCGAGCAGATTGCGAAAACGGTTGCTCGCCGAATTAACGGAAGTCACGCGGTATCTCTCCGTGCCTGAACAACAAGCGAGCGAGCAACTGTTTGCCCTCATTCGCCGACGCGATGATTTGGATTTTCAAGCAGCGATGCAGTGGCGACTCAAGATTTGGTTGTTCGCACACATCGGACTCACGTATCCGCTTCTGATGCTTGCTTGTTTGCACGGTTGTCTCGCGCACCTCTTCGATGGGGGTTTGCCGTGAGAGAACCGCTCAAACCGGAACTGGAAGATACCTACGACCGGCCCAATCAAGCGTGGATGTGTGGGCTCACCGATGATGGCCCCCCTTGTCCGCTCGGGCCCACGGCCCATGGGCATTGCTCGCATGCCGTGGCCTGCCATCCCGTGCGCGAGGGCGATCGCTGGATTTGTAATCGTTCGACTTTGCGTGGTGGAATCTGCGAAGCAGGGCCGACCCCCGACGGAGAATGTTGCGTCCACTATTCGTGTACGCCCGAGCGTTCCTTGCGATCGCAACGAGGCCGCTTTGTGTGGGCCCTGGCGCTCGCAACTCTTGGCGGGTTGTGTATGATTCTGAGCAGCAACTGGCGCAACGAATTTTTGGCGCCCGGGCCGCTTTCGGTCCATCATGCCCAACTCGTCACGCGTGGAGGCGATCAGACACAGCGCTGTGCAAGTTGCCATGCCGCAGGCAATCAAACACTATTCCAATGGCTTTCGCATCCTCTCGAACCACAACTTGCCGAACCGACTCAAAGCTCACTCTGCATAGAATGCCACCAGAAAGAATTTCCCGCTGCCACGGCACTGCTGGCCCATGGCATCGATCAGAAACTGTTGACCACAACACATGAGGTGGAACTTACCTCTCGAAAAGTCGATCCTAGAGGTGAGTTTGCCTGCAGCACTTGCCATCGCGAACACCATGGGGCAAATCACGACTTGACGTTTATGAGCAACACGGCTTGCCAAGCGTGTCATGCCCAACAATTCCAGAGTTTTGCCACCGATCACCCTGAGTTTGATCGCTGGCCCAACGAGCGACGCACACGCATCGCGTTCGATCACGCAGCCCATCAGGCCAAGCATTTCCCCGCGGAAAAGCAGGAATTTGCCTGCCAGATGTGCCACCGTCAATCGGCGGAGGGCTTTCAACAAACGCTCGGCTATGAAGTCAGTTGTGCCAAATGCCACGACAGCGATCTCGAAACAAGCTGGCAAGCCGGCGTTCCTTTTGTCAGTCTGCCGATCATCGATGCGGAAATTCTCGGTGACGCTGGACATGATGTTGGCAACTGGCCCGAACAAGCGACCGGAGACTTTGACGGCCCCTTGCCCGCGATCACTAAGTTTTTGTTGCTAGAAAATCCAACTGCCGCGAAAGGGATTCAACTTCTGGGTGTAGACTTCGATTTCTTTGATATTGATCCCGACGATCCCACGCATCTCACCGCGGCCGCCAGTGTCATCTCAGCACTGCAGAAGTATCTTAAGGACCTTGCCGCACAAGGTCACAAAGCTATCAGCATACGTTTGGAAAAAATCTTGGGGCGCGCTGTCAACGATCAAGAGCTCGCGGCCATTGTCGCCCATCTTCCCGCCGAAGACATGACGGCCATGGGCGAGACATGGTTTGCGACTGCAGAATCGACGCCACCAGACACCACCGCCAACGAAAAAGAGCGGATCGACGGCGGTGGTTGGATTCGCGATGACCAAATCTTCGCACTGCGTTATCAACCCTCAGGACATGCCGATCCCTGGCTAACGGCTTGGATCGATCTGTTGGCCGAAGCCACGCGCGGGCCGCACAGCAAACTTGCCGAAAGCCTGCTCCTGGAAATAATGAAGCCGACTGCCCCAGGAATGTGCGGCAGTTGCCATAGTGTTGATCGCAACGCGAATGGCGGACTCGAAGTGTATTGGTTTGCCCAGCAAGCACCAAGCCCCGGAGTGCGTTTCACTTTGTTTTCACATGCACCCCACACGATGCAACCAGAATTGGCCGACTGCACGGCGTGTCACAAGATCAGCGAAGCAGCTGCCATGATGGAGACTTATCAAAATCAAACGCCCAACAACTTTGCCGCAGGCTTTCATGCAATGACCAAGCAAGACTGCGCGTCGTGCCACAAACCGGGCGCCGCGGGCGATAGTTGCACACAATGTCACCAGTATCATGCGTTGAAGAAATGACCTCTCACTTCCGCGGCAAAGCTCTCACCGCGCCGGTGGATATTCCTCCATCGACGAGCAACGTCTGCCCCGTGACGTAGCAACTCGCGTCCGAGGCCAGGAATAAAAGCGCGCCGTCTAAATCATGCACCTGGCCCGGGCGTTTGAGGGGTATGCGATCGACCAAGTAATCAACCCATTCTTGATTTTCATAGAGCACTTGGTTCTGTGCCGTCTTGAACCACCCCGGCGCCAGGCAATTGACCGTAATGCCATGCGGCCCCCAATCGTCGGCGAGACTCATCGTAAGCTGTTTGATGCCACCGCGGCTCGCACCATAAGGCCCGAGTCCAGCATAGCCATTCACCGACGTGACCGAACCGATGTTGATTATTCTTCCATACTCACGCGAAATCATATGCCGCGCCACGGCTTGCGCCACGAAGAATGGTCCACGGAGGTTCGTGTTGAGGATTGTGTTCCAATCCTCCCAGGTCACATCCAGGGCGGGTTTGCGAATGTTGCAGCCGGCGTTGTTGACCAAAATGTCGATCTTCCCGAGCTCGGCGTGTGCCGCGGCAACCATCCGTTGGATGCTGTCGTAATCTGTGACGTCGAGTTCAAGCGGTACAACCTTGCGCCCCGTAGCGGCAAGTTCGTTTTGAAAAGACTCAAGCGAACTGAGATGACGACTCGTAACGACGACATCCGCCCCGGCTCCTGCCAAAGCACGGCCAAAATATTGCCCCAAGCCACGACTCGCCCCGGTAACAATGGCCACCTTGCCCGTGAGATCAAACATGTTTTGGGACGGCTTATCACTCATGGTTTAAGAATCACTTTCATTAGACCTGGCTCGCCGGCATGCAATCGAGCAAACCAACTTGGCCCCTCGGCCAGCGGAACCACGGCTGAGATCAACGGATCCACTTGCACGGCTCCCGATGCAATCAACTCCAAGCACTCGGGATACTCTCCACTCGAAGCACATGTGCCGCGGAGCGTAAGCTCGCGCGTAACCACGGCCTGCAATGGCAAGGCAATTTCAGGAGAAAGATTGCCTACCAGAGTAACAGTCCCGCCACGCTGAACCGCATTCACGGCCAATTGCACGGTCGACGTGATCCCGACGACTTCAAACGCATGGTCAAACCCCTGGCCATTTTGAACCTCCAAGAGTTGCATCAATGTTTCGTCACCAGTCACGAGAACCGTTTGATCGGCTCCCAATTCTCGCGCGAGTTTCAATTTGCTTTCGCTCTGATCGACGGCAACAACTTTTGAAGCGCCGTAGTTTTTGAGAACTTGCACAACCAAGAGGCCGATCATTCCCGTACCGACCACTACAGCCGTTTCTCCCCTTACCAATTCTGATCGTCGCACGGCATGCACGGCAATCGAAACGGCCTCCACTAAAGCCGCGTGCTCAAAGGAAAGTCCCTCGGGCAAGCGATAAAGGATTCGTTCCGGCAAGGCCACCAGCTCGGCAAAGGCCCCATGCCGACGATATTCTGCACACGAGACGCCCAGCACCTGGCGGTTCTCACAAAGATTCACCGCACCGCGTGTACAAAACGAACAAGCGCCGCAAGAAATTGTGGAATCGAACGTCACACGATCCCCCACGAGAAACTTGGTGACATTCCGACCAACAGTTTCGATCACCCCGGCGGCTTCGTGTCCCATGATCAGCGGCGGAATTCGTCGCCCTGTCGAACCGTCGTAGCCATGGATGTCGCTGCCACAGATGCCGCAGGCAGCCACGCGCACCAGCACGCCATCGTCCGCGCACTCCGGTTCAGGGACTTCTGTGCAGGTGAGCTGGCTCGGTTGCGTTAGTAGCAGTGCTTTCATGGCGAGATTCTTATTCCGCTGGGGGAGTCGCTGGCCAGTATAGAAAGAGCCGTTTCAAGCTGCTAGCACGTGCCAATCTTTTCGCGATTGATGCGACCCTCAAGGTCGTTAGTCTCCGCACCGATACTAGGACAAGGCAGTGGTGTGCGACCACCCGTCGTGCTAGCACGCGCTGGCAAAACTTTTCCGTCGCATGAGGGCGTTCCTGTGGCTATTCCCCGACGAACCGATTTCCTAACCGACGATTCCGCATTCACGCGGTTGAAAATGCTCGCCGAATTGCCCCACGTGGGTGCAGCACCGGAAGTCGCCGCCGCTCCGCGCACCCAGGCCGCTGAAACGCCTGCGCAGTCCACGCGAACTTTGAAATCGTCTCATCCCGCGTTTGCCGACCTAGCTGATTTGCCCACCGAAGAGCCACTCCCTCGCAAGCGTCGTCAAAAACGTTTCGTCGATCGTGCCCACGTCGACCGTGAATGGGATTCCATGGATGAACGACGCGAGGAAGACTTGCCACGGAAACGTGTATCGCGCGGCAAGGATCACAAGCCACGCGGTTATTCTCACACACGCTCAGCCAAACAATCCTCAGGCTGGGGAACATTTTTCTCGCAGACTCATGAGCGAATCGCACCCTTGGCAGGATTGTTTGTCACCGCGGCCTTGTTTGCTTCGGCTGCGTTGCTGTTTTGGATGATGCTCACAAATCGCCAAGGAACCGCCGAACTCAATGAGTTTGCGCTCCCCGGCGAGGGATTCCGTGTTGAGCTCAGCGAGCCACCACTCTCACCCACGGATTCGCTGACTACGGTGCCCCTAGCGGAGAGTATTGCTACGCCTTCAAGCAGCATGCCCGAAGAATTCGAATACATACCTCCCTCAACATCGAGTGAGGAGTCTCCAATGGAATTGTCCACCGAGACAAACTCCGCGACATTGCAACCCACGATCGAGCCAACAGATGAACCCGCTCTGCTGGGGCAACTGTTATTTCCAGTGACTAATACTCCACTCGCACTCGATTACAGCAAAGCCCTGCACAAACCGGCCGACGATTTACAATCGCTCCCCGCCGTCGCGGAACGAGCAGACGCAGCGACGACCGAACCCATTAACCGCTAAGACCTGAGATTCATCGCATGAGCAACATCGACCAAGCCTTTATCAACGCCTACATGGACCAACCGACCGTCGTGCAACCACCGTTGCTACGGCAAGCGGCTGGTCCGCGCGCAGCGGCCCCAGGACCGCAGCTGCGAGTGTTTGCACAAAGCGCGGAAAGCCCTCCTAGAACGCTCCGCTACGAAGATGCCGAGCCCACGGTCGTCCTGCGGCCACAATCATTCGCTAGGCCGGCTGAAGATTCTTATGCAGCGATCGCCACCGAGCAGCATAATCATTTCTCTTCGCAAGGTGTTGAAGAACCTGAAATGCTGAATTTGCCTTCGCGCGTGAGTGAGCGGCGACCTCTTTCGTCGTTCGCCGCGCCGAAGCCCGCGCCCACCGCAGCGTTCAAACCACTGTTCGAGGTCGATGAATTCCGCTGGCCAGCCATGACCGACGATTTGCTCCGGTCCTCTAAGAATCTCTTGCTTCCTGTTGTTGAGAACTTACTCGCCGGATCCCAAGACGGCAAATCGCTCGTGGGACTCGCCGGAACAGCGACTGGCGTTGGCGTCAGCACCGTCACGATGTGCCTTGCACGAATCGCCGCTCAGTCGGGACAGAACGTCGCACTTGTCGACGCGAATTTCGTGCGCGGCAATCTCGCGGCATCGCTTGGTTTGGAATTTGATGCCGGGTGGGAAGACGTCCTGACCGGGCAAATCCCGCTTGCGGAGTGTGCCGTGTTGTCGCTGGCCGACAAATTGACGCTGATCCCACTCGGTGGTCCCGCCCTGGCGGAAAGCGAGCGAGTGGCGAACATTCAGTCTTCGGTGATCGCCGGTATGTTGCGATATCACTACGATCTGGTGCTGTTCGACCTTGGCGCGCCGCAAGACAACACGCAATTGAGCGTAACGCACAACATCGTCGAACATTGTCGACTCGATGGGGCGATTGTTGTGGCTCCTAGCAACCACAAAGACGTGGCGACGGTTCACGCCGTCGAGCAACTCAATAAAGTACTCGGAACGCTCTGCCTCGGCATCATCGGCAATCGGGCGAACTAGGCGGCGACCAACATGTACGAGAATTACTGGCAGTTGGAAACCAAGCCGTTCGAGCCGGCCGCCGACGCGCGATTTCTGTTTCCTTGTCCGGCTCATCAGGCCGCGCTGCATAAGCTGCGCTACGCTGTTGAAAGCCGTCGCCCAGCCGCGCTGCTGGTCGGTCCCGCGGGAATCGGCAAAACGCTGTTGTGGCATTCGCTTGAAAACCAACTGGGGGATAGCCTCGGCAAGCAAGCCCATGTGATCTTTCCTTTGTTGTCACCCCGTGAATTGCTCACCGCCATTGCACTTGAACTCGGAGCGACGCTCGGTTCGCAGACATCAACCGATGAAAGTCTGCGCGCCTTGGAAAGCTTGCTGATCGAGAACCGGCAGCGCGGAAAATACGCGGTGCTAGCCGTTGACGAAGCTCATCTGCTCGAAGATGCCGGGCTTTTGGAACCTTTGCGCTTATTGATGAACCTGCGCTTCGCCGGAGAGCCGCTGTTCACGCTGCTATTCATCGGCCAAGTTTCCGCACTTTTGGCGATGGAACGAACAAACAACCTCGACGAACGGCTCGAGATGAAGGTCTATTTGAAGCCGTTTTCCTCCGAAGAAACCGCAGGTTATATCGAACACCGGCTCGTGATGGCGGGGGCCACGCGACCGCTGTTCACTTCGCAAGCCTTGGAAATGGCCCATCATCTCTCGGGTGGGATTCCCCGGCGAATCAATCGCCTGTGCGATCTGGCATTGATGGTCGGCTTCGCCGCGGGTGACGCCCAGATCGACGCCCCACAACTTCGCGCGGTCGATGACGAATTGGTGACATTATCAGCGGCGGCGTGAGAATTACCTTTTGATCGCAAAGTGTTGTATAATTTCACTATACAAATTGCGAGATTCATCATGGCCACATTTGATCGCATCACTTCCCAATCCGACCTTCTTAACGGGCAACCGTGCATTCGCGGCATGCGGTTGACGGTGCGGCGAGTGCTGGAAGCATTGGCACTCTATCCTGACCGTGATGAGCTCCTAGCTGAATATCCTGAACTGGAAGAAGATGATATTCGTCAGGCCTTAGAGTTTGCAGCGGCTAATCTCGACGACAAAATTGCCGAGCTACGACCTACGGCATGAAACTCCTTTTGGATCAAGGAATCGGTCGTTTGACGGTTGTTCATTTAGCAACAGCCGGCATTCTTGCCGAACACGTTGGTGATCTCGGTTTGGATCGAGCGTCCGACACTGTCATTCTTGAGACAGCAAGACAGATGCAAGCCGTGGTGGTAACGCTTGACGCTGATTTTCATCAAATTCTTGCCATGACTCAAGCATTGCGTCCCTCAGTTATCCGAATTCGCATCGAGGGTTTGAAGAGCGAGGAAATGGCCAAGCTTTTGAGCGATGTGGTTGCCCAAACCGAAACTGAACTGCTTGATGGAGCAGTTATATCCGTAACACCCTTGAGTATTCGCGCACGAACACTGCCGATTGGTGGTTAATTCGCTTGCGCCAACAATTGCCACAGCGGATGGGGGAAGAAGAACAGCCCCAAGATCAGCATGGCACATAGACCCACCGCGGCGGTCAAGGCAAACGACTTGTTCACCTCAAGCGTGGGGGGGTCTGCTTGAGGATGCAAATAGGCTCGCCTCACAAGCCGCAGGTAATACCAACCGGCGATCGCTGCGTTGATGGCCAATCCAAACGCGAGTAACCGCATTGTGGAGTCACCCGTCGACCAGGCGGCCAGGAACAAGTTGAACTTGCCCCAAAACCCACCGGTGGGGGGCAGGCCCGTCAGGCTGAATAAAAAGATTGCGAGCACCAAAGCCAGCAACGGCGAGGTCGAGCCGATGCCGTCGAGATCGTTGACCGTTTCCACCGGCTTGCCATTCTTTTTCAACAGTAGCAAAGTGCCGAAGACTCCGAGCGTCATCGTTGAGTAGATCAGTAGGTAAAACAACACGGCCTGTGCTCCGTTGAACTCCGCACTCATGCCGGGCAGCACTGCGAGGCCTACCAGCATATAGCCCGCGTGGGCAACGCTGGAATAAGCGAGCAATCGCCGCAAGTCGTTTTGCAGCAAGGCGAGCACGTTGCCCAAGGTCATCGTGATGATGGCTAGAATCGCCAATGCCTCGGGGGCTGGAACGGTCAAAGCGGAAAACGCGGGATTCAAATCTTGCGTCAGCAAGATCGACCACACCAACCGCAGCAACGCCGCAAAACCGACGATCTTGGGCAGCACTGCGAGCAAGCTCGCCATCGGTGTGGATGTTCCCTGAAACACGTCGGGAGCATAAAAGTGGAACGGCACGGCCGTAATGCGGAAACCAAGCCCCGCCACGACCATCGCCACGGCAACCTGCAAGAGCCCAACGCTGACCATTCCCGTCGGCTCAGCCAGCGATTGCTTCAGCCAGACAAAGTTTGTCGAGCCCGAACAACCCAAAAAGATGCTGAGGCCATAGAGCACGAACGCCGACGAAAAAATGCTGAGCAGGAAATACTTCGCCGTCGCTTCGAGACCGCCGCTGTCGGTTCGCGATAAGTACAGCAAGATATAAGTCGGAATGCTTACCAGCTCCAACGAGACAAACATCGCAATAAGATCGTTGGATGTGGCGGTCAAATTTGTGCCAGCCACGATTAACAACAGGCAAGCAATCTGCTCAGCCGCATAGCGCGGATGCAGTTGCTCGGCGGTAAAAATCAATAAGATCAAACCGACAATGAACCCCGCGGGCCGCAAGGTTTCAGAAAGCGTGTCGGTCAGGAACGAAGATCGCGCGGGATCAAGCGTCACCTCCGCAGGCCAAATAAAGTACGTCGCGGCAGCCGCGAACAAGGCGATCGCGCCAAGCCACACGCTCTTCGTGCGGTGCTTGGCCCTCGACTCGGGCGAAACTGCCGAGGAAAACGAAGCCCACAGCACGATCAGCGCGGCCGCGAAGATCAAAATAAACTCGGGCAGCAACAGCCGCGCGATTCCCAACAGATTATCAGCGAGATCGTTCACCGGGCATCCTCCCCTGCATTGGTTGGGCCTGCATTGGTCGGCAACGCCGCGGCTAATTGACCATTGACATCCATTTGTTCCACTGCGAGTGGATCGGGCAGCTTGTCGGCATAAATCGCCGCAATGGCATCCACCTCAGGTTTCATCACGTCGATGAACGGCTGAGGGAACACGCCAATCAACACGCACAACGCCATGATGGGGGCCAACGAGAAGATTTCGCGGCTATTCAAATCGGCAAGATCGGTATGAGCAGCAAGCTTCTTGCTTGGCGTGCCGAACAGCGCGTAACGCAAAAGATTCAACAAGTACCAGGCGCCCAAGATAATGCCGGACGTAGCGACAACCGCATAGCCCGGGTGCACACGGAACATGCCGATCAATGATAATGTTTCGCCCACGAAGCCATTGAGGCCGGGCAGCCCCATGCTCGAAAGACAGGCGAAGACCAAGCAAACAGAGAACACCGGCAACCGCGAGGCCAAGCCTCCCATGTCATCAAGTTGCCGCGTGTGTAATCGCTCGTAAATCATGCCGACCAACAGGAACAAAGCTCCCGTCGACAAGCCGTGGTTGATCATTTGCAGTGTGCCGCCGGCAATCCCTTCGGCATTCAACGCAAACAACCCCAGCATGCAAAATCCTAAATGGCTCACGCTGCTGTAGGCCACGAGCTTCTTCATGTCGCGTTGGCTGAGGGCACAGAAGGCACCGTACAAAATGCCGATCACCGACAATGTTGCCACGAGCGTTACACCAATGTCGGCTACACCCAGCGGCAACAGCGGCATGGCCAAACGCAGAAATCCGTAGGAACCTAATTTCAGCAACACGCCAGCCAGCAACACCGAACCCGCCGTGGGAGCTTCCACGTGAGCCAGCGGCAACCAAGTATGGAAGGGGAACAACGGCACTTTGATGGCAAAGCCCGCAAACAACGCCAGGAACATCCAAAACTGAGCCGATTCCCAGAACGCCAAAAGTTCGGGATCAGCCGTGGCAAGTTGGCGGTGAATTTCTTGGGCTAGTTCGGGAATCGAAAACGTGAACACGTCGGGATTCACCGAATGGACGGTCAGCACCACGGCCAGCAAACCGAGCAAGCTGATGAGGCTGCCGGTGAGGGTGTAGATGAAAAACTTTCCGGCGGCATATTCACGCTGCGTGCCGCCCCAAATCCCAATGATGAAAAAGAGCGGGATCAGTGTGAACTCGAAAAAGACATAGAACATAATCAGATCGAACGCGCAAAACACGCCGAGCATGCCGGTTTCGAGAATCAACAGCCAGGCAAAGAATTCGGCAACGCGAACGTTGATCGCCGTCCAGGAAACCAGCACGGCGGAGACGCACAGCAGGGCGGTCAGCATCACCAGCATGATCGAAATGCCATCGATCCCGAGATAGGCTTCTATCTTCACGGGGTCCGCATCGGCTCGTTCAAATTCAAACCAGGTCGCACGGGTGACCATCTGCGGCGACATGATTTCGTCGGCCAGAACCTCGGGCGAAGTGATTTCGTACTTCGCGGCCACGACCACCGAAAGCGCCAGCGTTCCGAGCGTTATCAGCAACGTGAGCTTTCGCACCGCGTCGGGACGACTCGATCCCACGAGGGCGACAAGAATTGCCCCCAACGCAGGAAGGAAAATCATTGCTACGAGTAACGAATTCATCAACTTTCCTGAATGACGATAACCACTAAGCCACGAAGGGCACTAAGTTAAATCTCATAAATAGTTTGGAGCAGTAACAATTTCAAAAACTAGGCGCTGACGTCGGGTTTTGTTTGGCATTTTTGAAACGCGATCTAATTTATCTTTGTGTCCTTCGTGCCCTTTGTGGTTCAGTATTTTATTGAGCCCACACGAAATAGACCGCCAGCAACATCAGACCAACGAACATCATCGCGGCATACGACTGGATTAATCCGGACTGCCATTTGCGGAACCAACGACCGACGCGCGCCGGACGTCCCGCGGTCCAATCGACCAAACTATCCACCACCGATTTGTCGAACTGGGCCGAACCCGAGGCAATCCCTTCGAGCGGCTGGACGGCGGTCGTGTTGTAAATTTCGTCGATATAGAACTTGCCGAGCGACATCTTATACAGGCCAGGGAATCGCTTTGCCCAACCGGCGGCAATGCCTGGGCGTGCCATGTATACCCACCACGCAGCACCGGCACCACCCACGCCCACCAACGTGCCCATGAGCATCACGATGGGATTCATATGAGGTGCTTCGGTGTGCAACCCGGGGGCATGCGATAAAAAGTGGAAGAAGTAATGTGTCGGCCCAACGGCGACGCCAATGAAAGCCGCGCCAATCGACAAAATGATCAGCGGATAGGCCATTACCGGTGGTGACTCGTGGGGATGGTGGCCTGCTTCCTTGGGAAACTTTTCCGGACCCCAGAACGTGAGGAAATACGCCCGGAAGATATAGAACGCGGTGAGTGCCGAAGCCGCCAACGCCGTGATTTGCAGCCATCCGAACAAGCGCGGATACGGCCCTTCTTCGGCGGCATGCCCAATGACGGCGATCAATTCGTCCTTGCTCCAAAAGCCGGAGAACGGAAAGATCCCCGCCAAGGCGAGCGATGCGATCAGGAACGTCCAATGCGTGATCGGCATGACTTTGCGTAAGCCGCTGAATTGGCGAATGTCGATGATGTTCCCCATCGAGTGCATCACGCTTCCCGCACCAAGGAACAACAGCGCCTTGAAGAATGCATGGGTGAACAAGTGGAACATCGCGCTGATGCCAGCGATGGGCAGAATTTCGTCGCCCCCACAACCGGCACCCAGGGCAATGAACATCAGGCCCAACTGGCTGACGGTCGAGTAAGCCAAAATTCGCTTGAGGTCGTTTTGCGTCACGGCAATCAATGCGGCCAGCAGGGCCGTGATGCCGCCAATCGTACCGACAACGGCTTGCGCGTCGGGGGCGAACGCAAACACGGGTGTTAATCGGCAAACCATATAGACGCCCGCCGTGACCATCGTGGCGGCGTGGATCAACGCGCTCACGGGCGTGGGACCTTCCATCGCGTCGGGAAGCCAGACATGCAGCGGGAATTGGGCCGACTTGCCGACAGCACCGCAGAACAACAATAAGCAGGCCGTGGTGAGCAGAGTCGGATGTTGCGCCGCTACGCTTTTAGCTGCCTGAAACACAGTCGGATAGTCGAGCAATTGCTGGCCCGCTGGTGGAGTCCAATTTAACGCTTCGCCCACCAACATCCACATCAGGAAGATGCCCAAGGCAAAGCCAAAGTCGCCGATGCGGTTCACCAGGAAAGCTTTCTTCGCGGCCGCGGCGGCCGAAGGTTTTTCGAACCAAAAACCGATGAGCAAGTAGCTACACAAGCCGACCGCTTCCCAGAAGATGTAAAGCAGAATCAAATTGCCGCTCAGCACGAGCATCGACATCGAAAACACGAACAAGCTCACTTCGGCAAAGAAGCGTGGTTGCCCCGGATCGCCATGCATGTATCCCGAGGCATAAATCGCCACGAGAAAAGCTACGCAGCAAACCATCACGAGCATCATCGAGCTGAGTGCGTCGGCTTGCAGCACCACGTCGACCGTCAGATCGCCAATTGAGAGCCATTCGTAACCGACAACTCGCATCGGTTCCTCGCCGACGTTGCCGGTGAACATCAACAGCAGCGACAGCACCGCCGAAATCCCGATGCCAATAATGCAGGGGAGGGGACTCACCTCGCGCAGCAGGGACTTGCCGAAGATCGCGAGCAAAATTGCCGCCACCAACGGAGCACCAGGAATCAGCCAGAGCATCCACTCAGCCACGCTTCACGACTTCCTTTCTTGAGGACGGCACGCCATCGGAGGACAGCGATGGTTCGTGACCTGCGGGAGCCAACGGGGGATAAACGGGAAAGACATCGGCCTCTGACAATTTTTGATTGGCGAGCAGTTCAGGCTCGAGATCGATCACATCCGTTTCACCCAGTTCGTGCCAGACGCTCACGTCGAGCGAATTGAATCGCTGATACAACGCCAGGAACAGCACGAGCGCGATACCCGCTTCGCAGGCCGCAACGGTCAGCACAAATATCGTGAACGATTGCCCGTGATAATTGTTGTAGGCCCGGCCAAAGGCGATCAAATTGAGCGCGACGGCCTGGAGCATCAACTCCGCGGAGAGAAACATCACGATCAAATTACGCCGTGTGAGGAATCCCAAGGTTCCCAGCACAAACAGCACGGCGCCGATCAGCAGTGAATTGTAAAGTTGCGGCGTCATCGGGCTTGCTCCCGGGATTGCAACGCAATCACCATCGTGCCAAAGATCGCCACTAGCAATAGGACGCTCGCCAGTTCCACAGCAAACAAATGATCGGTCATCAACGAACGGCCCAGCGTTGCCAAGGTGCTGGTGTCGCCTTCCATGGGTTCACTCAAATTCACGCTCGGCGCGGGAACGTCGGACTTTTCAGGCAATGGTTGCTGAATCGCATAAACCAAAACAGAGAGTAGAATTCCGCCGGAGGCCATGGCAAGCATCGGCTGCATGAGCCGTATGTCGTAGATCGATTTGCCACCTTGCCGGGCGAGCATAATAACGAACAGGAAGGTCACGATAATCGCCCCCGCATAGACGATAATCGTCGCCGCGCTGACGAATGCTGCCCCTTGCATGAGGAACAATCCGCACGTGGCGAGAATCACCAATGCAAACCACAGGGACGCATAAACGGGCCGCGTTTCGACTTGCATGCCGCAACCGGCCATCACAACGATGCCCGCGAAACAAGTGAACAATGCATCTTCAACCAGGTTGCCGCCGGGTTGCCACCAGGCAAACCAAGCCGCCACGACCGCACCCAACAGGCAGACCAGCGACGGAATATTCCGCCGACGCTCTGGCGCGACCGCGGCCAACATATAGCCAACCATCCCCAGCAGAATTGGAACTCCCAATTCCCAGGGACTAATCGCAGCGGTTTGCTGGGCAAGTAACATGAAATTCACAACGATCCTCGTCTTAGCCGTAGGCGGAAGCCTACGGATTTCATTTTCTTATTGTTCCGCCGCGGGAAGTTGATCAATGGGCCACGCCATACGTTCGGGCGGCACCAAATTATCCGACGCGGGTCCCAGCACACCACGGGTGGTCCGCGCGGGGTCTTTGCCGTCGTTGACGGTTTTGTCATAAACCGAAAGCAGTTTGTCCTTGTCGAAAATCATTTCCTGCCGAGTCGAGCCGGTCAGGTCGAAAATGGAAGTCAGCTCAATGGCATCCACGGGGCAGGCTTCTTCGCACATGCCACAGTAAATGCAGCGCAGCTCGTCGATCTCAAACTTGATCGGGTACTTGTCGCGATCTTCCCAGGGCGCTTCGTCGCCGACGATGTCAATGCAGTGGGCCGGGCAGGCCGTCGCACACAACATACAAGCCACGCACTTCACGCGGCCTCGCTCATCACGATTCAAGCGATGCACGCCACGATAGTTGAGCGGCAACTGCGGTCTCTGTTCGGGATACTGCTGGGTGACAGGCTTTTGAAAGATGTGCCGAACCGTGGTCGCCAAGCCTTGTGCGATTGCCGGCAGGTACATCGATTCCCACAAACCGATGCTCGGTTCTTCGACCCACGTAATGTCTTTTTGATCGATAGGCATAGGGAGAACCTCGTTACACCGGACCCAGTGCAGTGGATGATGACGGACTAACACTGAGCGAACGCAAATGTCGTTGGGCTAGGATGCCATTCAAGCCCGCGGCACCAACGAACAAAATAATCGAGCCGATAGTCACCACCCACAACGGCCAATCAAATTGTTTGGTGAACATGACCAGCATGAGATTGAAAAACGTGAGCGGCACGAGGGCCTTCCACGCCAATCCCATTAATTGATCAAAGCGGAAGCGAGGAATCGTCCAGCGAATCATCATGATGAGCACGATAATCATCGCCACCTTGGCCACAAGCACGCCGATCTTTAGTGCCCAGTCCAACGTGGTATTAGCCCCTGGTTCGGCAATCCAGGGGAAATGCCAACCGCCCAGGAACATGACCGAGAACAAAAAGCTGATCGTAATCACATGCGTATATTCACCCAGGAAGAACATAGCGAACTTCATCGCGGAATATTCCGTGTGATAACCACCGATGAGCTCCTGCTCACACTCGGGCAAGTCGAACGGCATACGATTCGACTCCGCCAAGGCCGCCGTTAGGAAAATCAGTGCCGCGAGTGGCTGGGTAAAGATGTTCCAATACCAGAAGCCGTTATCCGCTTGGAAGTGAATGATGTCTTCTAAATTCAACGAACTCGTGAGCAGCACCACGCCCAAAATCGAAGTCCCCAAGGGGATCTCGTAGCTAATCACCTGGGCACTGGCCCGCAGCGCGCCGAGCATGCTGTACTTGTTATTCGAAGCCCAGCCACCGAGCACGATGCTGTATACCGCTAGGCTGCCCACCGCAAAGATATAAACGATGCCGATGTCGACATTCGGGGCGATCACAAATTGCCATTCATCGGGATTCTCCGACGTGGGTCCAAACGGCACGACCGCAAAGGCCAGCATCGTCGTCAGCACGGCCAGCACCGGCGCGAGCAGGAACAAGAAACGGTCGCTGTGCCGGGGGATGACATCTTCCTTCAGGATGAACTTCAACCCATCGGCGAGCGATTGCAACAAGCCAAACGGTCCCACGCGGTTGGGTCCCATGCGGTCTTGCATGTAGGCCGACAGCTTGCGTTCAACGTAAATCAAAAACGCGCAGGCCGTCAGGATCGTTCCCATAACAATGGCGATGTTGATCAACCAGGGAAGCATCGTTTCGATCATACGCTTGCCCCCATCGGTTGTTGGGGCATGGGTTGTAAGGCGGGGAGCAACACGCCATTCGGTCCCAAATCACCCACGGACAGCGGCCGCAACGCACTCACGTGTTGGGCGATTTCCTGCCGCAACACTCTGGCATTGAACAAGCCTTCACGCTGGGCAAGTTCCATGAATATCCGTGCGTCGCTGTAACCTTCCGCGACGGGATGCGTCGAACGGAAGATCATTTGCGCAAGGCCCGCATGATTCACGTAGGTGCCGTCCTTCTCGGTGAAGGCAGCGCCCGGCAGCACGACCTGAGCAGCCTCGGTCAGTTCCGAACTCAATATATCTTGCACAACTAAAAGCGGTACTTTTGCGAATGCTTTGACGTCGTCGCTGCTGAGCCATCCGGGAGGACCGCCGCCCACGATGTAAGCGGCTTGAAGTTGGCCGTTGTTCGCTGCATCGCGGACCGTCGAGTAGTCGTCGGTCGAGGGCTGAAATTGAGCCAGCACCGCCGCCACACCCAAACGATTCGGACACTTCTCGGCACGAATCGTAAAGCGAGTTGGCTCCATCGCTTCGCCACGCCAATTCTTAGGATAGCGATCGTCTTCGCCCACCAGCGGAATGGGCCCCAGCGTCAACCGTACCTTCGGCGACAGCTTCTTCAGCCACGATGCCAACAAGTAGGCTTCTTCGCATGTCATCCACGGCGAGAAGACCGCTGCGACCTCTTGGCCGTTCTTCTTGGCGATTTGCTTGAACGATTCGCGAACATGGTTTAAGGCTTCCATCCACCGCGGACCAGCGTGGCCGTTGGTCTCCTTGGGAGCTTGCCTCAACACCGGCACGGTGAGTCGTTCTTCCGCTTGCACGTATTTGAAACCAAACCGGCCTTCGTCGCACATGAAGTTGCCTTGCGCGAGATGATTCTCGCGGGGCCGCAAACGGTAGACGTGATCTTCATTCTCATCGACGAAAATACTGCAACCGGTGCTGCAACCGGGGCAGACACAGTCGCGTGTTTTAAGCCACCACACCCGCTGCTTGTACAGAAAATCTTTGCTGCACAAGGCACCGACGGGACACAGGTCGACCACGTTGCCGGCAAGTTTGTTGTTGCACGGATTGTCTGGGAAAATATCGATCTCGGCATGAGTGCCGCGATTGATGATTTGCAGTTCCGAAGTGCCACTGATCTCGCGCGTGAACCGCACGCACCGTGAGCACATCACGCAACGATCGGTGAACAGCGTAATCTGATCGCCGATGTAGTCCTTGTCTTGCTTGATCGTCTTCGGTTCTTGCAGACGTGTATGCGAACGGCCAAAGCGATAGCTGTAGTCTTGCAGAAAGCATTCGCCCGCTTGATCGCACGTGGGGCAATCCAGCGGATGATTGAGCAACAGATATTCGAGCGTTGCCGCTTGGGCTTGCTTTACTTTTTCGCTGTTAGTGACAACGACCGTGTTATCTTTGGCGGGCGTTTGGCAGCCGGGAACAAGCTTGGGCATCATCGCCACGGTGCCATCGGGCTTCTTCTCGCCGACTTCAACCAAGCACATCCGGCAACTCGCCACGACCGACAACGACGGATGCCAACAGTAGTGCGGGATTTCAACTCCCGCCTTTTGGGCCGCCTGTACGACGTTGAGACGCTCGTTGTCGCCGAGCGTTACGTCTTGTCCGTTAACGTTGACTGTTGCCATAGTGCTTCTTAATGCGCTCCGACCAGATCGTGAATCGGGTCCGCACTTGTCTTTTTGTTTTGGATGTAATCTTCAAACTCGCCGCGATATTTTTGAATCGCGTTCTTCACCGGCCACGCGGCCCCGTCGGCCAAGCCGCAAATCGTTGTGCCTGGAATGATGCCCATCGAATCGGCAACTTCCTTGAGCAAATCCAAATCGCGGAGCGTGCCGTGGCCCGTGCGGATCCGGTGCAAAATCTTCGTCATCCACGAAGTTCCTTCGCGACATGGCGTGCATTGTCCGCAGGATTCGTGAGCGTAGAACCGACAGCTGTTGTACAGCACGTCAACCATGCTCGTGTGATCGTCGATGATCACCGCCGCTGCCGTACCCAAGCCCAGGCAACCAACTTTGCCCGGCCCAGCAAAATCGAGCGGTGTGTCGAGTTCCGCGTTGGTCATAAAACCAGTGCTCAAGCCGCCGGGGACCATCGCTTTGAGACCACGGCCTTTCCACACGCCGCCGGCGTAGTCTTCCACCAACTGCCGCGCGGTCACGCCCAGCGGCAATTCCCAGCAGCCGGGATTATTCACATGACCGCTGGCTTGATACAGCTTGGGACCGTAGCTACCAGCATCACGCGGATTGTTCGGATCGGGCGGGATGCCAATCGATTGAAACCATTCAATGCCACGTTGCAAGATATGCGTCACGCAGCAGAGAGTCTCGACATTGTTCACTACCGTCGGCTTACGAAACGCACCTTCGACGGCAGGGAAGGGGGGTTTAATCCGCGGCCAAGCCCGCTTGCCTTCGAGGCTTTCAATCAAACCAGTTTCTTCGCCGCAGATATACGCCGCCGCACCGCGATGCACGTAAATATCGAGCGAGAAATCCGTGCCGTTGATGTTCTTGCCAAGTAAGCCTTGGGCATAACATTCACCAATGGCCTTTTCGAGCGTGCGGAAGCTACGGCCATATTCGTAACGCAGATAGATATAAGCCGTCGTCGCGCGAGTCGCACGGCAGCCGATCATGATCCCTTCAAGCAATTGATGAGGATCGTTCTCCATCAGAATACGATTATTGAATGTGCCGGGCTCGCTCTCGTCGGCGTTCACGCACATATAAATGGGCCCCGGATGATCCTTCGGTAAGAACGACCATTTCAGACCACAAGGGAAGCCCGCACCACCACGACCTCGCAGTCCCGACTTCTTGACGAACTCCGTCACATCGTCGGGCGACATCGCGAGAGCTTTCTTAAAGCCCTCGTAACCACCGTCGGCCAAATAGCCCGAAAGGGCCTGACTATCGTCTTGGTTGATTCGTTTCAGGAGGGCCAAATCGCTATCAGCCATTGGAACCTCCCGTCTCGTTAATGAGTGCCATCACCGACTCGAGTGTTTGATTGCCGTGGCACTCGTCGTCCATCAACACACAGGGTGCCCCTTCGCACTTGCCTAAACACTCGGCGAACTCAAGCGTCACTTTGCCGTCGGCGGTTGTTTCACCCGGCTTGATACCGAGCTTCTTGCTGATTTCCACCAACAATTCTTCACCGCCCCGCAACATGCAGCTAATGCTTCGACACACCCACAACCGATGCTGGCCCAGCGGGGTCGTTTCGTGTCGGAAAAAGCCATAAAAACTCAGCGTGTCGTTCACCTGCGAAGGATGCAGTTCAAGCATGTCGGCGACTTCTTCAATCGCCCCCTGCGGCACGCAACGCATTTCATCTTGAATGATGTGCAGCGCCGGCAACGTCACGGCTTGCTTGCTCGGATAACGCGGCATGTAGCCGTCGATCTTTTGCCGCAGGCTCTCTGAAATCACGTTGTTGGAATGGTTGCTCATCGATCCAACTCCGCGGCAATGATGTTGAGACTTCCCAGCACGGCAACGACGTCGCTCAAGGTTTGACCCGGAATGATGTACGGAAACACGGCGAAGTGAATGAACGACGGTGGACGCGTCCGCGCGCGATACGCACGGTTGTCGCCATCGCTCACAATGTAAAAGCCCAGCTCACCGTTGGGCGATTCAGTCGCCGCGTAGACTTCGTCGATCGGCGTCGGCACGCCGCGATTGGGCATCTGGATTTCGAAGTGGTGAATCAACCCTTCGATGCTGCCGTAAACTTCCATCTTCTCCGGCAAAGTCACCTTGCCCGCGATCTCGGCATTGATCGGACCCGTGGGAAGATTCTCCAGTGCCTGCTCGACGATCTTGATACTTTCCTGCATTTCGAGCATCCGCACCATGTAGCGGGCATAACAATCCCCCGCCTCGGCGCAGATCACTTTGAAATCGAAATCAGGATATGCAAGATACGGCTCGTCCTTGCGCAGATCGCGGACCACGCCGCTCGCCCGGGCGATCGGACCCGTGCAACTTGTGCTGATCGCGAGTTCTTTGCTCAGAACCCCCACACCCTTGGTCCGCTCGATGAAGATGCGATTCTTGTTCAACAGCCGCGAGACGTCGCTGTAAGCCCGCTGAAAACCTTTGGTGAAGTCGCGAACCTTTTGAATCCATTCGTGCGACACGTCGGCCATGAAGCCGCCGACCCGGGAATAGCTCGCATGGAAGCGTTGCCCCGAAGCAAGTTCGCAAATGTCGTAAATCTTTTCACGCTGAGTGAAGCAATACAGAAACGCGGTGAATGCCCCCAAGTCGAGGGCACAGGTCCCCACGTTCAAGAGATGATCTTGAATCCGCATCAACTCGGCCATGATCGTGCGGACATATCTGCCTCGGGGCGTGAGTTCGATGCCAAGCAGCGTTTCGACCGCGTGATGCCAGGCGATTTCGTTGGCCACCGGCGAGATATAATTCATCCGGTCGACGATCGTGACATACTGATTGAAGTCGAGATCTTCGCCCAACTTTTCAAAGCCACTGTGCAGGTAACCGATATCCGGCACGGCCTTCACGACTTTCTCACCGTCCAGCGTCAACAACAACCGCAACGTCGTGTGCGTTGCAGGGTGTTGCGGACCGAAGTTCAGCGTCCAGTGATATTCACGCTGATTCGGGTCGTTCGCGGTTATCGGTTCGTATTCGGCGAGTGGCATTTATATAGCCGGGTCGTCTCGGCCCGGTTCGCAATCAAAAAAACTTAACTCTCTGCCCGCGTAATCACGGGGAAATTATGACGCTCGCCACGACCACGCAGCGGATAATCTTTCCGCAGCGGATACGCGGCAAACTCTTGCGGCATCAAAATACGCAGCAAATTCGGATGGTTCTCAAAGCGAATCCCGTACATGTCGTAAACTTCACGTTCCATCCAGTCGGCACCCATCCACAAGGAGTAAACCGAAGGCAGTTTCAAATTCGGCTCGTTGAGCATCGTCTTCACGACGAGTCGCGCGCCGGTCGTTGTATTGATCACGATGTACACCACGCCGAACCGATCCGTCGCGTCGGGATAGTACAAATAATCAACGGCTGTAAGGTCCGAGAGCATGTCGAATCCCAGTTGCTCTTTCAAGTATTTGAGAACCTCAAATACTTTCGCAGCCGGCACGTGCAAGCGCGTGTTATTGCGGAACTCGCTCACTTGCAGCGAACCCGGCCCAAACGCGCCACGCAATTTTTCCAACGTCTCAGCTAACATGTTTTGCTAGCCGCAGGCGGTAGCCCGCGGTCTTGAGGGGTCTTATCTCTTCTCCGCCATCTGCCGCACATCGGGGCCAGGAGGCTCGCGGAACATCACACGACGCAATTCGCCCGGATCGTACTTCGCGGGCCCTTCAGGCGTGGTCCGAGCTTCGAACTCCGTGCCCAACATCGTGCCACCCTTTTTGATCTTTTCCTGCAGATCCATGATTCCTTGGATCAATTGCTCGGGGCGCGGCGGGCAGCCGGGGACATAAACATCGACCGGAATAAAGCGGTCGACACCCTGCACGACGGCGTAAGTATCGAACACACCGCCGGAGCAGGCACAGGCACCCATCGAGATGCACCACTTCGGCTCGGGCATTTGCAGCCAAATCCGCTGGAGCACGGGCAACATTTTCATCACCACGCGGCCGGCGACCACCATCAGATCGCACTGTCGGGGGCTGAACCGCATCACCTCAGCACCAAACCGGGCGAGGTCGTAACGTGACGATGCCGTGGCCATCAATTCGATGCCACAGCAAGCCGTTGCAAACGGCATGGGCCACAAGCTGTTCGAGCGAGCCCAGTTCGAAACCACGTTAAGCTGAGAAATGACAACGTTTTCGGGCAGATCTAGCGCCATCGAAACCCTCCTCGCCGCCACTCGTAAATATAAGCGATGGCTACCAGGACTAGGAAGGCAATCATCGAACCGAAAACAATATTTCGCGCTTCCAGGGGAATTCCGCCGGTTTTGGCGTATGCCGCCACGGCCCACGGATAGAGAAACAACAGTTCTACGTCGAATACGAGGAACAAAATCGCAATCGTGTAGAACTTCACGTCAAAGTGTTGCCGAGCGTCTTCGACCGGGTCCATGCCCGATTCGTACGGCATCGATTTGACGGTGGTATCCTTCCACGGCTTGATAAATGGGAGGTGAGTGAGGATCAGCGTTGTGAGCGCAAACCCAACCACCACCGCCAGATAGACGAAGATTGGGAAAAAATTCTGGACCTGTTGTTCCATAGTCGCCGCGGCGTGGGGCCGCACCAATCTGGGAGTCAGGGCGCACCGGCACACCGCAGCCGGCACTGCTAATTGTGAAATTATTCACAAAGTCGCCCAAAACGCTAGCCCAGAAATCAAAACCCGGAAAAAGCATCCTCGAAGCCAATTTAGCCCCGGGTGATCTGAAAGTCCCGCTTCAGCACACCCGGGGCATGATCGGCATGTCCTGCGCCCATCCTGACCGACCAACCGCCAACTCCATGCAGATTCTTAACTCACTAGGTGTAGCTTTCATGTCAATCAAGTAATTCATTCGTGTTGATTCGTCCCGTTCGTGTTTTTTTCCTAATCCCGGTATCGAAATTGCAGATTTACCGTAACTCTTCGCCGCTGGAGACATCTCAAAAGTGCGTCCAGGCAAATCCCACAGTCCCCTTTCTTAAGGAGCCAAACATGAAATCTCTGCTTGCCCTCGCCCTCATCGTTGCATCCGCAAGTTCGGCGGTCGCCGCCAATGATACTGAACAAGCCATGATGGAAGGCATGAAAAAGTGTGCCGTCTGTAAGCACCTCACCGACAATCCTGAACTCATGAAGAGCATGACTTGGGAAACTCACAAAATCGACAACGGCATGCTCTGCGTCACGACCGCACCCAAGGAGCAACGCGACAATTTTGTGGACCTCAATGAAAAGATGCACGCTGAAATCGAGAAGGTCAAAGCCGATCAGAAATCCGGTAAGGAAGTCCAACTCTGCGACATGTGCGCCGACATGGGCAAACTCGTCGAAGCTGGTGCCAACGAAAAAGAAATCCAAATCCCCAACGGCTCGATCCACATGCTCACATCCAGCGATCCAGCCGTAGTAGCCAAGATCCACGCCAACGCCGACAAGGCGATCTCGATGCAAAAGCAAATGGCCCAAAAATAATTTTGCTTACGTAATCACATTTAGCCCCGGGTGATCTGAAAAGTCCCACTTTCAGCACACCCGGGGCGATTTTTTAACCACGAATGAACGCCAACTAACGCTGATAATGAAAGCTTATTACGTTTCAACGGCATCAAGCGGAACTACTATTTGCCACCATCATAATGTGCCAAGACTTCCCAAACGTCTTGCCGCAACCCAAACACTGGCTCCGCTGAGCCAATGTAGCCGTTGGCAAGTAGCGAGAAAGCCAACAATTGGCCTTTCGTTGTCTTCACGTAACCAGAAATCGTGGAAACTGACCCCATGCCACCCGACTTGGCGGATACGACCGGCTTCTTCTTGCCATTGATTTCGACTTCGTACGTTGGAAGTGCCGCGAAGAATACTTTGCCGTGCGGATGGGAGTGCATGAATCGCAACAGCTTCACCGAGGAATCCGCCGAGATAAGGTTGTAGCGCGACAAACCCGAGCCATCGACCAAGCGGAAGGAATCTTTTTCCAGTCCCGCTTTCTCGATGAGCCAATCCGTGATCAACTTGGCTCCATCCGGCCAGTTGGGCTTCTTAACTCCGTTGGCGATTGCGATCTCGTGCAGCAACACTTCTCCCACGGCATTTTCGCTGACTTCGTTGAAATGCTTGAGCGTCTTTGCCAACGATTGTCCTTTATGAACGATTGTGTGGGCCTCATTGCTTGAGGGCGAAGTCACCGCAATCTCGTCTGAAAACTCCACGCCACGCTTGCTAAGCATCTCGCCGAACACACCGGCTACCCAAGCGCCCGGATCAAGCATGGTAATACGCACCTTTTCGGCCTTTTCCAATCTTCCGCGGTCGGCAACCACAATGGGGTGGGTAAAGGGCCTCCGCGTGGCGAGAACTCCCTTTGCCAAGGAATTAGCCGGCACAATTTCAAGTTGGGGATAGCTCGACGGCAAGACAAGATTCGCTTTAATCGTTCCGTCCTTTCCAGGAGCGACACGCAAGTCCAGGACATTGAAATCGACCATCAACGGCGTGACCGACATGTTGTAGTAGTCGGGATCGTCATCCCACATCCAACCAGGACCCTTCACGGGCTGCGAATATCGCGAGTTATCCACAACCACTTTGCCGTGGATTGCTTTAAGACCCCATTCCTTAACCACGCGATCGGCAAGTTTGCCTAAGTCTTTGCTGGAGAGCATCGCATCGCCACCACCTATTATCACAAGGTCCCCATGGAGCACTCCGTCCTTCAATTCCCCTTGGGCTTTGATTGTGGTCTCAAATTGGTGCTCAGGACCAAACAAATCGATCGCGCAAGCTGATGTGTAAATCTTGAGATTCGACGCCGGGGTTAGCAGCCGATCACCACCGCGATCAAAAAGAACTTCACCACTCTCGATGTCGACCACCTTGAGCGTGACCGTCGTACGCCGCGACGTGGAATGATCATCGAGAACATTATCGAGCTGTGCACGCAGAGATGTTTGATCGCCCGGATCGGCATGGAGCACAGTTGTTAAAAGGCATACTCCCAATAAGTTAGCCGCTTTGAAAAGAACACGAATCATGTGAGTCCTAACGCTCCGACAGCAAAGCCAGATTGACATAAAAAAAGCCCGGCTCAATGCGAACATTGAATACCGAGCTGAAAAGTACCCTCTACGTAGGCCGAGCGAGGTCAAGAATCCTCAGCAAATCATCATAACACAAAACAAGGTGGCCAAAAAATACAATGCAGGTCTTGCGATCTGCCCATAGAATTCCAACTCTTAGTCAACCGTCGGCCGAGAAGTTCAAGGTCGTCGTGTTAACTCTCAGTTCACTTTCCGAAAAGGTGTTAGTCGAGTTCCGTATCACGTTCCTTACGCTTCGCCTTTTTTTTCACTTTTGTGCTCTTCTTAACAACCTTCGCTTTGTTGACTTGAAATTGTGCATTAGGCAATGCCGACTCTTTGAGCGATCCCATGTTGATCATCATGCGATTCTGCTCGGGATACATGGTCAATGCGACTCCCTTCTGCCGTGATGCAGGTAAGCGACGATCCAAACGATTCAATTCTCCCAAAGCTTGCTGCAAGGAGAGTTGAAGTTTGAGTCCCTCGTCCAGGCTCAGGTTAATCACAAAGCCCGTACTCATAGTGGCCGCGGCAGGCAAATTCGAGTGATCGAAGTATACCGAACCAAAACTTGTGTCCTTCTTACGTTGTAACTTCTTTTTGGTCGACTTCTTTGGCATCTCAGCTACTCCTATTCATGGTTGAAATTTTGAAACTCTCGATCCCAAGATAATCGTTGATTTTCAGTGCCAGCGTTTAACTCGCTGTCCTCGAAGGACAAACATTGCGTGCCATAATACGACTCGATCCGTCCTTCGTCGACCTCGACTTTAACCGTTTTAGCCAGCCGCCTGCTGATCGCCGAGCTAGCGGGGGCTCCCTACAAAGGCTTCTCCGAAAAGAAATAGGACGACGATGATCCGAAAAGGCAGAAACATCACCTGAAAAAAATCCGGAAGATCCGTGCAGAAGTGCAAACACGTGCGGCGCCTTGCGGCGCCGCACGACTGGTGCAAGTACCCCGTACGGGAGTCGAACCCGTGTTACCGCCGTGAGAGGGCGGCGTCCTGGGCCACTAGACGAACGGGGCGAAACGAATGATCGAATGCCGATGGGCCAAGAAACAATTCGAACACTTAAGTATCGAGATTTTCGGCCCCCGGACAAGGGGCGGAAATCTCCGGCTAACGCCACATTGGCTTAAGAAGTGATCCCCTTGGTGAGCGTCATGAACGCCGTTTCCAAGTTGATTTCCTCTTCGGTCAGTTTCGTGAGGGAATGGCCATTGTCGAGCAACAATCGGGCGAGTTGGCTCACGTCGTGGTCGCCGGAAACAAGGGTCACACGCATGTCATTTTTATCGACTTCCACCGATTCGACCATCGGATGCTCTTCAAGAACCTTGGCCGCAGCCTCGCGATTGGTGGCGACATCGATCTTAAGCACGGTCTGCTGACGGACTTGCTTCATCACGTCGTCGACATCGGCGTTCACGATCAGCTCACCACGTTCGATAATGCCGATCTTGTTACAGATGTCGGCGAGTTCTGGCAGGATGTGGCTGGAGACCATGATGGTCTTACCCATGCTGCGCAGCTCTTTGAGCAAACCACGAATTTCTATACGGGCCCGGGGATCCAAACCGCTCGCGGGTTCGTCGAGCAACAAGACTTGCGGATCGTGCAGCAACACTCGAGCCAGTCCCAATCGCTGCGTCATACCGCGCGACAGACTGGTCACTAACTCATTGCGCTTATAACCCAGATCAACAAGGTCAAGCACGTCGTTGCAAATCTTGCGGCGCTCGGGGCCTTTGATCCGATAAGCGGCAGCGAAGAATTCCAAATATTCGATCACCTGCATGTTGTCGTACACGCCGAAGAAGTCGGGCATGTAGCCAATGATGCGGCGGATTTCCTTGGGCTTTGTGTAGATCGAGTATCCACCGACGTAAGCCTCGCCCCAGGTGGGATTCAACAGCGTGGCCAGAATCCGCATGGTCGTGGTCTTGCCCGCGCCGTTGGGGCCGATGAAGCCAAACACGTCGCCCCGGTCGAGCTTCAACTCGATCTTGTTGATGGCGAACAGATCGCCATATTTCTTCGTGAGGTCATGTACTTCAATCACGGCTTTTGATCCTGAACAAAACAGGGCGTTGCGACACCATTAAGTTTATTGTTCCACGAGTGGTCCGACAGGCACGACGAATCGATAAAACGTCCAATTCCGATTGTTTTCCTGTTCTTTATCGCTGCTGAGCGGCTTATCTCCATCCTGCCATTGGCTGCCAGATGTTTGGACTTTGGCGAGCACAATCGCGAGATCCGGCTGTTCGAGCAGATGACTCATATCCAAAAACGATTGATAACGGCTTAACATGCCCGCATAGCGCTGACCATTCACCGCATCGAAAAACATAATTGTTTTGGCCAACCGGGTGATATCGGCATTCGCCAATCGGAAAGGAACCGTGCCATCATCGGCCGTATCTGTAATGGTGGTTTCACCGGCCGTGGCATTGGTGAGCAAAGTCCGCACGGTGCGAGGCTGGCTGGCGTCGGCCATATTGACCGCCGATCCCGCGGCAATCGATCCCAAATTCCAGGCCCATTGCCCGTAAAGCAAAACGCAATCATTGAGAGCCATATCAGCTGAGTTGACGATTTGTCCCAACAACAACTGCTCGTCGGTCCGATTGAGTGTTGCTTCCAAGGGAGGGGTGACTTCCGAAGACCAACGCGACGTAATGGTCTTGGTCGACCACAATTGTACGGGCACGCCGAGCATTTCATCGAGCGCCGGATTAAAAGCGTAACCGCGATCAAACAGGCCCGTCTGTCCGCTCGTGTTTTGCATTCCGCCTAAGGCGTATCCTGGTTGGCCAAGCCACGCCACGATTTCTTGGCTGTCATCAAGTTTTTGGTTCTTAAGAAACGCAGGTGCGAGCGACAAATCAAACTCATCCACGCGTGGTGTGAAGAAATGCGTCCAAACGGTTCCGCGTGTAAAACCAGTCGCCGCATCCACGTCGACGAATTCCACCTGATTGACACGCAGCTGATCACCCTTCTGCCAATTCGCATACCAATAGGCCAAGGCCGATACCGCCACGACCATAATGGGAAAACTGATCCAAGTGATTTCAGGCCGCTTGAAAATCTTGTTGACCAAAAAATAGTCGCCCGGTCCGATCAGCAAGATGTATCCGATGACCAGCAAAGCCACGAGCGCGAACGGCACGGGATCGACCCCCACGAACGAGTCGTCGAGCGTTGTACGAACTTGGGTTATGAGGTCGTCGCTATTTACGACTGTAGCGCCGGCGTTGGGCTGTTGCGAATTCGATTCGGTGGCGAGATCAAGTGCTTTCGCCAAAAAGCTTTTACGACCGGGCCAACCCACCAGCGGTGGCCGATCAAAGTCCAAACCCACAAAGGTGAGTTCACCAAACCCAAGATAGGAACGAATTACTAGCGGCACGTCGGTTTGACCGCGTTTGGCGCTCGCGAGAACTTTGCCACGAATCTCGCTGAACATCGGCACGCGAAAATCAACGCGCCGCGTCGGAGTAATCGATTCCTCCGCACCGCTAAAGGCTTCTATCGGCTGCGATTGTTCAAGAACGACGGTCTCGGTGAATTGGCCGGGCAGTAATGAGGCGAGTGCGCCTCCCTCGACGAGCAACTCGTCGGCCTGCGAACCGCAGAAGATGACCAGCTTGCCACCGCGTTCGACCCATTGCCGTAAGGCTTCGACTCGCGCCGGATTCTGGGTCAGGGGACGATACAAATCGGGCCGCGAGGTCGTCAGCACGACCATATCAACCCCTTCATAACCATACCATTCCGTCGGCAGATCGATGGCACTATCAACGCGTGCGACGCGAGTCTGCGCGAGCTCATCTTGATTTTCGCTGACTGTCAGATCGGCCAAACCAAGCGGCGGGCCAAACTCGACGTAGAGCAAGTTCGTGGCGGGAAGCCCCGTCGGCAAAGCACCTTCGCTGGCCGTCGCGGCCGCTCGAAATGTGCGATCGACGACGACTTCGCCTTCGCTATCAATAAATTTTACGGTGAGAGGGCTATAGTTTTGACCAACGCGCACAAACAGGCGGACAGTCGATTCCTTACCTGGCTCAAGAGCCACGGGACGATTTTGAGGACTCATCACCGTGGTTGGCACGCCATCGCCATCGGGAACCGTCACGGTCACCATGCCGACAACAGGTTTTGGACCGCCCATAAATTCCACTTCTACGGGGGTCCAGCAACCAAGCTTATAGTTATCGGCAAACCCGATTTGCACGCCGGTGATCGCCGCATCCTGCGCGTGGGCTTGGTTGAGCGCAGTCGACGCCAGGACAACACCAAGCAAAAGCATGTGACGCAGGTAGAAAATCACGGCTTCTCCGCGTCGTCGCATGTGCAAACCAACAGGCCGCAGCCGGGGCAACCCGAACCATACTTTTCGACCACCGCCGCCGTGAGATCGATTTCCGCCACGTTGGCAATCGTCGTCAGCCAGGCCAGCACGTCGGCAAACTCAGCAGCTTGTTCGGCGCGAGTTCCTTCACGCAACGAGGCGGCCAATTCGCCGACTTCTTCCATCAACCACATGAACGTGCCATCCACACCCCGCGCCACGTCTTTCTCGTGATACATTCCGCGAATGAGTTGCTGGAAGTCACGAAGCGAGATGTTGGGCGTGGAATTGGACATGATGGAGTCGAATCGAGTCAAGCGGCGTAAAACATTAAGATAGTCAGCAAATCGGCTTTCAACCAGACACATATTCACTGCGGGCTAGGACGGCATAAGTTTCAACGATATTCTGGATGTTTCGCCCAAGAAACTTCTGCGAGATTCCCCCGACATGTCCGAATTCGTTACCGTCGCCAAAGTGGGAGCCATTCGGGAAGGGCAGGGGGGGACTTTCGCCATCGGCAAGCAATTGGTCGCCGTCTTCAATCGCGGGGGCGAGTATCACGCCATCGACGACCTCTGCCCGCACATGGGAGCTTCGCTGGGGGCGGGTCAACTCCAGGAAGATGGATCCGTCATTTGCCCGTGGCATGCTTGGTGCTTCGATGTTTGCGACGGCACTTGGCGGGACAATCCTCGGCTGAAGATTCCGTCCTATCCCACGCGAGTCGTGGGTGACGAAATCCAAGTCCAGCTTGTCGATCGGAACAAGAAACCTGCCGAATGAGATTTACTGCGAATCATCCGCCACGCGGCGAAACTCAATCGAATGTTCCAGCTTCATGCTGCCTTCAGCACTATTCGGCTGATCAAACTTGGCTTCGTAGGTGAGCGTGGAATTCTCGGGGCGACCATTCTCCACGTCGAAGACCATCGTGCCGGTTGAACTTTGATCCACCAGCTTCAACCGTTCAACGCCTTCTGCTTCAGTGATATTGATCGACATCATCTGCTCGATCGTCACTTGCGCGGGATTGATGGGATTTCTCAAAACGTAAGCAAACTCGGCCTTGATCTGACCCAAGACCGGAAATGTGATTTCACGACTCTCCAACCAGCGCGCGCCGGTTGCGATATCGCCCTCGGGCAGCAACACCGGCGCGCCCAGGAGTGCGAGTGTTTCAAAACTTTTGAGCCCGCCATCTTGCGCAAATTTCTTGCCTCCCGGCACCGACTTCACGGCTTCGCTCAACTCGTCGATGATTTTGACATCACTGACCGCACCGCGCGGCGACATCGTCAGCGTGACCGGCGAAGCGGTCAGTCGCTTGCCGATGGGCAGCAGCATCGCCGCGTACCCTTGCGGCTCTTCGGTGGAATCGCTGTCATAGCGAACTTCCTGTCCGTCGGGTCCTTCGGCCAAAAAGGAAAATGCCGAGACTTGTAGCGAAATCTGCGCGCTGCCGTCGTCGTTCACTTCCAGCACTTTCCAAGTCAGCTCAAGTTCTTGTTCAACCGTGGCGAACTGCTTGACGTCGTCCTCGGGACCAGCCGACAACTTGGCCGATTGCAAAACACGGTAATTCTGTTCTTCACCCGATGTAAATTTCCAAGCGAGCGTCACGGCAGAAGCAAGAGTGGCTTGCAACCCTAGCGTAACAATCACAATCGCAAACGAAACGAGCCTCATTGCCGCCTCTCCTTAATTTGATCACTTACCCCGCAGGATTGCGTTCATATTCTTCTTATACGCTTCCACGCCGGGTTGGCCGTAGGGATTGATGCCGATCATCCGACCTTCGACGACCGTCGCCAACATAAACATCTGAAACACCTGCCCCATCACAAATTCATCGATCTCCGGCAAGTGCAGCGCCGTCGTGGGCCGATTATCTTCGCGGTAGGCTTGGTTCGTGCCTTGAGTGGCCGCCGAGAGAATTTCGGGGAGCGTCTTGTCGGCCAGTTCGTTGAGGCCGTCTTGGTTGAGCTCACTTTCGCCGATGGCGACCGGCTTGGTCTTCAATTTCTCGACGATCACGTTGGTGATCAGTTTGTCGCGTTTGCCTTCCTGATGTTGCTGACCGCGGGAATGCAGATCGCGGGTGTTCACGACCGTGAGCGGCATCGCGCCCCGTTCGTGCTTACCGAGACTTTCGGAAAGCAGTTGGTCGTACCACAGGCCCAACGCTTCAAGCCGCTTGCCCCAGGTCGACATCAAACGAATATCACAGCCGCGTTCTACTTCCATCAAATGGCAGATGCCCGTGTAATCGAGCGTGACATTCTCGCCCACGGCGGCGGTGGCGAATTGTTCGTTCATCGCCTTGGCGCCTTCAAGGAGTTTGACGATGTCGAGCCCCATGATCGCAGCAGGCAACAAACCGACCGCCGACAGCACCGAGAAGCGTCCCCCCACACCATCTGGAACGGGGAACATCTCGCGGCAGCCAATCGCAGTCGCCAGATCAAACAACTTGCCGTTCGTACCTGTGACAGGAACAACCAACTCAGCAAGTTGTGCCCGATTGCTCCCCAACGAGTCCGCCAGTCTTTTCAGCAAGATCCGAAACGCTGCCGCCGTTTCCAACGTTCCGCCGCTTTTGCTGATGACCACGATCCCCCAACGCTCCGCGAGATTGCCCGGCGACACCACATCGGGCAGCACGTCGAACAATCCACTGAGGGCATCGTTATCGACGTTGTTCCCTTCAAAGCTAATCCGCGGACGATTTCCCCGGGCTTCGCGCGATAGTTCGTTGTAGTAGGGATGGCAGCAGGCTTCGAGCAACGCCCGCGCCCCCATGTAGGAACCGCCGATCCCCAACAGCACCGCGCGATCGATCACCGCCGCCAGTCGGTTAGCCGTGGCGATGATTCGGCCCACTTCGCTCTCGGGGCCTTTCGCTTCGTACTCGGCCAGCAATCGATCGGGCATGTAATGAAAGCCCGCATCGAGGGGTTGTTTATCCATCGGAACCGCGCCGCCGTCGGCCCACAGCTTGGCATCGGCGAGCACTTCATTCCGTGCCGCCAACAGCTTCGGCGCGATCTTCCCCAACGCATCGCGGGACAATCCATGATCCGGAAGATACACACCACTGGGATCGTAAGTAATCGTGACAGCAGCCATCACAGGTTCCTTTCCAAGAAATCAAGCAGGGCAGGGCGAGAACCGACGATTCTAACCGCACTAACTGAAATCGTCATATCCCCGGCTAGGGAGATAGCAGTCAAATTTTTTTACCACCAAGGTACGAAGGACACTAAGGCGACTTTTTCATTGCGAATCACAAGCAGATTGTTCATTTATATTGGCTTTTGATAAAAGTTCGTCTGCTTTGTGTTCTTTGTGTCTTAGTGGTTACAAAGCCTGGATTTAGGAGTATCACAAAACTTGCAGCCCTTGCCATATCGCCCCGGATCGTGACGATAGTATGGGTCGATTTTCGTCTTTCAACATCACCTTCAACTGCTTGCCACTCACCGCCATGGATATGCACGAACTGACCCGCCAACTGCACATCAAAAACAACACCAAAATCGTGATGCTCGTCGCCGATGGACTCGGCGGCTTGCCTCAACATCCCGGCGGACTCACGGAACTCGAAACCGCCAAGACTCCCAATCTCGATGCTTTGGCGAAACAGGGAATTCTCGGCAGCAGCATTCCCGTAAAGCCCGGCATCAGCCCCGGCAGCGGTCCTGGTCACTTGGGTTTGTTTGGTTACGATCCTCTGCAATATCTCATCGGCCGCGGCGCGCTCGAAGCCACGGGCATTGGTTTTAAGTTGCAGGAAGGCGACGTTGCGATCCGCGCTAACTTTTGCACGATCGATGACAACGGCAATATTTCCGACCGCCGCGCGGGCCGCATCGCGAGCGAAGAATCCGCGCCGCTCGCCATCAGGCTTCGGCAAGTTTCCATTGCGGGAGTCGAAGTCTTCGTCGAACCCGTCAAGGAGCATCGTTTCGTGGTCGTGTTCCGTGGACCGGGTCTCGGAGGTAATCTCGCCGATACCGATCCGCAAATGATTGGCGTACCACCCCTCGAACCACGGGCCACGAATCTCGACAGCGAAAAGACCGCCCAGGTCGCCGCCGAATTTATCAAACAAGCCAAGGAACTCTTGGCGGGTGAGCTCAAAGCCAATTGCTGTACGCTCCGTGGTGTCTCCTCCAAGCCCAGCCTCCCCAGCTACGACGAAGTCTACGGCTTGCGCGCCGGTGCGATCGCCGTGTATCCGATGTACAAGGGTCTCGCGCGGCTCGTGGGCATGGACATCCTCGGCGACGCCCAAACGCTCGACGAGCAGATGGCCGTGCTCGAAGAGAATTGGGCGAAGTACGACTTCTTCTTCATTCATTTCAAATACACCGACAGCACCGGCGAGGACGGCAACTTCGATGCGAAGGTGAAACGCACCGAAGAAGTCGACGCCTGCGTGCCGCGGATCATGGCTCTCAAGCCCGACGTGTTCATCTGCACCGGCGACCACAGCACGCCGAGCATGCTCGCCAGCCACAGTTGGCATGCCGTGCCGACGCTGCTCGTGGCACCCAACTGCCGCACCGACGGTTGCGAAACATTCGGCGAAGCGGAATGCCTCAAAGGCGGCCTCGGCCAGTTCGAAGCGAAGTACCTCATGGTGCTCGCGCTGGCGAACGCCGGTCGGCTCAACAAGTTTGGAGCGTAAGCTCTTCTTATCCCCCTCCCGCTGTACTCAGTGGGAGGGGCTAGGGGAGGGCTTTTCTGGAACGAACAGAGAATTGTCTTTCCGTCTGGGATCGAGCACAAGCAATCTCTTCAGGCCCGCAGGGTCGGCCATAAGATAGTTCAGGGCGCAGCCCTGGGAATGCGGTGCAACATAAACGGAAGCCCTGAAGGGGCGCTATTAGTCGACGCCGCAGATAGTGCCGCCCTTACAGGGCTAACCATCATCGGGGGACAATTCCACCCAGGGCGGTGCCCTGGGCTGTCTTAGGGGCGCCACTTCGTGACTGAAGAGAACCCGTGGGTGGCGTCCAGGCTCGTAAAACTCGCCTAGCCTTACCCCCGGCTATTGGCTGCCATCCCTGCGGGATTAAGAAGGGGTACGCAACTAATCAATTCCATGGTAATAATTCCCTTACTGGATTGACTACAATCGAAATATCAACCGCAGGAGTAACATGGCAACGGTAACCTTACATTCGTGGCGTGAAGGAATGCAAAAAGTAGAAGCCGACAAGCTACTCGCAACTGAAGGAAAGTTAGGCCTAACAGAAGGTAAGCGGGCAATCGACAATCTGCTGGACGATGTTCCTACAACGATAACTTGCCAATGCGATGCAGCGGCACAACAGTTGGCGGCGAAGTTAGAACTGTTAGGCATCTCATGTATTGTTGGGCTTAAATAGACTTTCGAATTCCTTTGAGAGCATGTAGACGATGGAAACAAAAAAGTAGACGAATCAGTAAGAAAGGCATGGGAGGATTTTCTAAACCCTGAAATACTACGATCTCGACTCACCCAAGCCTCGGTTTACATTGCTGCTTTTGAATGCATGAAGGAAAATATAGTTTCGAGAATTCGTGACTTCTATTGGGGTGGCTTTGACGAGAACGGTGAGAAGATAAGCCCAAGCTATCAAAGGGAAGTACTTTCACGAAACAAGAGTAAACTCTATGCCTCACTTGAGTGGCTTTGTGAACATAATGCTATCGAAACGTCAGATATCAAATTATTCAACAGAATAAAGGCTTGCCGAAACACTCTCGCTCATGAGCTTTTTGCTAACGTGAGTTCCTTGGGAATGCCTACTGACTTTGAGGACTGCTTTAACCAAATGTTTAGCTTGTATAACAAGATAGAGGTTTGGTGGATCAAAAATGTTGAACTACCAACAAATCCTGATTTCGATGGCGTAGAAGTTAATGATCTAGAAATAACGCCCGGCCCAATTCTCATGTTGAGCGTGATGTACAATATTGCTCTTGGAGACGAGGCGACTAGCAATAGTTACTACGATGAGTTTAAAAAGCAGGCGGGCACTACCTAATTTTCTGATCAAATTCTGGCGCCCAAACCCAGCCTTAATCCAATTCTTGACAAAGTCCAGAATTCCTGTACATTCGGGGCATGATCTCCGATCCTGCTCAATTTCTCCGGGAAAATGGCCTGCAAATTACGGCGCAACGGCTGGCAGTGCTGCGGGCTGTGGCTCTGCGGCCGCACTCGACGGCGGACGATGTGGCCGAGGAAGTACGCGGCGAGATTGGTTCGATTTCGCGGCAGGCGGTCTACGATGCCCTGGGGATGCTCGCCGAGAAGGGGCTCATTCGGCGGATTCAGCCCGCGGGGTCGCCGGCTCGCTATGAAGATCGCGTTGGTGACAATCACCACCACTTGATTTGCCGCGCGTGCGGTAAGACGGTCGACGTCGATTGTGCCGTGGGAGAAACACCCTGCTTGACCGCCGTGGCGGACTCGGGTTACCTGATCGACGAGGCCGAGGTGATCTATTGGGGAACCTGTCCGGAATGCCGGGCGGCAACGACAGAGTAAATACAATTTTGAAACCACGAAACACACGAAATACACAAAAAAGACAAAGATCAAACCGCTAATCCACGCTAATGTTCGCTAATAAATTCATAAGCGTTTTATTAGCGAACATGAGCGGTTAACTTCTTTCTTTTCGTGTCATTCGTGTGTTTCGTGGTTAAATAAAAAAACGCCAGACTAACTAGTAACACTAGGGAGAATTCTCATGTCCGAAAACGAAGCGCAATGCCCGTTCAAGCACACGGCCGGGGGCGGCACCACGAATCGTGATTGGTGGCCCAACCAACTGCGGATCGACTTGCTGCGGCAACACTCGTCGAAGTCCGACCCCATGGGCGAAGATTTCAACTATGCCGAGGAATTCAAAAGCCTCGATTTCGCGGCGCTGAAAAAAGATCTTGCGGCGTTGATGACCGAATCCCAAGATTGGTGGCCCGCCGACTTCGGTCACTACGGCCCGCTGTTCATTCGCATGGCCTGGCACAGCGCGGGGACGTATCGCACGGGTGATGGTCGCGGTGGTGGCGGCCGAGGTCAGCAGCGTTTCGCGCCGCTCAACAGTTGGCCCGACAATGTGAGCCTCGACAAAGCCCGGCGATTGCTCTGGCCGATCAAGCAAAAGTATGGTCGCAAGATTTCGTGGGCCGACCTGTTGATTCTTACCGGCAACGTCGCGCTCGAGACCATGGGCTTTAAGACTTTTGGCTACGGCGGTGGTCGCGAAGATGTTTGGGAACCAGATCAAGACGTTTATTGGGGTGCGGAAAAAACCTGGCTCGGCGGCGACGTTCGCTATAAGGATGGGAGCGAAGGTGTTTCGGAAGCTGGCCCCGTGTTAGTTTCGGAAGATGACGCCGACGGCGACATTCACAGTCGCAAGTTGGAGAATCCGCTGGCCGCGGTGCAGATGGGTCTCATTTATGTGAACCCCGAAGGTCCCGACGGCAATCCCGATCCACTCAAGGCGGCAGTTGATATCCGCGAGACGTTCGCGCGGATGGCGATGAACGACGAGGAAACGGTCGCGCTGATTGCCGGTGGTCACACGTTCGGCAAGACTCACGGTGCAGCAACGGCGGACAATGTGGGTCCTGAACCCGAAGCGGCCGGCTTGGAAGAACAGGGCTTCGGCTGGAAGAACCGATTCGGCACGGGCAAGGGCGACGACACGATCACGAGCGGCTTGGAAGTCACGTGGACATCGACGCCGACCAAGTGGGGGATGGGTTTCTTTGAAAACCTGTTCGGCCATGAATGGGAATTGACCAAGAGCCCAGCCGGCGCGCATCAGTGGGTGGCCAAGAATGCCGAGGCAACGATCCCCTTTGCCCAAGATAAGACGAAGAAGCGTTTGCCGACGATGTTGACGACCGACTTGGCCCTGCGGTTTGATCCAACTTATGAAAAGATTTCACGTCGGTTCATGGAAAATCCTAACCAATTCGCCGAAGCCTTCTCCCGCGCTTGGTTCAAGCTGACCCATCGCGACATGGGACCCCGCGCGCGGTATCTCGGCCCCGAGGTTCCGGCGGAAGAATTGATTTGGCAAGATCCAATCCCCAAGGTCGATCATCCGCTGGTGGATGACAAAGACGTCGCGGCGCTCAAGAGCAAGATTCTTGGCTCAGGGTTGTCGGTGACGGAATTGGTTTTAACGGCGTGGGCCTCGGCTTCGACGTTCCGCGGTTCGGACAAGCGAGGCGGTGCAAATGGCGCGCGGATTCGGTTGAGCCCGCAGAAGGATTGGGAAGTCAATCAGACGGCGCAGCTCGCCAAGGTTCTCAAGGCCTTGGAAGGGATTCAAAGCGAGTTCAATAAGGGGAGCAAAAAGGTTTCGCTCGCCGACTTGATCGTGCTGGGTGGATGTGCCGCGGTCGAGAAAGCCGCGAAGGACGCTGGAGTCGCAGTGACGGTTCCCTTCACCCCGGGCCGCATGGATGCTTCGCAAGAGCAGACCGACGTGGAATCGTTCGACGTAATGGAGCCAATCGCCGATGGGTTTCGCAACTATCTCAAGGGTAAGTACACGATTCCCGCCGAGGCGTTGCTGATCGACAAGGCACAGTTGTTGACGCTCACTCCGCCCGAGATGACGGTGCTCGTCGGCGGTATGCGGGTGTTGGGCGCGAATGCCGGCAAGGATTGTCACGGCGTGTTCACCACAGAACCCGCCAAGCTCACCAACGATTTCTTCGTGAACCTGTTGAACATGGGGATCGAATGGTCACCCACCAGCCACGAGGCCGACGAGTTCCAAGGCAAGTGCCGCAAGTCGGGCGAAACCAAATGGACCGGCACACGGGTCGATCTGTTATTTGGTTCGAACTCGCAACTCCGGGCGCTGGCAGAAGTCTACGGCAGCAGCGATGCCAAGGAGAAGTTCGTGAAAGATTTTGTCGCCGCGTGGAATAAGGTGATGAATCTGGATCGGTTTGATTTGGCGTAGGACTTGGGGCCTGGGAGCTAGAGATTGGGGGGCTAGGGAAATGCGAGATCGTGTTTCCCTAGCCTCTTTGTTTTTATGGGGATTTTGGAACCACGAATTGGACGAATAGCACGAATGGGGAATGAAGGTTTTGACTCGAATTAAGTAATCATGCAGCCGATTAACATCGGCCGCTCGCCTTTGGGTTTGTGTGTCGTATAATCTTGGCATGACTGACAACCAACTGCTTGCGACGAAACTTACGCCTGCCGCTCTGGAAGAACTGCGCGAGGCGAAGGATATTCTGGAACACCAAGGCTTGGCCGAGCGCTTGGCTGAGCTGGTGGGGGCGCCGATCACGGCATCGCTGAAGTTGCTGCCGGCTGCGGCGGAGAAGCTTATCTACAGCGCCGTGGATAAATCGCTGGAGAAAGCACTGGAACTGGCCGTCACGACGTTGGGGAGTCACGACAATATTTCCCGACAGAGTTATGGATTGAGTAGGGCACGCCTGATGTCGCACAAGGTGCTCGCCGGACTGAGCGGGGCAGCAGGGGGTGCGTTTGGGGGGCTATCGGTCGCAGCCGAGTTGCCGCTTTCCACGACGCTGATTCTACGCAGCGTGGCGGATATCGCGCGCAGCCAAGGCGAAGACTTGAGCCAGTTGGAATCGCGGCTGGCGTGCTTGGAAGTTTTGGCCCTGGATCCCGGCTCTTACGCCCAAGCGGCCAAAGATTTCCCGGACACGAAAGATGACGGCACCGACATTGGTTATATGACCGTGCGGATCGCGATGGGAAAACAAATCGGCGATGCGGCGAAGTATGTCGCCCAGCATGGTCTGGCCGATCGAGCCGCGCCGCCGGTGGTGCAGCTGATTCACATGATCGGCAAGCGGTTCGGCTTGGTGGTGAGTGAGAAGCTCGCCGCTCAAGCGATTCCGGTCATCGGCGCCGTCGGCGGGGCGCTGATTAACACTTACTTCATCGGCCATTATCAAGATATCGCCCGGGCTCACTTTACGATTCGCCGTCTGGAACGGGAGTATGGTTCGGTAACCGTGATGGATGCGTATAAGAGCTGTTAGCCTTTAGCTATTAGCTTTTAGCTTTTAGCCCTCGGAACATGGCACCAAGGCTTCTGGTGCGCGGGATGTTCTGACACGGTTTTTGGGCTTTTTCGCGCTGTGGGCTCGGTTATTTATGGCTGCGGCGATGCAGGCCAAAAGCAAGATGCAGGCGGTGCAAAAGGCGGTCAGGACGACTAAGGTGGCGATGCTGTTCATCTCTTTCTCCAGTAGCTGCTAATAGCAGGAATGTCTGAAAGAAATATCGCACGGCTACCTAAAGTCAATGTGAAGCGAAGTTAAAATCCTCTTTATTTTCGCTATTCCTTCTTCTTGAACTTAAATATTTCGCGCTCACTCGCGAAATAGACTTCGCCGTTGTCGTCTTCGCCGAAGGTGATAATCACCGGGCCTTTGTCGCGGATCGTGCGGTTGGCGATGACTTGTTTGGATTCCTCGTCATACCACAGAGCCCACACCTGGCCGGTCACGAAGTCGGCGTAGAGATAAGCTCCTTGAAGTTCGGGGATCTCCTTGCCGCGATAAACGTAGCCGCCGGTGATCGACTTGCCGACGTCGTGGTGATACTCCCAAATCGGTTCGATCAAACGCTCGGTCGGTTCTACGCCGCCAACTCCGAACTTGTGTTTACCTTCGCGAAGGTTCCAACCGTAGTTGCCGCCGTTAACGAGCAAGTCGATTTCTTCCCAGGTGTCTTGGCCCACGTCGGCCATCCACCCTTGGCCGGTTTCGCGGTCGAAAGTGATCCGCCACGGATTACGTACGCCGTAAGCAAAAATTTCTGGTTTGGCGAATCGTCCGTCGTTTGCAAACGGATTGTCTGCGGGAATCGCATAAGGGGCGGACTTGCCCTCTTGATTGGGCTTCCCTTTTTGATCGACGTCGATGCGGACGACCTTGCCCAACAGCGTCATCAAGTTCTGGCCGTTCATGTGCGGGTCGTTCCACGCGCCGCCATCGCCGATGCCGAGGTACAAATAGCCATCCGGTCCAAACAAGACCGTGCCGCCGTTGTGATTCCAATAGGGCTCGCTGACTTCGAGCAGCACTTCTTCGCTGTCGGGATCACCTTCGTTGGGGTTATCCTTCTTCACGGTGAACCGCGAAATCCGAATTGCGTGAGGTCTTTCGGAGGTTGGCTTGGGGGTGTAATAAACAAAGAACTCGCCGTTCTCTTTGAACTTGGGATGAAACGCCAAACCCAGAAAGCCTTCTTCCGCTTCATGGGGCTTAAATTCCATCACGCGATCGCGAATGTCGAGAAACGTGTGCATCTCGCTCGCGTCGGGCTTGTTGTCGAAAAAGTGGATCGTGCCGTACTGCGTGGCCGCGAACATGCGGCCTGAACCATCGCCGGCCCCGGTGACTATGATCGGTCGGGGATCGCGGATTTTGCCTTCGTCGATGCCGGTGATCCAATCGGGCCACTCGAGATTGGGAAATGCTGGCACGACTTCGACGGTGGCCAGGGGGCTAGTATCCACATCGGCTGGAGAAACAGTTACAAATAAAACTAGCCAAAACAGCGAGACAATCAGCGTCGAAAACTGCCGAACCATGGGGCGAGCCTCTGTGTTCTTCGTGATAAACGGGAATTTTTGTAACAGAATCACGATCTTAGCACTTAATATTCAGATCGACTATGAGCCGATTGCCGCAGAAAAAAGGCCTAATGAATTGCCCACGGCAGAGACATTTTGGATAAGGAACAGAAAGAATGTGTACGACGACGTTAGAAACCCCCACCACCAACGGCAGCGCGTTTGCCGAGCGCATGCTCACGGCCGTCAACGAAGCCACGCTGATGCTGATGACTTCGATTGGCCATCGGACGGGGTTGTTCGACCAGATGGCCGCGATGAATCCGGCGACCAGCGAAGAGATCGCCAAACAAACCAAGCTCAATGAGCGTTACGTTCGTGAATGGCTGGGTGCGCTGACCACGGGCGGGATCATTCACTACGATCCCACGACCAAAAAATATCGTCTCCCGGCAGAGCACGCGGCTTATCTGACGCGCGCGGCAGGAGTGGAAAATTTCGCGAGTGTCGCCCAATGGATCGCCGTGCTCGGCGCGGTAGAAGATGAAGTCACCGCCGCGTTTTCGCATGGCCGCGGCGTGCCTTACTCTTCGTACAAGCGCTTCCATGAAGTGATGGCCTCGGAAAGCGCGCTCACGGTTGTGTCGGGACTCGATGAACATATTTTGCCGCTGATCCCCGGGATTGAAGATCGCTTGGAACAGGGCATCAACGTCGCCGACGTTGGTTGTGGCAGCGGCTTGGCATTGATGCACATGGCCGAGCGTTTTCCCAACAGCCAATTCACGGGGCTCGATTTTTCGGTCGAAGCGATCTCCAGCGCACGGTCCATCGCTGAGAAGCGGCGCTTACGCAACGTGCAGTTCCACGTGCAAGATGCCGCTCAGTGGAAATTGAACCAAGAGTTGGATTTGATCTTCACGTTCGATGCGATTCACGATCAGGCGCGGCCCGACATCGTGCTGCAAAATATCCGCAAAGCGTTACGACCCGGCGGTGTTTACTTGATGCAAGACATCGCCGCGTCGAGTCATGTCCACCAGAACCTGGATCATCCGATGGCCCCCATGGTGTACACGATTTCGTGTATGCACTGCATGAGCGTCTCCTTAGCCTGCGGCGGGATGGGGTTGGGCGCTGCATGGGGTAAAGAGAAAGCCTTGGAAATGCTAGCCGAGGCCGAATTCCAAGACGTGCGCGTCGAGGAACTTGAGCATGATATTCTCAACTATTATTACCTGTGCCAGTGTTAATAAAACGTCATCCCGAGAGAGGGATTTGGATGGCCACTTATTTGGCATCTTAATACTGCTAGGTGTTGAAGCTAGATCCTTCGGTCGCCTAGGCTCTCTCAGGATGACTGATTGACACTTCGACCTTCCGGAAGTCTTTGTTAGAATCGCAGCCTGGCGGTTCTTACTTTTCTTTCGGGAGGTCGTTTCGTGTTGCGGTTCCTCAGTGTTGTTTTGTTATTGATTCTCGCGGCGTTTGCCCACGCGAAGCCCATTGAACTGACCGTGGCAAAGGATGGGAGCCGCGACTTTGAATCGGTGCAGGCTGCGGTGATGAGCGTCCCCGAAGGACGGCCGGAAAGCCCGGTGATCATTCGCATCAAGCCTGGCAAGTATGAAGAGCAAATTCACTTGCAGCGCGAAAAACGATTTTTTCGACTCGTGGGCGAAGACCCCGCGACGACGATTCTCACTTATCACTTGCATGCCAATCTGCCGGGGGCCGACGGCAAACCGATCGGCACGTTTCGCACGCCATCGACGCACATCGAAGCCGACGATTTTCAGGCCGAGAATCTGACGTTTGAAAACTCCGCTGGACCCGTGGGGCAAGCGCTGGCATTGCGAGTCGACGGCGATCGCGCGACGTTTCGCAATTGTCACTTTCTCGGTTGGCAAGACACCATCCTAGTGAATCGCGGCCGGCAGTATTTCGCCGACTGCACGATCAAAGGGCACGTCGACTTTATCTTTGGCGGTGCGACAACTTACTTTGAACGCTGCCACATTCATTGTCTGAAAGATGGCTACATAACCGCTGCCTCGACGCCCGACGTGCAGCAATTTGGTTTTGTCTTTCGCGATTGCCACATCACGGGCGAGCCCGGTGTGCTCACGTATCTCGGCCGGCCGTGGCGGGACTCTAGCGCGGTGACGTTCATTAATACTGAAATGAGTAACGTCGTGCGCCCCGTGGGTTGGGAAAATTGGGGCCAACCGCTCCGCGAATACACGTCTCGTTATTGCGAGTTTGGCAGCAAGGGAGACGGCGCGAAAGAGAATGAACGAGTTCGTTGGGCCAAGCAACTCACGCCCGAAGCGGCGGCACTCTTCACCGTGGAGCGCGTGCTCGGTGGCCACGACGGTTGGAATCCGAATCCATCGAACGATTGATGCTATTCATTTTCGTTTCGATAGCAGAGCAACCACACGGGAAACTGCTCGTTGAGTTGGAGTTCATCCTCGACAACAAAACCCAATCTCTGGTAATAGGACACATTCTGGGACTGGGACGTTTCGAGCGCGATCAATTCCTTGGTCGCGCGGCACTGGCAGATTCGCTCGTCGAGCAACTGGGCGGCATGGCCCTTGCCGCGGTGCGAGGGGGCGGTCGCTAAGGCGAGCAAATACCAATAAGGTTCACGCGGATGCCGTGCCGCGAGGGAGGTAAACCCGTTGCGGACTTCATGAATTCGCCGGCCGTAGGTCCAACGCATAAATAAGGACTCGGCATAATGGGCCCAACGGGTCGGGGCAGGGGGGTGGGGCGGCGTCCAGACTGCCACGCTCACGGGTTGGCCATGTTCATCGCGAATCACACGGACATGGCCGCCAGCGATCTGCGTTTTCAATAACCGCCGAAAGACTCGTGTGCTCTTGGCATGGCGGGAATGCTCCTCTGGAAATAGCCATCGCTGTAAGGGATCGTTCAGCAATGCTTCGGCAAGCAACCGTGCGATCTGCGGCACGTCACTTTGGTGGGCGGACTCGATCACCGGTGGGTTGGCGGTTGGCATCTCGAAATCTACTCCATTTCAGGCCGCTAACCCGCAAGAGGCTACGTTGTGGCCGAATCCAACGCATTCTATAATGACGAACTTCCCCGTGACCGCCGTTGTCTGTAGGGGAACCGATCATCCGCGGGAGGGCAGGGGACTGTCCGCCCGACACTACATTTCACCTGGAGAGCAACCGTGTTTGAGTCGATCGCCATTGTCGGCGCCACCGGCGCCGTGGGAAGCCTGATTCGCCAAATGTTGGAAGAACGGAATTTTCCGTACTCGAAAATCACATTTCTGGCCTCCGAGCGGTCCGCGGGCACGACGATCACGTTCAAAGGTGAAAAGCACAAGGTCGAGTTGCTGCGGCCCGAAGCATTCGACGACATCGATCTCGCTATTGGCAGCACGCCCGATCCGGTCGCGAAGGAATTCTGTCCTTGGGCCGTGGAGCGCGACTGCGTGGTCGTCGACGAAAGTGGTTACTGGCGGATGGACCCCAACGTGCCGCTGGTTGTCCCCGAGATCAATCCCGAAGCAGCTTTCAACCATCGAGGCATTATCGCCAGCCCGAACTGCTCAACGACTCAGATGGTATTGGCGATGAAGCCGCTACACGACGCCGGCACGATCAAACGAGTCATCGTGAGCACCTATCAAGCTACGAGCGGAGCAGGGGTTCAAGGCCAGGAAGACTTGATCGCCGGCAGCCGCGCATTTTTGGAAAAAGAAGATTACAAGTATCAGGTCTTTGCCCACCCGATTGCTTTCAATCTCATTCCGCAAATTGGTTCGCTCAAGCACGAAGGCTACACGAGCGAAGAAATGAAGATGGTCTTCGAGACCCGCAAGATCTTGGGCGACGAATCGATTCAAGTCTGCCCCACGTGCGTGCGCGTGCCTGTTGAAAACTGCCACAGCGAAAGCATTCTGGTCGAGACCGAAAAGAAGATCACCGTGGCTGAAGCACGCGAACTGTTTGCCGCAACGCCCGGCATCAAGGTTGTCGACGACTTGGCGGCGGGGGTCTATCCTATGCCTGCCAATTGCAGTGGCGACGATGCCGTGTTCATCGGCCGTATCCGCGAAGATCTCTCGAGCCCCAACGGCTTGGCCTTCTGGTGCGTAAGTGACAACCTCCGCAAGGGTGCCGCCACCAACGCCGTGCAAATCGCCGAGTTGCTGGTTCGCTCACAAGCGGCTGTGTAAGTTTTTTCTTACAAGTGGAAGCAGAGAATAGAATAATGTCATTCCGAGGGGAGTTCTGCGACCCGAGGAATCTGGCTTCAATCTCGACACGCTTGCCATGCGTGAAAGTACTGCAAGCCAGATCCCTCGGTCGGTAAGCCTCCCTCGGGATGACATAAACTCTGCTTCCTCCTGTAAATTTTTTCTATGCCGACGTTCAAACTCATCATCGCGTACGACGGCACGAAGTTTTCCGGTTGGCAGTTTCAACCCGATCGCCGCACGGTGCAGGGGGCTGTGCAAACCGCGTGGGAGCAAATCACGGGCGAAGCCGTGCAAGTCTCCGCCACGAGCCGCACCGATGCGGGTGTCCACGCGCTGGGGCAAGTTGTCGGCGTCAACTCGACCACGCATCTCACGGCCGATCAGTTGTATCGCGCAATCAACGCCAAACTCCCCGAGGATGTGATTCTCGTGGCGATTGAAGAAGTCGCGGCCGGATTTCATGCGACTTACGATGCCAAAGGCAAGCGCTATCGCTATCGCATTCATAACGAGCGCACGCGGCCGTTATTTGATCGCAACTTGGTGTGGTACGTACCGCAACCACTCGATGCCGAAGCTATGCACCGGGCAGGACAAGCCTTAGTGGGGACGCACGATTTCTTGAGCTTTCAAGCCGCGGGTTCAGAACGCGAAAGCACCGTGCGAACGATCACGGCCATCGAAGTCCGCCGAGGCAGCGACGACCAAGCTTCACGCGTGGAAATCGACGTCGAAGGGGACGGATTTCTCTACAACATGGTGCGAATCATCGCGGGATCGCTGGTCGATGTTGGCTCGGGGCGGCGCGATGAAAAGTGGCTCGCCGAAGTGCTGGCTGAACGTGATCGTCGTGCGGCGGGGCGGACTGCGCCCCCTCAAGGCTTGTGTTTGTTGCACGTCTATTATTGAGTGAATTGGCGGCTGTCGCGAAGCCGCGAGCGGCTCACTTCAGGGTTTCCTCTCGGTGCGGACCGGACTAAACTAGTAGTCTCTCCCTGTCACACGGAACACCGAGCCCCCACGCGGATTTCATGGCAACTGGCGGAAAAGAATTTGTTGGCCCTTATCGGCTGTATTATCTCATTCGTGCTGGCGCGATGTACGAGATTTGGGCCGTGCGCCCCATCGGCAAGAACGAAGCGTTTGCCATGAAGTGGCTGCCCGCCGGTAATAAGCACACGCGCCAAGCCGCGAACGAGCTCAAGCACGAATACACCGTCGGCAAATCGCTCGAACACAAGTCGATTATCAAGACGCTCGACTTCGGCACGGCCAAGGACGGCACGTATCTGATTATGGAACTGTTCAAGACTCCTAACCTCAAGCAGCAAATTCACGAAGGGGTGGAACGACTGCATTGGCGGATGGAAGCTATCCTCGGCGAGGCAGCACTCTCGATCGAGTACATGCACAAGCAGGGTTGGACTCATCGCGACATCAAGCCGGACAATTTTTTAGTCAGCGAGACCAATGAGGTCCGACTGATTGACTTTACGTTGGCTCGCAAAATCAAAACAGGTTTCTCCAAGCTGCTTGGCAATAAAGCGCCGGTGCAGGGGACCTATAGCTATATGGCCCCCGAGCAAATTCGTGGCAAGGAAGTCGATGCCCGCGCCGACATTTATAGCTTCGGCTGCATGGTTTACGAACTCATGTGCGGCAAGCTGCCTTATACCGGTACGAGCACGGCCGACTTATTGAACAAACATCTCAAAAGCCGGCCACAGCCGATCGGCATGTTGCAGAAGAACATTCAGCCGGACTTTGCCAATTTGATTCATCGCATGTTGGAGAAGGAACCCAAGAACCGGCCCGATTCGCTGATGGAATTTTACCGCGAGCTCAAGGCAGGGCGTTGTTTCCACATCAAACCGAAGAAGCCGGTCGATAAGGTAGAAACCAAAGACGACGAACACAACTGATTCGATATAATAGAGTACCAAAAGATTTCCACGCAGAGGCGCGGGGAACGCAGAGTATTAAACCGCTTATCGACGCTAAACTTCGCTAATAGGATTTGTATTCGTTTCTTATTAGCGCCTATAAGCGTCCATTAGCGGTGAATCTGAAACAAGAATTCAAAGTTGGATTTTTATTATGCCTGGATACGACTTTCGACTTCCGTTTGAGCAACCGATCTTTGAGCTGCAGGAACAAATTTCCGCGCTCGAAGCCAACGAGAAGAAAACGCCCGAGCACGTCGAGCGGATTCGCGGTTTGCGCCGGCAGCTCACCGAGACGACCAAGACGATCTATAACAATCTCGATCCTTGGGAAACGGTGCAGGTCGCGCGGCATAAAGAACGTCCTAAGTTCACTGATTACTTGGATCTCGTGTTCGATGAGTTCGTGGAACTTCACGGCGACAAGTTCTTTGGCGACGACCGAGCCTTAAGAACCGGCTTTGCGAAGTTGGATGAGCACAAGGTGCTCGTCGTCGGTCACGAGAAAGGCAAAACGCTCAAGGAACGCAACGAGTGTTATTTTGGCTGTGCTCATCCGGAAGGCTATCGCAAAGCGATGGAGAAGATGAAGCTCGCGGCCAAGTTCCGCTTGCCGATCATCGCCATGATCGACACACCGGGGGCGTATCCGGGAATCGGCGCCGAGGAACGCGGCCAGGCCATGGTGATCGCCCAAAGCATGCTGGAAATGTCGCGACTACAAACTCCGATTATCTGCGTGGTGATCGGCGAAGGAGGTTCCGGCGGGGCCTTGGGGATCGGCATCGGCGATCGCGTAGCTATCTTGCAGCATGCCTATTATTCGGTGATCAGCCCTGAAGGCTGTGCCGGCATTCTTTGGAAGAGTCATAACTACGCCGAACAGGCCGCTACGGCGCTCAAAATCACGTCCAAACATCTGAGCGAAATGGGCGTTGTCGACGACGTCGTCGAAGAACCGCTCGGCGGTGCCCATCGGGATCACCACCAAATGGCGGGCCGGCTGAAGGTTTATCTGATCAAAACCTTACGCGAACTTTTGCGCAAGCCGACCGACCAGCTGCTCGTGGAACGCTACGACAAGTTCCGCCGCATGGGACCGTACTTAGAACCCGCGGCGGTGTAATTCTTCGACGCGGCATCGCGGCTAGGTATGGTGATCGCCTCGGCGGATCGGCCAACACGGCATCGGGATGATGCCGGCTAACGCAGCCAGTGAAGGGGGCTCACTCGCGAATTCGAGCCTGTTACGAACGTCCGATAATCACTGTTATGTTCGTTTCGGGGTGCGAGAATCCCGCGAAATACGCCATTTCGCCTTGGGCCCCTACTCTGTGGCGATTAAACGGCATCGGGACGATGCCGGCTAACATGTTGCTTCCGCAGCGGCCACGTTATTGAGGCCGTGGTGGCCAGGTGGCCGTTGGCAATGGCGTCGCGGCGGGCTGGGCTGGGATCGTATTGTTGGCGCTCGCCGGTAGGGTCGGCCATTCCGGGAATGCCGCCTGCGGCCAGTTGTTGGCGTGCTGTTGGCTAGTCCGCTGGCCGTTGGGATCGAGTTGTTGTTCGATTCTTTGCAAATATGGCCCGATGACGTCGTGGATCTCGGGGGGAACGACCGCGTCGGTTTTGTCGATCATCACGACGATGTAATGGCCGGTCTGGGAGGCCAGAATTTGTTCTTTTTGCGCCTGGGGCAACAGCGACACGGCGAAGAACGTGATCGCCACGCACAGCAGGATGCCTTTGGCAAAACCGAAGATCGCGCCCATCTGGCGGTCAAAGTATTCGAGCTTCACGCGGTCGATGATTCCCGACACGAAGCGGAACAAGCTCCAAATCACAAACGACGTACCCATATAGATGAGCAGCATCGCTACGAATTTATTGAGCGGCGGGGGGGCAATTCCGGCAAAAGAGGGTGCAATTTGATCCGCAAACTTGAGCGCCACGAAATAGCTCAAGACCAACGAAGCGAGCGATGCGATCTGCCACGCCATCCCTTTCCACATTCCAAAGATCGTGGCGGCGACCAAAACGACCAACATCAAGACGTCGTAAGTTTGCATGGGAGGATGGATAGAGGGTCCAAGGGAAAGAATATTCGGGGCGAAGTATAGCCAGCGCGATTGGCCGGGCGAAGGGCAGTTCATGGTGGTGCTGGCAGTGATAGCTTTGCTTCCTCCGCTAAGCCGCAAGCGGCGAAATCGTCTGGCTCGTAAGCCAGGCTTTTCTTACATTCCCCGCCCTGTCCTCTGACCTCTGACTTCTGAACCCTTACTCCATGGCCGGCTTTAAGACTCATATTACTGTCAGCACGACGCTCGGCGTTGGTTACGGCGCGGTCGGTATGTACATGGGCCTGCCGTGGGAATCGGGTGTGATCGCTGGAGGCTTGTGTGGCATCGGTGGCATGATGCCCGACATCGATAGCGACTCCGGTGTGCCGTTTCGCGAATCGATGTGTTTTGCCGCCGCGATCATTCCCATGCTCATGCTGGGACGACTCCAAGAGATGGGCCTCAATCACGAACACGTTGTGATTGCCGCCAGTGGCATGTATCTGTTCGTGCGCTTTGTCGTCGCCAGAATGCTGGCGAAGTACACGGTCCATCGCGGTATGTTTCACAGCATTCCTGCCGCTATGATTTTCACGGGGGTTGTGTTCCTGCTCTCGGCGTCGGCCAACTTGCAATTGCGTTACTTCAAAGCAGCCGGGATGTTCCTCGGTGTGTTGTCGCATCTTACGCTCGATGAAATCTATTCGATTGAATGGACCGGCGGACGCTGGCGGTTGAAAAAATCGTTCGGCACGGCGCTCAAGCTTTGGGGCGACAACCGCTGGGCCAACTTTTCGACTTATTCCAAGCTCACGCTCGTCATCATGATGATCCTCAGCGAGCCGATGGTCATGGAACAATATGGCCGCCCCTCGCCGATGGAAATGGCCGCCAATGGTTGGCAAGGGATTTGGAATCAACAGCAAGATCCGAATTCGCCGATCACTGGCTTCGCACCGGGTCAAGTTTATTCTCCGAATAGTTACGCACCACAAACCATGCCGCAGGGTAACGTTTACCAGCCCGTACCCGTCGATCCTTACGCCCATCAGCAGGTCGATCGCACGATTTACGACACCGCTCGAAGATTGTGGCGGCGCGTGCAAGGCGAAACGAAATAATGTTAGCCGGCATCGTCCCGATGCCGTGTGACATGAATCTCGGCATCGGGACGATGCCAGCTAACTCCTCTCCGCCGTATCGATCCAGATCGTCACGGGCCCATCGTTCACCAGTTCGACGGCCATGGTTGTGCGAAATCTTCCCGTTGCGGTCGGTGTCCCCCCTTGAGCGATATACGCCACGAACCGCTCGTACATCGCCTCGGCCATCTCAGGAGGCGCGGCATCGATGAAGCTGGGTCGCCGGCCTTTCTTGCAATCGCCGTACAGCGTGAATTGACTCACCACGAGCATGCCGCCAGCCACGTCAGAGAGCGATAGGTTCATCTTCCCCGCCTCGTCGTCAAAAATTCGTAAGCCCACAATCTTATCCGCGAGCCATTTGAGTTCCGCCTCGGTGTCGGTCGCCGCCACTCCCAGCAGCACCAATAGCCCCCTGCCGATTTCGCCGGTCACTTCTCCTTCGACGACGACCCGAGCCTGGGAAACTCGTTGAATACAGGCCCGCATATTGTGTCGGGGTCGATGACGACCCGGCTCGCTTATTGAAATTGAATTGCAAAAACAAGTGACTTGCGTGAAACCTATGCCGCTGCCATACTCAGACGATGAGTTCCACGGTCTTGCTCACCTATTATTGTCTTTTGATTCTCCTGGCGTCCATCGGCGGCGGGATGATCCCCGTCTGGTTTCGGCTGAGCCATCGCTGGATGGAATGCGCGGTCAGCTTTGTGGCAGGCGTAATGCTGGGGATCGGCCTCCTGCACATGCTGCCCCACGCACTCGAGCAAGCCGAGCAATCGATCCCCCCCGACCAAGCCCATTGGCAAGTCGTGATGTGGGTGCTGTTTGGACTCATGTTAATGTTTTTTATCGAGCGATTCTTTTGTTTTCACCACCATGGCGTCGAGGATGGTGAGATCGCCTGCGAACATCAGCACGATCATGGTCACAGTCACGATCACCATCATGGCCACGATCTTTCCTGGAGTGGCGCGGCACTGGGGTTGACTTTGCATAGCGTGATCGAAGGTATCGCTCTGGCGGCCGGGGTTGCCCATGGCAGCGCGGAAGTGCGGTTGGCTGGCTTCGGCACGTTTCTTGTGGTGCTCTTGCACAAGCCGTTCGACTCGATGACCATCGCCACGCTGATGGCCCACGGGGGTTGGTCGCTCACATCGCGGCATGTGGTGAACGGATTATTTGCGCTAGCGATCCCCGTCGGCGTGTTGATCTTTCACTTCGGTTTCATGGCCGAGGGTGGCGGCGGCGACGTGCTGGCCAAGGCGCTCGCCTTTGCGGCAGGAACATTTCTGTGCATCGCGCTGAGCGATCTGTTACCCGAGTTGCAATTCCACGACCACGATCGCGGGAAGCTTTCGTTGGCGCTGTTGTTGGGGCTTGCCCTCGCGTGGGGCATCTGCCAACTCGAAGGGGTGACCCATCAGCACCCCCCTGCCCCGGCGTCGGCAGTTACGGAAATCATGGAATAGCCGTGTCTCTACCTGTCATCCTGAAGCAGCGTAGGCGACTGAAGGATCTGGCCTGCAGCACCCTCACGCAAAATGACCGCATAAAGATCGAATCCAGATTCTTCGGGTCGCAGGACTCCCCTCAGAATGACCGAGGGCAACGATTCCTCTATTCTCACGCAAACAGCCACGTGCAAACGACCGTCACGATAACAATCCCGATGAGGTTGAGCACAAATCCCTCATACGCCATTTGCCGGACGCTGATACGATCCGTCCCAAACACGATAATGTTTGGGGCCGTGCCGGCGGGCATCATGAACGCGTAGCTCGAAGCAATCGCCGCGGGGACCATCAGCACTTTGTGGTCGATGTTCCCGGCCTCGGCCATCGCCGCCATGATCGGCATCAAAAGGGTGGCAAGTGCCGTATTGCTTGTGAGTTCACTCGCAAACGTGGTGATGAAACAGACGAGCGCAATCAACACAGGAATCGGAAGCGAATCGAACGCCACTAGCCCCTCGCCGATCGCTTTGCTCAGGCCCGACTTCATAAACGCATCGGCGATCACCACCCCCGCACTGAACAGCAGCAGTACACCCCACGGAATGTTCGAGGCCGTTTGCCAATCCAACAGCCGCTCGCCATTGCCTTTTCCATTGGGAATGAGGAACATCGCCACGACAGCCAGAAACGCCACGCTCGCCTCATTGGCACCGGGAAGATTGAAGAGTCCGCTCCAACCGCCCCACGGTTCAATGCGCGTCATCCACAACACAGCCGTGATGCCAAAGACCGTCATCGTGCGAATTTCTTCGGTCCGCCATTCTCCCACTTCCGGCATGACGATCTTCTCGGTCGCGCGAACACCGCGGGCGAGCCACAACCAAGTGAAGGGAATCATGGCGAGCAGCATCGGCGCGGTCCAAGTCATCCACTGCAGGAAGCCAATTTCTTGTCCCGTGGCGGTTTCGTAGTTCTCCATGAAGATCAAGTTCGGCGGCGTACCGACCGGCGTGCCGATACCGCCGATGCTCGCCCCGTAAGCGATGGAGAGCAACAACGCGATCGTCAATTTGGTGTCAGAAACTTTTTCCACCACGGCGAGCACAATCGGCAGCAGCATTAATGTCGTCGCCGAATTCGAGATCCACATGCTCAGCACTGCGGAGGCCGTAAGAAACCCCAGCACCAGCCGGCGGCCATTGTCGCCCCCCAAGAAGCTGACCATCCCCAGCGCGATCCTCCGGTGTGTGCCGCTCCGTTCCATCGCTTTGGAGAGCATGAAGCCGCCGGTGAGCAGCAGAATCATTTCGTTGCCATAGGCAGCGGCGACTTCCTTGGCGGTAAGCACACCCACGAGCGGCAACACGGCAATGGGAATCAGCGACGCGGCAGCAATGGAAATCGGTTCGCAGACCCACCACATCGCCGTAAGAAAAGTAATGCCCGCGGTCCAGGCGGCGGCATTCCCGAGCCCCTGCCCTGCCACCCACCAACCGACCAGGACGGCCCCGATCGGCCCCGCCCACAATGCAAAAGATTTCATTCGCTCGTCCCAAAAAGAAAAGTGCCGAGGGCTAGTTTAACAACTGGCCCTCGGCACTGACTATGCAAAAATGAAATCACATCGCGTTATTTTTCCGCCACGTCGACTTCGCCTAACAGGCTTTCAAATTTGAGATCGGCGAGGCGCCCCTTTTGGCTTTTGCTTGCGTAGCTCACGCGGCAGGTGAAGCGAGGCTTCACCCAGTGAACGCCGTCGTCGGGCATTTTTACGAATGGCGTGTTCGCTGGATATGCGGCGAGTTGCTCGCTCAGGCCACGCAGGTCTTTCACCGATAGTTGCGGCGTGACTTGCCCCACGTATTGCAGTGTGCCGACGCCCGCGCCGGCGAGATACAGATTGTAAACTAGGCCTTCGCCGTTAGCACGATAGCCGACAATCAGACAATCTTCGTTTTGCCGTGCCTTGGGTTGGGCCTTCAAATCGTTCTTCGACTTCTTACCTTTTTTACCGTCGACATCTTGAGTCCCCGCGAAATCTTTGATGGCCTCATCGAGCGGTTTCTCTTCTCCTTCGATACTTTGCGCTTGGGAAGCGATGGCTCCGACCAGGTTTTGTTTGACTGGCTTCTGAAATCCCCAATCCCACAATCTGTCGTAGGGAATTCCACCAATCACCGTGAACGATAGATTGAATGCCAAATAGGAGCTCACCGCGAGATGGCAAAGCCATTGATAGCGCGGTAGTTCTTGCACGCGCATGATCCAAGGTTTGATCGGCTTCAGAAAAAAATCCAAGAGGCCCGCCTCGCTCACTTCGCGCATGTACATCACGAACGCGGTGAATTGGCACACGGCAAGCAACGTGATGCCCGTGATCAATTGCGTGACCGCCCAAGTCGTGCGCGCGGCACTCTCTGGCGCTGTAAGTAATCGTGCCGCGATACTTTCGGCGACCACGACCGTCACGCAGGCGATCATCGTCCAAGCCCAGGCGGGCAACTTGTAAATCGAAGATTCTTCGACTTCGCAATCGTCGTCCCCTTCCCATTGTCGATCGATCTCGACGAAGGAACCGATGCTGCCATACCAACCACACTTGCGACAAACGAGCGAATCATGCGCATTGATCGCGGCGCCACATTTCTCGCAGCAGGGGCCAACGTCGCCATGTGACCTTGATTCCAACAAATCAATGGCGGAATCTTCGTCGTTAGGAGTGATCAACATCGACATGCGCGCGTTCCTTGGTCCGAGTGCGTATGAGGGACAAACATCACTAATTCGTGCGCGAACGATTCGCGCCAATCTTCCCGGCAAGCACAGCTACCTGGCAAACATAGGTTGGTAAGCAAATCACCGCAAACACTTCTAGCGATTGCGCAGGGGAATCTCGCTTGCGATTATGCGGTTGAAAGCAGTCATTCGTATCGTGCCAGCGACTTGAGCAAAGCGTGCATAAGGCGTGCACAATGTCCCGTAAGTAGACTCCGCAGGTCGTGCAACATTCAGCCCAAAAATCAAGATTATTTCTCCCGGCACACCAATTGCTATTTTGCGGCTTTGCTTTGCGAATAGGCAGCAGCCAATTCGCAACGCCATAAACCAGCTCGACGGCGAGTTGGTAGCAATCGTTTCACTGCGATGCCGGGAGCCGCTCCATGACGATCAGAAAGTTTTCCCACCCTATTTCCCACCTGACCCTCACCTTCATTACGACCCTCACCCTTACCAGCAGCCTTCACGCCGTAGATACGCAGACTTCGCGTGGCACCCGACCTGATCCACAATACAGCGTTGATCCCAATTTATTGCCAGCGTTGTTGCCTCCGATGTCGAGATTGATCCCATCGCCTTACACCGATCCCCTGGCGATCAATAACCCTTTGGGAATCGATCAAACCGTTTCCGCCAAGATTGATGTGATCAAAACTGCGACCGTCCAAGCGGGAACCGGCAATCCCAACTCGATCGAGGAATCGTTCAAGACGGAGAGCGAACCACAGAAGCTTCCCCTGCCAGAGGCACGTGATTTCACAATGACCGCGCCACTCTCCAATTCCACTCAGACCAACACGCCGGGAACCCTTCGTTCGCTCGCACACACCGATTGACGACGTTGCCAATTGAGCAAAACAGACATTGAGCAAAAAGAAAAGGTCGGACCTCTAAAGTCTGGCTTTTCACAATGTTCCCGGACCCGGGGCAGGGTTTCGGGGACTTTTTTTGCGCGGTTGGTTGGACCCTGCTTCTAAGAATCGCTAGCGCGAGAGTCTGAGTTCCTCGGCTTCTTCTGGAAGGTCCTGCATGCTTTGCCGCTCATGCGGATGCTCGAGCCACTCAAGAATACGCCAATCCAGCCAGCGAAAATCCTGATCGATGCCGTTGGCCCCCATAAACTTTCGCACGCCGAGAAAGGCTAAGTGCCCGCCATGCGTGGTGAGGATCGTTTCCACGCTCTCGCTGTGCGGATAATCAAACAGCGGACCGCACGGCACGACAGGATCGTCCTTGCTGAAGACAATCGTCACGGGCTGTCGAATGGCCGCGAGTTTGGGCCCTGGCTGCGTCTCGCGGTAATAGTGAGCCGCCGAAGTAAAACCGCCGCTCGGTGCGATCACGATTTCATCGATGTCGCGTAACTTGCGCGGACGCTTGGGAATCGCTTGCGGACTGATGTCGGGAAACCTCTGCCAGCGATTCACAACCTGATTCCAAATCTGTTTGACGAAGAACTTGTCGTACCGGCGACCCAAGAGTGTGCAAAAGTGGCGCTCGCAGGAAAATAAATCGATCGGGGGACAGACCACAAGTGATTTTTCAAGATTCCCGATCCGCATCTCGCCTGCCTCGGCAAGCATATTGAGAACGATCGTTCCCCCGAGCGAAAAACCCACCAACGACACGGGCGATTCTGAATAAAGCTCGCCGATCTCGCGAACCGCCGAAGCGATATCACTGTAGAGCCCACAATGAACTGGGGATTTGGCCAGCCCCTCGCCTGCCCCGCAGCCACGCATGTCAGCGCGGAACGCTCGATAACCCTGCGCGACAAGCTTCTCGGCCATGCGGGTCATATAGGTGCTTTGGTAGCTTCCTGCCAGACCGTGAACCAAAAGCACGCTAGGAGTCGTCTCGTCGGCATCAACGGGCGAATCTTCGTGTAGCACAATGAAGTCGCCGTCGTCGAGCAAGACTTTACGTTGCTTCGCCGTGTAGGGAGCCACTTTCCTCGGCCAATAAATCCCCATCAGCGTTTGCAGATGGGAATTGGCCAGCAAAGGATGCGGGCGAAATTTCCAGACTTCGGCAGGACGATTCGTCATGGATGGAATGGAAAGCCGCTCGCGCGGTTTGCTGAAAACTTGTTGGTAATTTGTGCCGATGGCACGAACTGGTGGGACTGACAATACTATCAAAAAATAGGCCACCAAGTCACTGCAAAACTATTGTGCCTAACGACTTGGCTGCTGGCAGCGCCGTATTTTGCCTTTCCCGCAAATTTTACCAGACTGCCTCAACCCCGGAGTCCGGTTCTGGCGTTGAGTTTCTTGCGAGTCTCACCCGAAGTTAAGAATGTGCCAGCAGCGCACGGCCATCGGAACCAGGGAAATGAACTGATGAAACTTTCTGCCTCGCCCGCTCGTGTCGCGTTTGTCGTTCACTTGGAAGGACCCCACGTGCATGATGGCCAGTCAGGAGCCGCCCATTTCGCCCGCGTTCAGCATCTCGTGCATTTATTCCGGGGCCATCATATCCCCGCGACCTGGTCGGTCGCCGGCTGCTGCGACCTGCATTTGATCCAAAATAAGAGCCTGCTCCAGTCCGATGACGAACTGGCGCTCGCAATTTCGGCGAAACAGGCCAATTCGCCGCTGCTGCGTGATTCGCTCCGCAAACGAGTCACGGCCATTCAAAACAACACGAACACCACCGTGGGATTGGTTTCTGGCCAACCAGCCCAGTTGCGCAATCACGCCGCCTTCCTGGCCGAGCAGGGTTTGCGCGGGATTCTCTCGAACATGTCAAAGCGCAGGGGAGAAAACATATACTCCCCACTCCCCTGCGGCCTTTGGCAGTTTGACGAGACGCTGGCGATTCCCCACCGCTCGTGGTTGGCACGCTTGGTTTCCGGCAGCGTACTGCACCATTTGCAGAAGCTGCTCTCCACGGAGAAGATGACCATAGTTTCCGTTGATGCGATGCGCCTGGCTGATACGTCGTCGCGCAGCTTGCAGAATCTCGAAAAACTCTTGCGGCACGTCTCACACGCCGCCAGCCGCGAGGAAGTCGCGATCACAACAGCCGGCGAGCTACTCGCGGAACTGACCGCCACCCGCGTCGCCCGTCCGCAACATTCAATCCTCCGCGCGGCGTAAGCAACTCAGTCCTCAGACAAAGCTCAAATAATCAGACGATCCAGCGATCCCAATTGCCAAATCGCTCGAGAATTCTTCCCCGCCGCAAACTGAGCGCAATCACTGCGGCGCCGATAATAAGATCGTTCACCGTCGAGGCCGTGGTCTCGCCATTCAGAATAAAGGGAGCAATCAGTAGCCAGGCTCCCAGGATTATATTAACGAGCCGCCCTCCCCTGCCGGCTTCGCTGAAGCCGATCACGGCGAACGTCACCACAAGGGCTCCCACCAAATGATTGTTGTTCGCTGACACTCCCGTGTTATCAAGTGCCACGGGTGCTACCATCAGCCACACACCAAGGACCGCACACACAGCCAAGTTCCACGGAATCGAAAGCAGTTCCAAGCCCCCGGCCAGTTGCCGCCACAACGGTTCTTCGCGCACCGTGGATTGATCGCTGGCGCGCACTTGAATCGTGCCCCCCTGCCAGAAAGCTTGCCACAACGATTGTCCTTCGCTGCGGGCTCGCAACAGGAATTGGCCGGTCGCTATGACTTCATCAATGGCCGGGCCGATCATGATCACGGTGAGTCCCGCCGTCAGCAGGCACCACGCGCACCAGGCTCCGACCGCCACGGGCTGCAACACCACCAGAACAATGCTCACCACACCCACGGGCACGATCATGATGCCGAACAGCACGACCGCCCACGGCATCGTTCGCCACCGTCGCGTGCCACCGAGAAATCCCGTCAGGGCTTCAATCAGATAAGTGACGGCCCCCAGTCCCGCATCGGACACGGGAAACGCCTTGGAAACGTCCGACTCCAAGACATTCCGCGTTCCCTCGCCAAACACAGGGTCCCAAATCTCGGTCGTATGTCCCAGCTGAAACGCGGCCATGTAGCGGGCAATAAAAAACTGTAAAAACGCGCAGGCAATAATCCCAACGCGCTGTGGCCAGGCGGACGGGTTGTAATTCCACCCGGGCGGAACATCGGGACCAGGAGTGGCTCGCGTTGCGACGATGCTAGGTACGATCACCGAGAACGCGACGACTAAACTGCCGATCAGGTTGTTCGCGTCGTATGACACGGCCGTCGGGGCCCAAAACACAAGCGGCGCACACATCAACCAGATTCCGGTGATCGCCACAAACCAACGCACCCAAGCAAATCTGGTAAAACAAGCGAGCGCACTACCGCCGATGATAAGTCCGCTGGAGAGCAAATCACTCACCATCAAAGCGGGTGGATGTGGCTCGATCGTAAGTGCCGTGCTGGCTAGCCAAGCCCCCAAAATGATGTTCACTGCGAACGGCCACAGGGGCGGACTTTCCGCCTGCTCCAGGTTTCTTGGCGCTATGTAGGCCGTAGCTGCCATGACTCGTTACCGCTCGCTTTTGCCGATGAGTTGTGCGTTCTCCTCCAAATCACTTGGCGGATCCAATTTGTTCGCCTCGTACCAGCCTTGGGGATCGGCCTTTAATTCGGCGATCATCTCGGGCAGAGTTTCGCGCAAGGAATGCTGGGCCCGCCATCCTATCAACGTCCGGGCACGTTCCGTGTCGACTTCATAATGTTCGTCGGCGAGGTCGATCATCCACGGTTTGATGAACGGCTCCTCAACAAGCGGCATGTTGTCTTGCAGCCACGCCCCCGCCTTGGCCATCGCCTTGGGGATCTGCTGCGTCTCCCACTCTTCGCGATGCAACAGCCAGCCGATCAATCGCTGCAATTCGTCGTAGCTGATCGCCTCCTGTTCGGCCAAAATCAACGTCAATTCATGCGGCAACTCGGTACGCTTCTGCACAAGCAGCACCAGCGCCTGAATCAAATCCTCAAGGTGCAAGAAAGCTTGCCCATGAGAAAGCTCGCCGGGATAAACACGGCTAGTGATTTGTCGCTCGAAGATCCGCTGGATTTGATTCGAGATGGGAATCGAATGGCATATTTCATCGTAGATGCCCGCGATGCGCAGAAGTACGTACGGAATGTTGCCATGCTTGTGGCGGATCAGTTTTTCGGTTTCGATCTTCGACCGGGGATAGTCCCAATTCGCATCGATGGGTGAGTCCTCGGTGATTTTCACTCCGGGCCGGGTCGGCTCCTGCACGAGCATGGTGCTGGAAAACATAAACTGGCCCACTTCAAAATCCTGTAGTCCGTTCAAAAGTCTCTCGGTGCCACGGAGAGTAATCTCGTCGTACAGCGGACTTGGTTCGCCAGAAAAATCGTAGTACGCCGCCAGATGGATTACCGACGCCAATTGATTGCCGTGCCGTTCGCGGAGCGCTTTGAGTCCGCGTTGCACGCTCGCATCCGAACTAATATCCACTTCGATGCAGTCGGCGGATTCTGGTGGATGGGGAGGTCCTTCGCGATCAAAGCCGATCACTTCGTAGCCCAATTGTTCGAATCGCTCAACGACAGAGAAACCAATCAGCCCGCTACTGCCGGTGATGAGTACCTTCTCGCTCGGTCGAGATTTGGGATGAGCCTCGGGGGGCAGGCGAAATTTGTCGACGGGCATCGTGACCTCCTGGCGCAAGTGTGCTTGAACCGTTTGGTCTTCAAACTATGCAAAGACTATGCCGGTAAGAATTTACGATGATCACGCTCCACCACTTGGACGGCAAATGGCCAGAGTGGGTCCCTACCGGCCGCTGCCGCAGAAATGAATCTACTTCTGTTCGCGGAACGTCGAGAAACTGACGTAACCCAAGATGAGGGACGCAATGATGGCCCCGATGTGCATTTTGTTGAAACCGGTGCTGCCGACGAAGATGTCGAGCACGAACACAACAAACACTAAGGCCGCGACGACCATGCCGGCAATCGTCATGGCTTTGGACATTTCGCGCAACCTTCTCTGGAGGACAATAAAAGGCCGACATCGGCCGAGGGCGTTATGAACTTCTAAGTATAATTCCCGCCACTCGGCTGTCAGGATATCTCAGCACAAAGGGGGCGAAAATCAGCCGATTTGGCGGCAAATTGGGTTCCGTTTGCACCAAAACTACGGTCTCTGCGGCCCGCGCACAAGGGCCACGGCCAGATGAATCGCTGTTACGGCGTGGCGACTGGCTCTTGGGACGCCAAGGCTTCCAGCTCGGGAGAAACGTCCAAACCACGTTCCCGGCGAATCCGGGCGACCATTCCCACGATTTCCTGGATCACGAGTTGGTTTTCGGCGATGTTTTGCCATGCCTGAAAATAGGTCCAACACACAAAAGCGAGCCCCGCAAACGCGGCAATCAAATGCACGTTCGTCATATCGGCCGTATTGGGCCGGCCGGTCCCAGGGTCAGACGCTGCCCCCAAGGCACCCACGGCCACGACCGTGAGCATCCCCATCACGCACCAGGGGAATGTTCGCCGCTTGAGGTGGGTGCTCCGCCGCAATGGCCCGGGATCAAGTTTGTAGGTCTCGGTCACTTCCTTGCACCACCGGCTCGTGCCGATAAAGTACGTTACAACAATGCTATGCACGAAGACGACGGCCAGCGCTGCGGCAGTCCCCGTGAGCATGTGGACCCCACGCCAACGGAGCGTGGCTTCAGTAGGGTCGTGATAGAGATCACCAATCGTGAGGCCGATCACCAACGAGGCCAAGAACAGGCCGATCGAGAGCGAAGCCAGGGTGGGAAAAATGCGGGTCATGGCCGTGACAAATTTGGTGTGCGGGAAACCATCATTTTAGTTTCCAGCCCACGAAAATGTCAGGGGCACCTACCTGCGGCTAGGGACTACGAAATTGTGGGCAATCGCCAGATCACGCACAGTCCGATGAATCCCAGCAGAAAAACCAAGGCTTGGCCATAAAACGGCAGCGGCGACACATAGGCGACGATCCCCAGTGCGATGGCCACCAAAACCGTGGCATGCCATTTGGCTCGTTGCCGCACGCCCCGATGCTCCTGCCAATCGCGCAAGACAGGCCCCACCAATTTCGACGACAGCAGGAAGTTGTGAAACCGTGGCGACGAGCGGGCCGCGAAATAGCTGCTCAAAATCAGCAGCGGCGTTGTTGGCAACCCCGGCAAGAATATGCCGATGATGCCGAGAACCAAAAACAAACTGGCGAGCAGAATAAATACGGCTTTCTTGAACCTCGTCACGCCACCCCCCAACCTTCGATGGGGAGCCCAATCGAAACCACATTCAGTTCGCCAAGGAACTCTAACGCTTCGCGTGTGGTAAAGCCAACCTTGGGGGCATGAAACGTACACGTGACATCCGCCCGCACCGTTGTTGTCGAAGGCATGCCCGTGTCGCAATCCAGCCCACTAGGGAGATCAACCGCGAGCTTAAGAATTAATTGTTCGTTCAGCCACTCAATTGCCGTGCGATACGGTTCACGCGGTTCACCCACCGCCCCCGTTCCGAGCATTGCATCAACGAGCCAATCACATCCTTGCGCCAAGTTATCGAGACTCGCTACGAGCTCGGTTGCCTGCGACAAATCGGCGATGCGTAGTCCCAATCGCTCGATGATTTGAAAATTCGTTTGGGCATCGCCCGTGAATTCCTCGGCGGGTGTGAGAATCACCACCTGCACAGCCACTTCGCAAATCGCCAAGTGCCGCGCTATCACAAAGCCGTCGCCGCCGTTGTTCCCCTTGCCACAAAGAATGAGCACTTTGCGTGGGCGTCGTTCTCGATTCATGAGAACGTCGACCACGCCCCGGCCAGCATTTTCCATCAGCACAATGCCGGGGATGCCCAGTTCTTCAATCGCTCGGCGATCAACGTCCCGTGATTCAGCGCGCGTGAGAGCTTTCATCCCAGGATTATATCGTCGCCTTTAGGTTGCGATTAGGGCGTGGCGAAATGCAGGCCCGTCACCGCTCCGGTTTGGAATGCCGCTGCTCGCCATGTGAACGGGATCGCTTCGATATAGTACGGCGCACAACTGCCGGGCCGATAATGACCCAAGGAGTAGATGCATTCGTTCGGTGTTTCGAGCCCCATCTTGTAGGGCAGGATGGCGACCGAACCGAAGAAGTGAGCCCCCGACATGATCGGCTGCACGCAACGTGGCCAAGTGTGGCCGTAGCGTTCCAGTTGGGTTTGCTCGAAGTAAAGCGGCTTGTAGCACAACGCTGAGGCCTTCCACGTGTAAGTAATCTCAGGCCAAACGCGGGGTTGGAGTTCCTCATTGCCCAACTGGCATTCGTACGGGAAATCTTCCCCAGCCACCCCATCGATGTGAATGCTCAGATCGACGCTGTCGATGCGGTCGCTCTTGAGGGCCGCTAATTCTTCTTCGCAGTTCTTCTGGGATTCACGAATTTCTTCGGCCACAAAATCGTTGCTGCCAAAGGGACGCACCATATCCGAATCTTGCTTCGGGGGCGTCTGCAATTGGAAATTCAGATCGCTCGGCCCCTTCTGGCCGTTGATCTGGGTCTGATCCTCAGCCTCATCGCTGGGCTCTTCTTCCGATTCCAGCGGAGTTTGTTCCGTTTCAACTTCTTCTGCATCATCGGGCTCGACGGTTTCCAGGTCGAACGAATCTTCCGGCTCGTAAATGCGTGGCTCGTCGATCAATTCTTTGGGTTCGCGTTGACGACGGTTAATTTCGCCTTCGACCGCGTCTTGAACGGCATCGATCCGATTCTCAAGTTGCGGAATAGGTTCGGCCTCGGGTTCGTCGAACAAATCTTCGGGAACTTGTGCCGTGCGGTCATCGGCCTCAAACGGATCTATCGTATTGAGCGCTGCATCCAAGTTATTGCGATTGGTCAACACACTCCGGCTTTCGCCCGTTTGAGGAGCAGGTTGTTCGACAGGAATTTCGGCGGGTGCATCTTGCAACTCCGCGGCCAAGGCATCATCGTCTTCCCAAGCGGCTGCCATCCGTGCCGATCCTTGAGCGACTTCCTGCGAAGCGACAAAATCGGCCGGTTGAGCTTGAGGCTGTTCAGCGATTGCAGCATCCGGAGCATCGAATTCTTGCTCCATCATCTCGGCAGTAATTGCCACACTTGGAACCGCTGCGGCGGAACGCCCCCAATTCAAGTCGGCGGCAGAAACGAGTGGCCCTTGAGCACTTAACAAACCAAGTGCCAACGCGCCGACAAATTTAATGCTCTTCCACGGACGAGAATTCGGCCGTGTAGTTGGGCGCTTCTTGCGTGATTGCAATGTCATGGGGATGATTCTCCCGCACACTCGCCGGCGACACTTGAATGAAGCGGGCGTGCGTGCGCAGCTGCTCAATGGTTTTTGTTCCGCAATAACCCATTCCTGCCCGCAAGCCACCTACCAATTGGTACAGGTAAGGGCTCAGCGGACCTTTATACGGCACGCGGCCCTCGACTCCTTCGGGGACCAACTTGCCGTTGCCAGCGCTTGTATGCGACTGGCGGTATCTCTCACTCGAACCGTGGACCATCGCCCCCAACGATCCCATGCCGCGATAGGCCTTGTAAGTGCGGCCCTTAAAGAGCACGCGCTCGCCGGGGCTTTCGTCGAGTCCCGCCAGCAAGCCACCCAACATCACAACGTGGGCACCCGCGGCCAGGGCTTTGGTAATATCTCCTGAAAAGCGTATGCCGCCGTCGGCGATGATCCGTGTTTTGGAACCAACCGCCGCACTCGCGACATTAATAATGGCTGTGATCTGTGGAACACCGATCCCCGAGATCACCCGCGTCGTGCAAATCGAACCAGGCCCAATGCCCACCTTCACGGCATCGGCACCCGCTTTGATCAGGTCGCGGCAACCTTCGGCCGTCGCCACGTTTCCGGCAACGACGTCGATATCCCACTTGGCTTTGAGTTGTTTGACTGTTTCGATGACGTTCGACGAGTGACCGTGGGCGCTGTCGACGACGAGCAAATCGACGTCTTTTTCGATGAGGCTCTCGGCCCGTTCAAAATCGAACACGCCAATCGCCGCACCAACACGCAAGCGCCCTTGGGCATCTTTACAGGCCTGAGGGAATCGCCGCATCATGTCGATGTCTTTGATCGTAATCAGGCCCGTCAGTCTGTTATTTTCGTCAACCAACAGCAGCTTCTCGACCTTTTTTGCCATCAAAATCTTCTCAGCTTCCCCAAGCGTTACGGTCCCCTGTGCTGTCACCAGGGGTTCGCCGGTCATCACTTCAGAGATGGGCAAGCTATTATCTTCGAGAAAACGCAGGTCGCGGCGGGTCAGAATTCCCACGAGCTTGCCGTTCTCGGTGATCGGAATGCCCGACACGTTCGACTCGTCCATCGTCTGCCGCGCGACGGCAATGCTAGCATTGGGGGGCAGCGTCACGGGATCTACGATGATGCCGTTGGCCGAGCGTTTCACCTTGTCGACTTCCTCGGTCTGCCGCTCGATAGACATGTTCTTATGAATGACGCCGAGGCCCCCTTCTTGAGCGAGCGAGATTGCCATCTTGCTCTCGGTGACCGTATCCATGGGCGAACTGAGAATTGGCATCCGCAATTCAATTCGCTCGGTGAGTTGGGTCGTGACGTCGACCTCCGAGGGAACCACTTCGCTATAGCGGGGTTCGATCAACACATCGTCGAAGGTAAGAGCAGTGGTGGAAGGGAGCTTGTCCTGCATGGCGAGACTCCAGGGCTCAAGGTGAATCCCGGATTATCGACGAGAGGGGGCGAGTTGGCAACCGCCTCAGAAAGCCGCGACCATTACGCGGCATACGCGCTCAATCAGCGTCTGGATAGCCAATCGGCGCGACGCCCCAATCATCGTACGCTTCGAAATTTCCGGCGTCGTCTCTGCGGTTCTTCATCACTGAGTAAACGACCCAGCCATCGCCAGTCTGTCTCAACTTAAGAGGATCGCCACTATAAGGATCGATCGTTGCCGACTCAGGAAGAGCGAGATCCTCCAGCGATATTGATACTGTATCGTCGGTCATGCGCTGCTCCTGGTCCTGAACAGCGTTGAGAATTCTCAAGCAGCGCATTTCTACTGTAGTCCGATCAAAAGATTCTTGCGCGGCTTGTAGGCTTGGTTCGAAAAGGCGCACGAGGGATTCGGAAACCCGTGTCGAATAGGAACGTTCAAACACAGCTTGCAATTCACCACGCGATTCGTATCGTGGCTTCGCGAGTACCGCGAGCAATTCCTCATACATATCCAACGTATCGACCTGCACCAATTTGCCTACCCAAGTCATCGGAAATTGAGAAAACAAGTCGCCGCTCGCATCAAGATTGTAAGCTCGCTCAGTTTTCATAATCTTCACCATCCAGAACGGATCGTCGTGTCGTGCAAGTTCGTTGTCGAGTTCAGTGCGCACCTCGGGAGAAATCCCTCCCGACCGCAACACCCGATTCAGATCCTGAACGGCCGCGCTACGCAGTGCCAAACCTAGCAGCCCATTGGTAATCGTCGGCTCGGCATCCCGAAGTCGGGCGAGTTTTAACATGTTGATGCCAATTCGAGCCGCAGCGTCGTAGTCACCATCACCCAGTGCAACTGTGATCTGCCAATTGCAGAAGCGGCTCACCCCACGGCTCAGCGTGATAGAGTGTAAGAGTTGATCGAGAAAGTATTGAGGCTCGATGGAATAGTCGAGTAGTGGAACGTGATAATTACACCCGGCCGCTTTCTCAATTGCTATTGGGACCTGGGGATACATAGCTAGGATACCGCGGATCATGTTGACCTGTTCAACTGTAGGCTCCACGGTGTTGGATTCCGATTCACGATACGCCAGCCCCTGAGGTGTCTTGTCAAACATCCCCTGGGCTTTGCTAAATTCCTTAATTTGTTGGCGCACATCGGCGAGCACCATTGCCGCGTTGTCATCAACGGGGACTGGTGCTTCCAAGTCAGCGATGGAGGTCGGCTCTCCTGCGGCACGCAACTTGGTGAGTCGGTTCTCCAGTCGCCTACCGGTCCAAAATTCAACGATTGTATAGGCGACCAGCAAGACGGCCACCACGACCAGGCAACCTAAGCCGAAGCGTTTCCATAAAATCTTGCTATTTAAAAACATGATTGGCCCTCGTCGAAACAGTCTATCACTTCTTATTCGTTGCCAATTGTAAAATCTTGCCAACAGAATCCCGGGGACTAACACCTCCCACGCTCTCGGTTTAAAATTGACATGCCTAACCCCTGGAGCGAAATATGTCTGGTCCACCCCTGATTCACCGCGATGCCGATGGCCGGCCCGACTTTATGGTCGTGCTGGGCGTTGCTCCTCCTTATGCGGAGGAAGACGTCAAGCAGGCCTATTTTACCAAGGCCAAGCAACTGCATCCCGACCATGGTGGGAACGCCAGTGATTTCGCGGGACTCCATGAAGCGTTTCAGCAAGCGCAAGCCTATTTAGAATTCCGCGCCAATTCGCGGGGCTGGATTGCCCGGCAGATGGATGGCTATCTCCAATCCCGCGACGTCATTGCGAAACTCACGGCCATGGGTGCAAACGTCGAAACGAGCATGATCGATTGGCTGCAGCGCTCGTTCGGCGACTTTGCCGAACTCACCGACGCGATCACGGCGATCCGCCTTGAAAACTCACAGCAGGCCGAGGCGATGATCGATCTGATGATTGCCAATCGCACGGCGTTAGAAAAACTGATCCGTCTGGAACTCCCTGGCTGCACGCTTTCCGATGAGAGTGCCCTGCAGCTGGCGGCTTTCCAACAATTGCATCACCTGGATCTTTCGGGGACGCAAATCACCAAGGCGGCGTTGGAGTTGGTCGATGCCCTGCCCGCCCTGCAATCGTTTGAAGTCAACGATACAGGCGTCGGTTGGTGGGCTCGGCGGAAGCTCGCCTCGCAGCTCATCCAACGGAGTGAAGAGATCCCCACGCTCGTGGAATAGGAAAGGCGCATAAAAAAACCGGAGGCCGTCCGAAGACGGCCCCCGGCGAGGGGGATGTTCCCTTAAGCGATTCGAACCTTAGTAGGTCAAGATCGCATCACATGCCATCATGTCGCGGTCAATACCCTCGGCAGGATACCAGTCCTTACGAACTTCAGGACGAATCATCAGGTTGCCAAGCAACTTGATATTCACGCCGCCGGTAGCTTCGTACTTCGAGGAGTGGGTGTTATACGGAGCGAAGGGGCCCGCACCTTTCCACCATTCGAGACGGGTACCGAAGCCGATGACGTCGTTCCATTGGTAGATCAAGTATTGATTGACACCAACGTTGTCGATGCGGGGATTGCCGGCATCGTTGTTTTCGTCCGTCGACAGGTAGTCGGTCTGGAAAATATAGCTCAACTTGTCGGTCAAGCTGGCATTCATAACAACACTGTGCGAGTAGCTGTCGTCGCCACCACCATCCTTGAGACCGAAGTTGCCATAGGTCAGCAAGTAGGTGAAGGAAACGGAATCAACCATCTGGGCCGTGAAACCGCCGAGGTAGTTGCTGCCACCATTAGCATTGGTGAAACCGGTGTCCCAACCTGCGGTCCAGCCGTTGTACAAGGTCAACCCTTCGAAGCCAGTGTACTGAGTCAACACGCCCGTGTGAGTAAACGGTTCGCTGTTGTACATCGTCAACGCATGGCTAAAGAAGAAGTTGCCAGTCGCGGGAATCACTTCGTAACCAAGCGGGGTGAAGAAGTGACCAACTTTGGCGCTGAAATCGCCGACGGCAATTTCGCCGTACGCTTGGGGGATAGCCCAACCGTACACGCCATTGTCCCAACCGTTATCCCATTCGTTGCCGGGGTTGCCAAACGCTTGGGTCTTTTGAGCTTGAGTACCGTAGATAAAGTCTCCACGGAAACCCCAGTCCAAGCCGTTCGAACCATCAGCGGTCTTACCGGCATAGAACCATTGTTGAGCAACTTGCAATTCACGAGGAACGTCGTCGAAAGATCCCAAGTCGCCACGAGTCACCGAGAGGGGTTCCTGACGGTCATAGTAAGCGATTTGAGTCCAGCCGCCGATTTCCAGCCAAGAGTCTTCCAAGCCAAGTGCGCTGGCCAGGGTGAAATTCTCGAGGCAACCACCGCCGATGCCGCTGAACAAGCCCACGGCACCAACGCCACAACCACAGTCACAAGGATCGCCGCATTCGCAGCCGGGATCACAAGAATCTTCATCGCAACTGGCAGGTGTTACGAACGAATTCGACCACTGCACGTTGCCTTCCACGGCGAACACCGGCGCCGCAGACAGCACAAGAGCAGCGATACCTGCTGTCCAAGTTTTTAACTTCACCTTATAGCTCCTTCTGTTCTGCCCTTTGCCGGATTGGTTCCAACCAACGATCGCAACTGGGCAAGGTTTATTTGACGAACTCCGGTCCCAATGGACGGTCGACATGGGGACCGTATTCGCGGGAGATGCGTCCGCCTCGCTCTCATGTATCGACTGTGCCGAGAACACCAGTCGAGCCACGGCCACGCATTTCTCTCAAAACACCGCTCGTAACAGGCAGTTTTTGTGAAAGATTACCGGTTGTACGGATCGCACGACCGTCCACTGCAGATTCCTAGGTGGGATTGGCCGCGCCAGCGATCACGCCAGCGTGGGAAAAGCTTCCGTGCCCGACAAGAACTTCGCAATCGGCAAAGTTTAACACCCTAAGGTATGTTGCGAGTTTTCGGCCGAAAATCAGCCCTGCACGACTTTAATGGGGCCGCAGTATTTAATGAGCCGCATCACTTAATGAGAATGAGGATGCGCGTGGTCATGGGCTGTTTCGCTTTCCAGCCTCCAAGAATCAATGAGCCATTCGCCCCCGCGACTGGGACTAATCGAACGTAACAACACGAGCTTCATCGTGAGGGAATCGTCGGGCTTAACGGTTTGGTAAGTCACCTCCGCGCGGGGGTTCGGCCCGTCGGCATCGGACTTGAAATCCCGCACGGCAAACTCCAACTCACCATGCTGGGCTTCTTCTTGAAGCTTGGCGGCTAAGGGATCTTCTCCCAGCTTGACCACATACATTTGCTCATCAAAAGTCTGCGGCGGCCCTCCAGGAGACGGGGGCTCCATCAGATACATCTTCGCGTTGCCCGTAATGCCGTTGAGAGCTTGTTGATTTTCTGCTTTGGCCAAGAGCTGCAACCACTCTTGCGCGCTCGCATCGGCTTGGCTCTGGTAAAGGCGATCGCGAACTTTGACGCGCAAAGGGCCGGCCACCACGCAAACGACGCTCAAAGCCAACGCGATGTAAACAAGTTTTGTCCCCGAGAGCGCCCCCGCCGAGTTGTTGATCCGTAGCAAGGCCAGGAGCGACACAATAATTCCGGCAATTGGCACGACGACCAACAGTGGCGACAACAGCGCTACCAGGGAAGCCAAGCCCAGCAAAAATGCGCACACCGCCAGACTGCTCAGCGAAGTGTATCGGCCTAACTCGTCTGCTTCGTAGCTATCCATCAAGGCGCCGCCTAAAGTGCGATTGCTGGCCCGTACCAAAAAAGTCTGGAAACATCATATTAACTCAGGTCAATACTTTCGCAACACGTCGGCCACTTCGGCGCATTGCTCTTTCGTAACATCCAGATGCGTCACGGCCCGGACTTTCTGCGGCGCCGTGGCATTCATACGAATGCCGATCTGGAGCAGCTGTTGGCAAAATTCCGCAGCCATGCCCAACTCGTCGGCCACGGTGAAAATTACGATGTTGGTGTCGACCTGATCCGAGATCAAAGCCAGTCGCGGGTTCTCGCGAATCCCCGCTGCCAAGATTTGCGCTTTCTCGTGATCCTCGGCCAAGCGATCAATATGATGATCAAGTGCAAAGAGCGCCGCCGCGGCGAGGCTGCCGATTTGCCGCATGCCGCCACCGAGCATCTTGCGACGACGGCGAGCCTGTTTGATTTTTTCGGTCGGGCCACATAACGCCGAGCCCACCGGCGCGCCTAATCCTTTACTGAAGCAAACGCTCACCGTGTCGAAGTGCTGGGCCCAATCCTTGGCGGGAATCCCGGAAGCTACAACCGCATTGAACAACCGCGCGCCATCCAAATGCCTCGCCAGATCATGCGCGGCGGCCCAAGCGCAAATTTCCACCACGCCCTCGTAAGGCAACACCCGCCCGGCCGCACGATTGTGAGTTTGTTCTAAACAGATAAGCCGTGTCCGCGCCAAGTGATCGTTGGGACCACGTATCTGATCGCGCAATTGATTGAGATGCAGAATCCCATTCTCGCCCTGAATGGGATTCACCCCCAAACCACCGACTTGTGCGTAACCGGCTTGCTCATAATTCAGGATGTGGCAGTTGGCCTCGCAGAGAAATTCCTCACCGGGAATGGCATGCACCAACAGGCCAATCAAGTTGCTCATCGTCCCCGAGGGCATGAACAACGCCGCTTCCTTGCCGAGCATCTCAGCGATGCGGGCTTCCAGCTTGACCGTCGTCGGGTCTTCGCCAAAGACGTCGTCCCCCACCTCGGCGGCGGCCATCGCGGCACGCATTTCCAGCGTGGGCCGAGTGATTGTGTCGCTCAGCAGGTCAATCCGGACGGCAGGGGCCGAGACACCTTTCATTTTTTCGCTCCGCAAGAAACAATAGCTTTTTCAAAAATAATGAGCCGCCGGTGATTATCTCGTGTCCTTCTCCGGCGGGCAAACCCAGCTCGTGACGGGCAAACACAACTTTCACCGACGAACCACCATGGAACTCGCGATCCGCCGCATCGACACCAGCCAAGCCGGCGCCGCCGAGGAATTGACGGCCCTGCGCAAAAAGCTCTCCGCCGACGGCGACGTGGTGAGCGAAGCTGGCCGGCAAAAAACGCTCGAAGTTTTCGGCGAGCCGCTCTCGCCGCAGCAAACAGTCGAAAGAATTTGCCGCGAAGTTCGTACGGAGGGACTTGAGGCCGTGCTGGAGTACACCCGCAAGCTCGATGGCAAAGAGCTCACGGCCGACACGCTGCGAGTTTCAGCAGAAGAATTGGCTTTGGCCCATGAGGCGGCCGATCCGACTTTTCTAGAAACGATTCGCAGGATTCGCCACAACATTCTGAAATTCCAGCAAGCCATTCTCCATCACGATGCTTGGACGGAACTCGAAGCAGGTGGCAATCTGCGGCAGCGTTACGTGCCATTGGATCGCGTGGGGATCTGCGTACCAGGTGGTGCAGCCGCGTATCCCTCAACGGTCTTGATGACGGCCGTCCCTGCACAAGCGGCCGGTGTGAAAGAACTCGCCATCGTTGCACCACCAACAGATTTTGGCGCTTACAACCAAGATTTGCTCGCCACGTGTCATGAACTCGGGATCACCGAAGTCTATCGCGTGGGTGGCGCACAAGCCGTCGCCGCGCTGGCCTATGGAGTGGATGGGATCAAGAAGGTCGACAAGATCGTCGGCCCAGGCAATCTGTTTGTGGCGCTTGCTAAGAAGTTTGTGTTTGGCAGCGTCGATATCGATTCGATTGCCGGCCCCAGTGAAGTGGTCGTCATCGCCGACGATACGATTCCTGCGGAGTTCATTGCGGCCGATTTGATTGCCCAAGCCGAGCATGCGCCAGGTTCAGGAATTTTACTTTCCTGGAGCGCGGATTTGATCGACGGCGTGGCCGCGGAACTCACCAAGCAACTGGCCGTGCTCGAACGTGGCGAGCTCGCTCGGCAATCGCTCAACGAATTTGGAGCCCTGGTGCTGGTTGCAGATCGAGCAGAAGCCGTAGAGCTTGCCAACAAATTGGCCACCGAACATTTGCATATCGCCTGCGAAGATGCCAACGATCTGGCAAGTGAAATCCGGCACGCAGGAGCGATCTTTATTGGTCCTTATACTCCCGTCGCACTCGGCGACTACGCCGCCGGTGCATCGCACGTCTTGCCCACCGGTGCCACGGCGCGTTTTGCCAGCGGGTTGAGTGCGAATAGTTTCTTGCGGTCGAACAGCGTGATCCAATTCGATCAAGCCGGCATGGAAGCCATCGCGGCCGATGTGTTGCGGATGGCCGAGAAGGAAGGCCTCACCGGTCATGCCAAGAGTGTCCTCGTGCGATTACCAAAAGAACAAGAGCAAGAATAGAACGCGGATAAACGCAGATTGTACGGATGATCGCAGATTAGATGTTCGTTAGTGATTTAAATTAAGAGTGAAATCAAATTAATTATCCGCGTGAATCATTTTGATCCGTGTTCATCTGTGTTCAAAGAAATCAATGAATTATTTTCGACCGAATATTGTTGCGATGGAGGGCTATGTCCCTGGTGAGCAACCACAAGGGGTGAGCAAGTTCATCAAGCTCAACACCAACGAGAACCCTTATATGTGTTCTCCCAAGGTGAAGGCGGCGATTGGACGGGTCTGCCAGGCGGGTTTGCAGCGTTATCCCGATCCGATGGCGACCGCCTTTCGGTTGCAGATGTGCGACCTCTTGAAACGCGATCTGCCCGAGATCACGCCCGATTGGATTCTGTGCGGCAACGGCAGCGACGATATTCTCACGATTGTCACCCGGGCCCTTGTTGATTCAGGCGACGTCCTGCGCTATCCGAATCCTAGCTATGTGCTTTACAAGTCGCTCGCTGAGATTCAAGGTGCCAAGGTCGACGTCGTCAATTTCCAAAATGATTGGTCACTCGGCGCAGACTTCTCAGCTCCCACCGAGGGTTTGAAGCTTGCCTTTCTGGCCAATCCCAACAGTCCCTCGGGAACGATGGTATCGCCCAACGACGTGGCAAAACTTGCCGACGCCCTCCCCTGCCCTTTGCTGGTCGATGAGGCTTACGTCGATTTCGCCGACACGAACTGCATGGCGCTCGTGGCCAAGAACGAAAAGATCATGGTCTCGCGAACCTTGAGCAAATCTTACTCGCTCGCCGGCTTGCGGTTCGGTTATCTCGTCGCCCAACCACAAATCATTCGTGAACTCATCAAGGTCAAAGATTCTTACAACTGCGATGCCTTGTCGATCGCCGGGGCGACCGCAGCGATGGAAGATCAAGCCTGGTTCACTGAAACTCGAGCTTTGATTTTGGCCACGCGCGCGCGCCTCACCGATTCGCTACAGCGATTGGGATTCAAGTGCGTTGACTCGCAGGCGAACTTCGTGTGGTGCGAACACGAATCCAAGCCAAGCCGACAGCTTTATGAAGATCTCAAAACAGCCGGCGTGTTGGTCCGCTACATGAACTATCCCGACTGGGGTGATGGACTACGCATCACGGTGGGCAATGATGAGCAGATCGATGCTTTTTTGACGATCTTACAGCCTTTGGTGAATTCTTAATCGATTGACTAACACGAGGGTACTCTCATGGAAGAATTGTTTACCGTCCCTTCGATGCTCTCGCTGGCCACACTTGCGGTTTTGGAAATCGTGCTGGGAATCGACAACGTCGTGTTCTTGGCGATCCTAGCGGGGAAACTTCCCGCTGAGCAGCAGCCCAAAGCCCGTTTGATTGGGTTGCTCCTCGCCGCGGCGGGGCGGATCGTACTCCTGTTTGCCATTTCCTGGATTATCACGCTCGACAAAACGACGCTGTTTGAACTACCCTTCTATTGGGGTGACGAACAGGTCGCGGCTGTCGGTGAGACGGCTGTAGAGCAGCCCACGACCACGCGGATCACCATCAAGAGCTTGGTTCTGATTTTGGGAGGAGCCTTCTTGTTGGCCAAGTCGACCTGGGAAATAGGCCATGAATTGGAACCCCACCCCGTCGGATCAAAAGCAAAAGCACCGGCGAGTTTTGCCGCGGTGTTGGTGCAGATTCTCTTGATCGACCTTGTTTTCTCCATCGACTCCGTGCTAACCGCCGTGGGAATGGTTCGTCCCGAAGATTACACGCACTATTGGGTTCCGATGACCATTATGATTACTGCGGTCTTGATCGCGATTGCTGTGATGATCGCGTTTAGTGGCCCGGTATCGCGTTTCGTGAATACGCACCCGAGCGTGAAAATGCTGGCACTGGCGTTTCTCATTCTGATCGGCGTGGTGCTTATCGCTGAAGGCCTGAGCACGCATATTCCGCGCGGCTATATCTATGCCCCCATGGCGTTCTCGCTCGGAGTGGAAATGCTCAATCTCAAGGTGGCATCCGCACGTCAAAAGGCCGAGGCGGCAGCGCCATAAGTGCGCCGGCCAGAATTTTGGTTTATCTTACGTGACGTTTCCCGCAATCCTCGGCCTCTTGGAGGGACCAACGGAAATCTGCTTATAATACAAATACGCCGCAGTTGAGAAAGCATTATGAAACGATCTCCCTGCCTTCCTGCCATTTTGTTCGCCGCCCTGACCTTAGCGCCTTTTGTGAGCGAACAATGTCCGGGCGCACCGTTCCTGAATCTCGATTTTGAACAAGGCTTCTCCGGGCAAGATAGTCCGAACGCGATTCCTGGCTGGCGCAGCACATTACCGCCGGCGAATTCGATTTGCTTCGACCCTGGCTGCGGAATACTAACCGGTCCCCATTGGCCTTCGAATCCAGATAACTTGGTGTTATCTGGTGACTATTCCGTTTCGTTGAACGCCAGCAGTTTTGGAATCGTTGGCGGAGCAGGATATGTACTGCAGAACGGAACCATACCCCTGGACGCCAAATCACTTCGAATACTGGTAGGAGATTGGTCTAGTCGTGAAACGGTCGGAATGCAATCAGAAACTAAGATGATTTCGGCCGTGCAGGCCTTGAGAATTACGATCAACGAACAACAGATCTTGATGACACAAATCGAAGATTTAGACAATGGAATTGGTATCATAGCAGGCAATATCGCGCAGTTCGCTGGCCAGGACGTTGAGCTTCGTATTCGTGCCACGACTCAAAATATTCTTGGTCCTTCTCAGTTTCTTTTTGACAATTCGATACCGAGTATTATTTCGGTAGCCGGTACCGCAACAGTCGGCGGTTACCTTGATGATATTGTGTTCTCTCCAATCGCTGTTCCCGAGCCCCATACCCTGGTCCTGCTGGGACTCTTCACGGCTATGCTGTCCCAGCGACGTTGTATCCTCTAGCTAGCACATTTTAGGTAAACCGCGTAAGCACTGCGCGTCGTGGAAAGTTTGGTCGGGCCCCGCCAGAGCGGGAGCCGATTCTACGGATACGTTGACTCCATTCGGTCTGCGTGCGCTCTGACCCAGTCGCATGTGTGCCGACCGCCACGTGTCTTTCACCCCGCTTCGCCGTGATCCACCTGCGTTACCCGCTGCTGGTTTTCTTGTTGTGCGCTCTGAGCGGCGCGACAACCGGCTATGCCCAGACTCTGTTGCCGCAGCCCGATCCCTTTGCTCCGTACGAAAAAGGGAGCCAAGGCAAATACGTGCCCGAGCCAGTCGTCGATGCGGCGGAGAATACGACTGCCAACTCCGTTCTTTGGGAGCAATACCAGGCCGTGCAAAACGGCACTGGTGTGGTCACGGGTGGCTGCCAGGGCTGTGGAGGATCTTGCAACTGCGGTCCATGCGATCGTTGCAGTTGCACGGCCAAGACCTTCCCTTGGTTTGAAGGACCTGGTGCTTGCGACAATTGGTGTGTCGGTCCCCGTTGGGGCATTGAAGCGTCCGGCCTGATCATGTTCCGCGAGGATGCCGATCTGGGACCCATCATCAACGATGTTGGTGGCGTGCCGTCGGTGATCGATCAATACGATTACGCGCCGGGCGCACGGCTTTTCGCCACGGCCTACAATTGCCACGGTTGGGGCATGCAAGTTGGCTATGAAGGCATCAACGAATGGGACGCGGGGCTCGTGTTTCCCGACTCTCCTGTGGCCGACTCAACCCGTAGCATCGATTTGATGAGCCGCTGGAATTCGGTCGAATTCAATTTCCTCCCCCGCGTGCCGAACGCATGGAAGTTTTTCTCCGGCGTTCGTTACTTGCAGGTCGACGAGCAGCTCGATGATTTTACGATCGTCGACAAAGTAATTCCTGTCCCCGCCGATCCCCCCGCAGCTCCTGCAGCCTTTGTTGATACCGGCACGACGACCGTGCTCGACAATCATTTGATTGGCTTTCAATTGGGCGGACTACGCGACGGCTGGCAGGTAAGCAATTGGCTCAGCGTGAGCGGCTTCGCCAATGCTGGCGTTTACCACAATGAAATCAAAAGACGCGACACGGAATTCAACGTCACAACCGTCATCACGGGAGACGATCTGGCGACTGCGCCCGACAACGAATTTTCAGAAACGACCACGGTCACGAGCACCAGAACCGAACGAACATTCACGGAAATCGCGTTCCTTGGCGAAGCCAGCTTGTGGGCGTCTGCTAAGCTAACACCCTGCCTAGCACTCAAGGGTGGCTATCAGGTGATGTTCCTAGACGGCGTCGGACAAGCCGCCGACACGTTCTTTAGCCAAGATTTCCAAAGCCGCGACGTGCTCTATCACGGCTGGCAATTCGGCTTGGAATACCGCCGTTAATTCACGGCGGGCATTGGCGACGAGATGGCTTCAATGCCTTCAGCGAGTGGCAGCGAAACGTTTGTTTCGTGGGGTGCGAGCTCATTGCGCAAAATCTTGACGCCAGGAGGGGCTTGGATGCCCAAGCTGACTCGTGAACCACGAATATGCATCACGGTGATGATTATGTCGCCGCCGATCACGATCTGATCGCGCTTTTTCCGTCGAAAGACAATCATAAAACTCCCCAAACGGCACTCTCGTCAAAGAGCAGCCTAACACTCAAGCATGCCATGAAAAGTGCTTGCAAGTGGCGTTCCGAAGGAGAGAATTTTGTCGGCGCTTAGTTTCTTCCGAGAAAACACACAGTTTGGGAGGGTTAGACTTTCTACCCCTGTCAGACATGTTCAGTTACTGGTCAGGCTGTTCAGATACTGATTCCATTTCGGCGCGCGATATGTCATGCATGTTCTGCAGTTTCGCTCGCAGTGTCGTGCGTGAAATACCCAGCATACGGGCAGCTTCCACTTGATTTCCGCCAACGGCATCGAGCACTTCGCGGAACACCGCCCGATCCACGGCGAATTGAACCTTGCGGTAAAGATGGTGATCGCCGTTGGTGATCATGCGCTTCACATAACTCATCAAATCCAAGACGGCATCATCATTTGCCCCACCGACAGTTCCCCCTTCGAGCGGATGCAGGATCGATTCCGGCAAACAATCGGGCGTCAGCACGTCGGAGGTGGAATTTACCAGCGCCGTTTTAATCACCCCTTGCAACTCGCGGACATTTCCTGGCCAGGGATAGCTGGCGAGCAATTCCAACGTTTCCGGAGCGGCCACGGTGACCTGCTTACTCACCACGGGGCAATAAACCTTGATAAAATGCTCGACCAACAACGGCAGGTCATCGAGCCGTGACCGCAGCGGTGGGATTAAGATCGTGTTGGTGTTGAGCCGGTAAAACAAATCCTGTCGAAAGCGACCCGCCGCCACGAGCTCGGGCAGATTTTGATTCGTGGCGGCAATGACGCGGACATCTGCCTGGATGGTTTCGCTGCCACCCACGCGCTCGAAGCGTTGATCCTGCAAGAGTCGCAACACCTTGGCCTGAATCGCGGGGCTCATGTCGCCGATTTCATCCAGAAAGATTGTGCCCCCCGAGGCTTGCTCGAACCGGCCGATACGTTGGCGGTCGGCCCCCGTGAATGAGCCTTTTTCGTTACCAAAGAGTTCGCTTTCCAAAAGCGTTTCGGGAATGGCGGCACAGTTGATAGCGAGAAATGGTTCCGCCGAGCGGCGACTATGTTGATAAATGGCCCGCGCCACCAACTCCTTACCCACGCCACTTTCGCCCAACAACAGGACGTTGATGTCAGATTCCGCCACGCGGCCAATCGCTTTGAACACATCCTGCATCACGGCGCTACGACCTACAATCCGGTCCCCCACAACCGCGGCATTGTCGGCGTTAGGCACAACGGCTGGCCGACGAGTTAGGCGGCTCGATTCGAGCGCTCGCTGCACAACGGTCCGCAACGTCGGCAGATCGAACGGTTTAAGCAAATAATCAAATGCTCCGCGTTTGGTGGCTTCAATAGCCGTGTCAGTTGTGCCGTGCGCCGTGATCATAACCACGGGGAGCCGCTGATCGATTTTGCGAATCGCTATTAATGCATCGAGTCCTGACATATCAGGAAGACGAATATCGAGCAGCACCACGTCGGGTAGCTTTTTGGTGAGTGCTTCGAGTCCCAGACGGCCGGTTTCAGCAGTTTCCACGCTGACATCCTGGCTTGTTAACGTACGTTTCAAACTGAAACGCACCCCGGCTTCATCGTCGATGACCAACAAAGTGGATTCAGACACGCGCGGCTCCTTCAGGCACTTCACTCAATGGTAATTCAATTCGAAAAATCGTTCCGCGGCTGGCTTGTTTCGCGGTGGTTATCTCGCCACCATGCGACCGGACAATCCGCCGAGAAATTGCCAGCCCCAATCCCATTCCCGTTTCTTTGGTGCTGACAAACGGATCGAAGATCCGATCAAGATACTCATCAGGAATCCCTGAGCCTTCGTCGGCGATCTCGATATGACAAGCCCCGGCATCAAAGTCTTCCGTCAACTTGACTTCTATTCTCCCACCCTCAGGTTGAGCATCGATGGCATTGAGTAACAAATTCAAAACCACTTGCCGCAGCTGCTGAAAGTCGCCCCTCACGGAAATTGGCTCGGCTTGAAAATCAATGGCGATGTGCAGCATCTCGCACCGCCGCCGCACAAGTTCCAAACATTGTTCGACGACTTGCTTCAAGTCAAACGATTGTCGGATAAGTTTCGGGGGGCGGGCAAAGTCAAGGAACATTTGAGTCATCTGTTCCATGTGCTCCACTTCATCTTGCAGGACCTGCAATTCCGCGCCACGCAGAGGTGTGTTTTGCTCGACCGCGTCATCGACAAGCAACTTGACCGCTGTTAGTGGATTTCGAAGTTCATGGGCAATCCCTGCAGCGAGTTGCCCCACGGCGGAAAGTTGATCCGAGCGAGTCGCCTTTTCACGAGATTGCTCCAGCTCGTCCATGATGCCCACCGTTTTCTGGCGGATATCACCAATCGTGGCGAGTAACTCATGAATGCCCGTTGGTGGCGGAAGCGGCGCCTCGCCGTTTTGAAAGATCGTCTCGGCCATCGAATGGACCGATCCGCCAAGTTGTTCAATCGAGCGAGAAATACCACGGGCCATGCCAAAGCCCGCGAGCAAGCCTGCCCCTGCGCCGCATAATCCCAGAATGGCCAGGCTCATCCCGATACGGTCGGCATTCAAACGGTTCTGTCGGCTTTCTTCCGAAACCGCTGCTTGGCGGCGATCCAACAATTCCTGAGCTGTGGCCAATTCACCCACACTGATGGATCGACGCAAGGTGTCGGAATTAACATCTTGGGAAGCGATGAGTTGATCAATTCCTTCTTCAGTCTGAGCGATTGTTTTACTCATGCGAATCAAATCGTCAGCATCTTCCGCAGAGGAAAATGCCGATACCCGCGGCAATAACTCGTTAGCTTCCATGATCGCCGTCTTGGCCAGAGCGATGTACTCTCGATCCTTGGTGACATCGTAACGGCTTAAGGCATGGCGCGTATCGCGAATCGCCAACACGAGCTCCTGTGTGGAGAGCACCGCTGTGACGCGATTGTCGAGCAACAACGAAACACGATCATTCCAGCGATACGCATAAATGGCCGCCGCCAGACCGACGCCCAGCAGCAACATACTCACCGCTAAGGTGGGCGCAAGAATCCGCCAGATCAAAGGAAAGCGCATGCGTGTGTTCCAATCCCGTCGAAAATGACCGTGGCGTTTGTGTAAGCAAAGCCCATACCGCCATTTTACTGCATTTTTGAACGAACGGTGTGCAGGATTTGGACAACCATTAGCTGGGATTTTCGGGTTCCGTCTCCGGAGCATTTCCCGTGATGAGCCACGCCGAGCGGTCGTAAGTAAAGTAGCTCCAACCCCATTGGAAAAAGACAAGCACGCGATTGCGGAAGCTGACGATTTTCATCAAGTGAATAAACAGCCACATCAGCCATGCCAGAAAGCCTGAAAAGTGGAGATTGCCAATATCGGCCACCGCCGCGCTTCGGCCAATCGTGGCGAGGCTTCCCAAATCGCGATAGCGATAAGTCGGCGGTTGCTTCCCCGCGAGGCGAGCTTTGATAAGCTTGGCCACAAACTTGCCTTGTGAAATAGCCACTGCAGCCACGCCGGGCAACGGTTTGCCATCAGTTCCCTCGCAGTGGGCCATGTCTCCCAAGACAAAAACTCCTGGTTGACCGGGTAGCGACAAATCGGCTTGCACCTTGATCCGTCCCGCGCGATCGAGTTCCGCTCCCGAGCCTTCGGCCAACATCTTCGCCAAGGGAGAAGCCTGCACCCCCGCCGCCCATAAAACCGTGTCGGTCGCCAAGAATTCGCTGCCACTCTCTGTTTTTAACGTCACGCCGTCCGGCGAAACCTGCTCGACGGCGGTTCGCAATCGCACCGAAACCCCCAATTTGTGAAGCGACTCCAACGCCTTCGTAGAAAGTTCTGGTGGATACGCCGCCAGGACACGCTCGCCGGCTTCGATCAACACCACATTGGCTTCGGCGGGATTGATGTCGTGAAAATCCTTTTTGAGGCTATGTCTGGCAATCTCTGCCAATGCCCCCGCAAGCTCCACCCCCGTGGGCCCCGCGCCAACGACAACAAAATTTAAGAGCCGATGCCGCACGTCATGGTCATTCGTAAGTTCGGCTGCCTCAAAAGCTGAAATCAACCGCCGCCGAATTTCCGTAGCGTCTTCGATCGTCTTCAAACCAGGAGCTAACTTCTCCCACTCAGAATGACCAAAGTAACTATGCGTCGCTCCGGCGGCGACGACGAGAACGTCGTAACTCAGTTCGCGATCTTCGACCAGAACCCGCCGCTTGTTGAGGTCGATATTTTTGACCTCGCCCATCAGCACTTGGCAATTGCGTTGGCCCGACAGGATGCCGCGCAAGGGAGCGGCGATATTCGCGGGTGACAAGCCGCCCGTGGCGACTTGATACAGCAGCGGCTGAAACAGATGAAAGTTTCGGCGATCAACGAGCGTGACTTGAACGGGCGCGCGTTTCAGCCCCATGGCCACCTGAAGCCCGCCGAACCCGCCACCGATGATAACAACTCGGCGGGGCAATTCCGCAACGACTGAATGATCACTCATGCATAAACCGCTGGGCTCGAGAAATTGATCCTGTCAAACAGGCCCGAGCATAGCAGGTATTCATAATCGCCACAAAGCAAGATCGCTATTCTGGCAGTGGCTGATCTTTCGTTTCTGGGGCGAACGGTAGCGTGAACAAGGCAATCAAAAAGATCGCACACATGGTCATGGCCGCATATCGCTCCTGCAGCCCCGGCACATCACTCGCATAGAGGTCCGTGGCCAATTTGGCGGAAAAGAAACTCCCCCCCGCGGCAGCGAACCGGCCAAGGTTGTAGCAAAACGATGTCCCCGTGCTCCGCATGCTGCTGGGAAACAATTCGGGCAAATAGATCGCAAACCCAGCGAAGACCCCCAATTGAAAAAACCACATCAACGGCATCAAGACATAAGCTTGCAGGGGTGAGCTCATGACCCAATAAGTAAAGAGCGTGACCAAGAACGCGCCCGTGTACCAGATGGCAAACGCAGGCTTGCGGCCTAAGACAATGCAGGCTTTTGTCATAAACCACATCCCCACCGCGGCACCAATCATTTGCAGCGTGTAGGCCGTCGCCTTGGCGCTGTTGATAGCCTGAGGGATCTCCGCCTCGGGCATGTTCTCCTGTAAAAAATGCTCGCGGAAGACTTTTGTTTGCAAATCGATCGCGTATTCAGCGATGGCCCATAATCCAATCACACCCGCCGATGAGATCAATGCACCGACGATCAGGTTCTTGCGCCAACGGCTATCGCGCAGCAGATCGCGATACGGCGCAAAGATGTTTCCTTGCGGCAAGCGGCCTTCTGCTTTCGCCGCGAGCCAAGGCTCGGGCTCGCGCAAATACTTCATAGTGAACACCACCATCAGCGCAGGCAGCGCTCCCACCAAGAACATCCACCGCCAACCGCTACCGGCTTCAATCACTTCCTGCGTTTCTAGGCTGCTGATAATCGTCAGCACGAGACCCGCCGAAAGATTGCCCACGGTCGACAGAATCTGCAGCCAACCCAAGGCGCCCGAGCGGGCTTGATCGCTCAATGTTTCGGCGATCAAGGCCACGGCCAAGCCGAAGACCCCCCCTACCCCGAGGCCGGTTAAGAAACGTGCCAGCGCGAAATCGAAATACGTGCGGCTGAAGTAACTCATCCCCGTGCAGAAGGAATATATCAGCACGGTAATGGTGAGCATCTTGGCCCGGCCATAGCGATCGCCCAAGGCACCAAAGATCAAACCGCCGATGCCCCAACCAATCAGGAAGTAGGCCGTCACTTGCTTGCCCAGGGCTTGAACGTCGGCCCCTTCAATACCCCGTGTCAAATCGGTGAGCGCATCGACCCGCGCCAGCGAGAACAAGCGTTGATCCAAGCAATCAAAAAACCACGCCGCGCTGGCGATGATGAATACGAACCAATGATACGGCGTGAGATGGGTGTACCAACGTCGCTCGGACATGAGTCAACCTTTGATAAGCGATTCTGAAAATGCGATGAGTCGCAGCCTGCGATGCCACTACCTTACTCAGTATTCGCGTGAGAAAAAACCGCTGGAAAGCGAAAACAATGTTCTTCTCGCTGTTTTTATTCCGGCAAATCCTCAGCCGCGGGTTCGGGCAACCAGAAACACAAAATCGTACCCAGCAAATAAACGCCACCACCCACCAGACATGCAGCCAGGGCCACAGATTTTTGCGGCATGTAGGCAACAAGCGTCGTCGTCAGCAATGCTGCGGAAGTGCCAATCATGCGGCCACCGATATTGGCGGCAAAGCTTTCCCCGGTTCCCCGCAGATGAAGCGGATAAACACGCGGCAGATAGTTGCCCCAAAAGCTGAACTGGGCGACCGTCACCAACCCACAGGCAAAGATGCCCCACTGCAGCAAGTCTAAGTTTTCGCGCGCGGGAAAATAAAATACCAGCGGTATCAAAAACAATCCCGGAATTTGGAAAATCCGCAATAGCCCTCGGCGGCTTACGATTCGCACCGCCGCGAACGCGAGCAGAAACCGTCCGAGCAAACCGCCGAATTCCTGGTACGCGTTGACCTTCGAGGCCACCGTTTGCTCGATCCGTTTCTGTTCGGGCACCGGTTTGCCGGCTGTCATCTCTTTCACTTGGGGTAAGTACGCCACCATCCGCGGCGTGTGTTGCAACGCGCCAAAGGCCGCCCCATAGCTGCAGGCAAACATCAACGTCGTTACGATCGTTGTCCTGCGCAGTTGAGGTGCAAACAACTCGCGAATGCTCGGTCGCCGTAATGTGCCGGCAGCTTTCTTCGCTGCCCAAGCGGGGGATTCGGGCAGAAACGGTCGGATGACGATTAATGGCAGTGCAGGTATTACCCCCGAAATGAGAGTGTACCGCCAGGCTTCATGCCCCCCCTGGATGGCCGGCAACATCGATCCATACTGGACCGCCAAATAGTTAGCGGCCGTTACCAGAATGCCGCCCACCGAAGAAAAAGCCTGCGTGTAACCAAGTACCTGTTCACGCTGCTTGGGGTTGGGAAATAACTCGGCGAGCCAGGCCACCGCGGCGACGAACTCGACACACACGCCGATAAACGTGGTACACCGCAAGAACAACAACATTTCAATCGAAGTGGCAAACCCCGCCGCGAAGGCCGAAAACGCATAGAGCAAAATGCTATAGGTGAGCACCCGCCGCCGCCCCAACACATCGGTCAGATAACCGCCTAGGAGTCCAAACAATCCGCCGGCAATCGCCGGTATGAAAAATAGGCGGCCCACCCACATTTCAAATTCCGGGGTGCCCGGCGCGGCGTTCACCAGCTCCAGCAACATGGGCCGCACAATCAGCGGCAGCATCAGCAGTTCGTAGATATCGAAGGCAAAGCCAATCGCCGCGATCACGCAGACGAGCCATTGGACGGGGGTCAGACGCTTGCTTTCAGCCATGGGCCACCTGATACATGAGAGCCAGCCACCCGTGGGTCACCTGGCGCGAGGGAAGGTCAAAGAAGGCGGGACGAGCAATTTGCGTTTAAGATACCGATTTCAAGGTGGAGTGACAACGCAGATTGAGCAACGCAGGTTCAGCGGCATACCCGCGACAGTCAATAGCCAGGGTGCGTCAGCCCCTGGAAGAGAATCACAGATCAACTCCAGCCCTAAAAGATTATTAAGCCGATTGGGCGGGCGAAGTGTGAAGAACGATCAACTGCTCGGCGGTGAGTGGCAAGAGGGCATAGGTTTTCCCCTGATCGTCAGAGAATTCGACTTCGAACACGCCGGGGGCCGGGTTCTCCACGACAGTACCGACCTGCCCACGCACTAGTTTCTGCGCCGGCAAGTCCGCTTCCAAAGCGACAACATCCAGTAGTTCGATTTCTTCGCTCATAACTAACCTACATGATGTACGCAGTGACAAATCGGGGAAAATCTTCGTGAGGTCGAACGATCCAAGCTGTTCGAGCCATCGCGGTTCCGCTCGGCCCGGTGATACTCCATTCTATCATATATCGGTCACCATGGCCAAAGTCGGCCAAAGGACTGGCTTCCCCCAGAACGGCGGCCTCCATCAATTGCTCTCGAAATTCTTCAGCATGATCGGAATGAAGCCCGCACGCTGAGAGAAAAACTCGTGCCTTGTGCTTTCCTCGTGGATGTTCGGGATTCAGACAGTAGTCGATCAGTTTTTCTAGGTCGACGACAGCCCGCTCTCCGTTGGGAAGTTTCATGGGTTTGTTGCTATCTTCCAAGAGCTTGAGGCACTGCCGGACTTGATAAAGCTTGGTTCAGCGGCAAAGCCGCGACAGTCAATAGCCAGGGTGCGTCAGCCCCTGGAACCGATTCAACAAATAACCGCCAGCCCTGAAAGGGCGACAGTCAACTCCGCATTTTTGCCAATGGCACCCAATCGCCTGGAGCCCGTTCGTAATGCCAGAATTGCCAACCATTGGTCGCACGCCCATCCCGCAGCGCGGAGCCCGCTGCCGACGGTGTTTTGTAATTGACTCCGTTGTATCTTATTTGTCCGTCCTTGCGCAAAATGGCCTTATAGAGCTTTCCCTTATAACGGACTCGTAGCCGCATCCTCTGCCGCACATACTTGGCAAGCGGTATCGTTTCGTCATCGACAACTGGGGGAACTTTCTTCGTCACGGGCCGCTTTTTCAAGGGCATCAATGCATGCTCTTTGTCGCGATGACGAGCGCGGATATCTGCCACAAGTTTCCTTCTCAGATTCTCGGCCTTCACAAATCGCCCGCCCGTTCGGTTGCCTTCGGGTCGCAAGACTCTCAGAAGTAGCGATTCGAGCTCTTTAATTGCATTGAGATCGATCGTGATATAGAGACTAAACGAGTCCCATTTGTCTCGATGAGCGTCTTTCAAATGCTGCTTGAGCCGCGAACGCAAGTTGCTGGCCAAACCGACGTAATAAAGCTTGTCTTTGCGATAAAGCGAATAAATGCCGTGCCGATTCTTGGTGTAATCGCGGATAAGGTCTTGATACTCTTCGAGCACTGCGCGGGAAATGTTTTCGAGAAATTGACAAACGAGGGGGGTCGTACGGGCCATAGCTATTTTTTCTTCTTTGTCCAAGCTTTCTTCACGGCCAACAATGGCTCAATATTGATGGTGTCCTGCGGCCCGAACAAGTGCTGCTTATAGCTAGAAATGAATGCGAACGCTTTTGCTTCCGATCCGCGAGTGATTCGCCCGCCCATTCGTTGCTGAAGGCAAGAGCATTACTACGGTCATCGTTTCCGAATAGCGGCATAGCATTCCCCGCTAGTAAGTTTTAATCGGAGAGTCACGATCATAACGCAAAACGTGCCACGCCGCAAAGTTAGGTCATTGCTGCAACCCCTTCAGGGTTGGCGTTTGGTAGGGCGTTATTTTCCCAAGGTAGTGGCCAGGAGCCACCAACACTGGGCTGAAGGATAGAACCGCTGCGCGGTAGGTCAGGCTCCGCCTGACTCTGCGATAATCGCCTTGATGTCAGGCGGAGCTTGGCCTACATAAATGAGCCGCGGGCACCGTCGCGCAGCGAGGGTCGGCTAGCCGCGGGTTCTGGGAATTCACGCCAGCTCTTTGATTCTTGTGAATCTCCGAGGCCATGCCACCCACGATTTCTGTTGGGATGGCCTCGGCACAATCGTTCCAACCCGCACCTTTTAAGCAAACGGAACAGACGTGGCTCGCCGACGAGCAAACTGGCTGCGGTCGGCCACCGCTTAGCTTTTGTCGCGTTCTGTGACCAATACTAAAACTGAGAATTTGGTAAGGAATTCTCCACAAGGACCTTAATTCATGATCGTCATCGTTGGATTCATTATCGTTATCGCGGGTGTGCTCGGCGGCTTCTCCATGGCTGGCGGACATGCGGGAGCCTTATGGCATCCCTCGGAAATCGTCACCATCGGCGGGGCGTCGTTGGGCGCGCTGATTGTGATGTCGAGCAAGAAGACCCTCGTCGACCTCTTTAAGGGGGTCATGCAGGCCATCAAAGGTTCGCCCTTCAATCGCAAGATGTACAACGAGCTCTTCAGCTTGATGTACGATCTGATGAAAACCTCCCGCAAAGACGGCCTGCTCGCCATCGAATCGCATGTCTCGAATCCTTACGAAAGCACGATCTTCGCCAAGTATCCGTTGATTCAAAAAAATCATCACGTCTGTGAATTCGTGGCGGGTGGTTTTTCGCTGTTAGTCGAAGGCACGGTTCGCAAGGAATTGCTGCCCGAACTGTTTGACGCAGAACTTGCTGTGATTTCCGAAGAACACCATGCCCCCACGACGGCGTTAATGAAAACGGCCGACGGCTTGCCGGGCTTCGGCATCGTCGCGGCGGTGCTCGGTATCGTGATCACGATGGGTCACATCGATGGCCCCGTGGAAGAAATCGGCCACAAAGTGGGTGCGGCCCTCGTGGGAACGTTCCTGGGGATTTTGCTGTCTTACGGTTTCTTCGGACCGCTCGCCGGTCGGATGGAAGCCCTCGGGCACATGGAACTCGCTTTCTTCCGGACGATCACGACGATGATCCTCGCCTTCGCAAACGAATTGCCTCCCAAGGTGGCCATTGAAAAGGCACGCCGCAGCGTCGGGACGGAAATGCGTCCCACCCGCGAGAATATGGAAGAGTTGTTCAAACAAGTTGACGTGAGTTAACGCCACTTAGGTATTTTAAGTTTTTTGGAGATTGACCCATGGCCGGTGCCGGTGGTGGTGCATGGAAAGTGGCCTACGCGGACTTCGTGACCGCGATGATGGCTTTCTTTATGGTGATGTGGCTCACGTCGCAGAATGAAGACGTGAAGCAAGAGGTCGCGCAGTACTTTCGCGATCCGTTCGCCATTGAAACGGATGATCCCCCGAGCCGTGGCTATGGTTCGGAAAAGGATCCCCCCAAACGAGACGGCCGCTATTCACCGACCGTCCAAAAGCGCAATGAAGGTCGCGGGCAACCGGGGCGGATGCGCAACGGTTTCGCCACGGCGCAGTTCAACGATGCGCCACAGATTACGGTGCTGTTCAAGGATGGCAGCGCTGAGCTGGATCCCGAACAAATCGAACATTTGAAGCATTCGGTAAACAATTTGCTTGGCCGACGGAATCGGATTGAAATCCGCGGGCATTCGCTGCGTCGCCCACTCCCACCGGGCAGCCCTTACAAGAATCATTGGGATCTTTGCTATGCCCGTTGCACAACGGTCATGGAGTTCCTTGATGGCCTGGGAATGGATCCGGACCTGTTCCGCATTAGCCAGGCTGAGGGGAACGAACCGATTGCCGAAAGTTTGGATAAGAGCGAACTGGAGTTCAACTCCCGAGTTGACGTCCACGTGCTGCCCGAGATTGTCGACACGCAGCAGCTAGCCAGCCAACTGAGATAGCTGCAATGAAGAGTTCGGCCAATTAAACGTTGGGCCAATTAACCGACGACAATTCGCGGACGGCGTTTGGCATCGGGCTCGGCACGGCGGATCAATTCGCGAACCATCCACGGCACGTTGCCTTCGCCGAACAGCACGAAGTCCAAACTCGCGGTGAGCGGACTGCGCTCGGACCAGCCGAAATGAATCTCGGGGGGCTTACCCGATTTGGCCAGCTCGAGCGCGACCAGAGCAATCGTGTGAGCAATCGAAACACAATTCGTCAAACGAATGATAAAGCGTTCGCCTTCGCGGACCACGGCGATGATGGGGCTTTGCGTAAATTCGCTCGGATCCCCCAGCAGTGTTTCCACAAACACGATCGGGGTATCGTCTCCCAAACGATGCGCTTTGCGGATGCTGTGCTCCTTCTGCTCGATCGTGTGACGACCGGGACGATGGGGCACGAGCACGGGGAAGTCCAGATATTTCAGCGTGTCCCACAAGAGACGCGATTCATTGTCGGCAAACTCGAAGCGATCGAAACGCAGTTCCGTGCTGCGCATCACGCGCGAAATACCCGAGCCCACGACCACGGCCAAGATAAATGCGCCTGCGATGCGAATGCCGTCTGGTTTTTCGATGACGATTGCAATCGTCGTGTACAAAAAGATCGCCATCGCGACGATGTAACCCCAAGGAATTTGGGGACGGCCAGCGTATTTCGATTTCTGCCATTTATCGATCACCACGGCCACGGCTGCACTCGACATCAAGACCATCACGCCCGTGGCATAGGCTTCGCCTTGGTCCTCGACGCTGGCGTTGAAAATGATCGTGACAACCAAATTCACGCCCGTGAGTAGCAACGCCAAGGGCCGAATCGCTTCCGCCCACTTAGGGGCCATGCCGTAGCGCGGCAAATATCGCGGCAACAGATTCAAGAGCCCCGACATCGCGCTCGCACCGGCGAACCACAGGATCAATACGGTGCTCAAGTCATAGATACCGCCAAAGACTTCGCCGAACATGGGGTTGATCAAGTACTGAGATTCACCATGCGCGACATACGCCAGCGCGCGATTCGCGGCTTCACCGCCCTTTTTGAGAGCTTCGGGAGCAATCAGCGTGCAGACGACAAATGACGAGCAAAAGAGCATCGTCGACATAATCAGTGCCGCTGTGAGCAGCAGATGGCGGGCACCATGAATACGTCCCATGGGATGATGCGGATCATCATCGTCATGCCCCTTAATGAGCGGCATCACCGCTACGCCGGTTTCAAAACCGGAAAGTCCCAGGGCCAGCTTGGGAAACAAAATGAAACAGGTCGCCAGCACCGGCAGCCAGCCGACTCCTTCAAATGGAGCGTGCTTGATCTCCCACTCCCCGGCTTGCACGTGAGTCCACCAATCGGTGAGCAGTTCGCTATGAGCGAGCAGATAGACGATGCCACTGCCGATCACGATCACATTGAGCAGCAAATAAAAACCGACGAGCACGACCGCGATGCCAATCACTTCGCGAAAGCCGCGCATGAACATGCCGCCAAGCATGACTAACAAGCCGAGAGTCAAAACCATTTGGCTCTGAAACATTCCCGGTAGTTGCTGCCAGTACGGATTGTGAATCATATGCTCCGCGGCATCGGCGGCGGAAAGCGTTTTGGTAATCACGAAATCGGTCGCCGCGAAACCAAGCAAGACCAAGACGATGATCTTGCTCCACCAACCGCTGGCGAGCCGCTCAAGCATGGCGATCGAACCTTGGCCATGCGGCGATTGACCCGCCACGTAACGATAAACGGGCAGCGCACAACCAAGAGTCACGATAACGAGCAGTATGGTGGCCAGCGGTGCGAGCCGCCCCGTGGCTTCAAACGCAATCGAGGGCTGATAGCCCATCGTGCTGAAATAGTCGACGCCCGTCAGACACATCACCCACAGCCAGAACGTTTGATGCTCGGGTGTGTGCGGAGCAGGCAGCTTTCGATACGCCGAGATATGCGTCGAAGCCGCAAGTCCCATCTGGGACTCGGTGATATGCGAGTCGGATAGGGAACCACTCGCGTTCTCGTCAGAACCTGTTTCGGCCATCGCAGTACATTACCACGCCCACCGCGGGAAGACTACAGGCGGAATTACGATTCCGCGGCCTGTCCGACCAAAGCCGAACTGGCGGGCTGTTTTTTCCGCGTTCCCAAATGAAGTTTGGGAACCCACCGTTTCTTTTCTTCCTTGGGAAGTTCGAAGGCCTTACCTAACGGACTAAAGAGCAGCGAAGGCAACATCACGAGCTCTGCGATCACGCCCGCGATAAGAATGGTCAGCATCAGCCACCCGAAACGGGCCGTGGGTGTGAAGCTGCTCACGGCGAACACCGAGAGACCGAGTCCGTTGACCAAGGCTGCCTGCAGCGTCGGTGTGGCACAGCGCGAATACGCCGCGATGGTTGCGTCTCTGCGATTGCCTGTTTTTACCAGATCTTCTCGGAACCACGACAAATAGTGAATCGTGTCGTCGACGGCCACGCCAAGCGCAATACTCGCCGCCATCATTGAGCCGATATCGACGGGAATTCCCAACCATCCCATGCCGCCAAACACCACGAGAATCGGCAGAGCGTTGGGCAACATGGCCACGGCTCCGGCTCCGATCCCTTTGCAGACAAACATCATCAACGGCGTGATTGTTAGGAAGGACCAAGTTGTGCTTTCCACGAGACTATCGAGCAGCGCTTGCTGAGCTTTGTAAACAATGGGAACCACGCCGGTGTAGACGATGCTGCCTGCGGTGGCATGGTCGATTCCCTCCTTGTACGTGGGACGCAATTGCCCGAGCACGGTCACGCCCGAGCGAATGAGTTGAATCTGATCGGCCGTGTCCACATTGGCTGCGAGAACGACGCCGTCAAACTTCTTGAGTACCTGGACTTGCTTCTCGTTGAGTCGTTCGAACGGCTTTTCCAAGCGTTGCACTTTGATCCGCTTAAGCTGCAACATCGTGGCCAAATCAATAGCCTGTTGGCGTTGTGCTTCGTCGGTCCACACCAAGACGTTGCTGCCGGTGGGCATTTCGCCGTTTTGTGAAACCATGGTTCGCAGCGCAACGAGGCTTGCCTGCTGCGTTGCCAGTACGGGATCGATGGCCTCGCGCAAATGTGCTTGCAGGGCGCCATGATCGAGATCGTGAAATGCCGCGACACGCACGCTGATTCGCCACAATTCGTCATTATTGTTGTTATCCATCGCCAGATAACCGGAACGCTCAAGCTGGGCGCGATGCTCGACCATCTCTTTGCTGATCACATAGCGAACGGTGTTATTCACGAAACCGCTGCTATCGCTCCCCATATCGGGGGCAAATGTCATCGCCGACATCGTGGCACCCACAAGATCAGAGCCCTCTGCACCAAGCTTATCCTGAATGGCCTTCTGCACACGCCCCACCATCTCGAGCCGCTCGACGAAGGTAAGCGTCTTAGCCACTTGGCTGGGACGAGCGCTGGGCGACAAGTCTTCTTGACGCGATTCGGGTGGAAACCGCAACACGAGTTCCATGGGAATCAGTCGGCCCAAATTCGCTTCGAACCAGCGGTAATCCTGCAATAGCTGAGCGTCGTCCTGAAACAGTTTCAAAAGATCGATCGACGTTGTGACCCGCGGCAATCCCATGCAGAGAATAGCAATCGTCGCTAACGACCCCGTCATCACCCAACCCCAGCGGCGTTCGATACCACGAGCAACGCCACGCCACAGGCCCTTTTGATTGACGAGTGAAACCTTGTTCTTATCCTTGTCCTCGGTGAAATTGCCCTCTTTGGTCAACTCGGGTGGATGCCAAGGCCAGACCACCATGATCGCCGGCAGTACGATAAACAACACGATCAGCATCGTGAAGACAGCCAAGGCCGAGAAGTAGCCGAATTTGCCGATCGGAATGATGTCGCTCAGGCCTAAGGAGGCCAGGCCGATACCGGTTGTAATCGAGCACAAGAAAGCAGGACCAAAAGCGTGCCGACGGGCTCGATAGACGGCACCCTCAAAACCACCATCGTGAATGGCTTCGCGGTAGTAATTGATATAGTGAATTGAGCCCGAGACGGCGAGCACGTAAACCATCGCCGGCATCGACATCAGAATCGCATCCATCGACGATCCAAAAACCCACACCGCAGAGAGCGACATCACGGCGCTCAGGATGCCGCAGAAAAACACAATAAATGTCATTCGCAAGCTGCGGAGCGACCACCAAGTGAGCCCCAAGCCAAACGCACCGGAAAGTAGGGCCAGCTTCAGCAGGGTACGCTCACCTTCTTCGTCGATCGAAACATTGTCGACCGGCGGCCCTCCCAAGCGAACTTCACTGACCGTAATTCCTGCTTCGGCCAGCGCCTGGAACAAGGGCGTCGTGACGCGCTTTCTCAGATAAAGCTTACGAGTGACGGGTCGACCAATCACGTCGCGCAGACGACCGGTGGCCTGGTCGTCGAGCGTCGCGATCAAGCAGGTTTGTGACCCATTCGATCCGACAAGCGAGCCTTTCAACCGCTCGAGGGCTTCGTTGTATTTGAGTTCCGTGGGAGGACCGGTCAGTTCGTTGAGCACTTCGCGAGCGGTCGTGACGTTCTTGAAGCAATGAATCTCGCTGCCGTCAGGATTCTTGAGCGTGACGTTCAGTAAGGCCGCTTCAAGTTTGGCGATTCGTGGATCGTCTTTCTTTTCGATCTGATCCTTGTCACCGAGATTACAGCCATCCCAGCTGATAATCACAAATTGGTCGGCGACAAAGTGTTCGCGGAACCAACCGAGTTGCTTGGTTTCTTCGTAGCTCGAAGGCAGCCAGTCGGCGACGTTATTTTTATTGCCTATGACGGCGCGCAACGCACCGTAAAAAATGAAGGGCGTGATGACTATCGTTAGTAGGAGAATGAATAACGAACGTTTCATCAAAAGCCTGTCTTTCGGAGTTTTTCTTCGTGAATCGCGCCGAGTGTCAACTACAAACCATGTCCGCAAGTTGCCAAGCTGGGGTCGGAGACGAGTAGGGAACTCCCCCCCGAGGCTGGCCGTTTATCCTTAAATCCGCTTGCGTAGGGTATCCATCGACGGAATAAACCGCACAAAGCAAATTACGTTTGGGGCGGTTATCCAGACCCCACAGCCCGCAAACCTCACCTAGTTGGCAAGGTGCTGGGCGAAAGCTCTCCAAAATAGCCAGAAAATGCCGGTGGTCCTAGTCCGTCCCCAGATGGCCAATGAGCAGCCGTGAGCCACAATTGTCGATTAACTGCTTGAACGACAACGACTTACAGATTTGATGTTTACCGCATCGGCATTCCGCAAACGTACTTATTCAGGCTTCGTCGCAGACTTTTCTTGCTCGGCCGCGGGCTCATCGCTGAGTTTAGAGAGGGAATCTTCAACTTCTTTGAGCCGCTCTTGGGCCGTCTTATGAGCCTCCTCAGCAACCTGCAAGTCAGTTTTGAGACGGTTCGCTTCCGCTTCCGTTTGCTTGAGCAGCTCAGCGAAATCTTGCTTCTGCTCTTCCAAACGCTTGCGCGCAACCACGGGATGGTCCCATCCCAAGTTCCACTCCAAATCAGGCTTCTCTTTGCCAAACGCCGCCGCGGCGTCATAGGTAACGTGGGTTTTCCATAAGTAAAGCTTTTGCAGCCGCTGCAAAGATTTGAGCGGTTCCAGCACCGCATCGGTCACCCCCGTGCCATACAAATTGAGCGACTCCAAACGCTCCAACCCCTCAAGATTCTTAGCCGCGGCATCGGAGAAAGACGAATTCTGAACGTTGAGCGCCGTGAGATTCGTCAGTTTGGCTAGCTCACTCCAACCGGCACCGGTCGCTTGCGCATTTTTCAGATTAAGCATCATCACCTGCGGCGCCACGCTGGCGAGCAGTTTCATCGTTTCATCCGTTGGGGGTTGAGGAGCAACAACGAACGTCACTTCGAGCAGATTGCTCCCCGAGTACAAATTCATCACCTTGGCCCCCGACTTGATCAATTGATCGATCGCCTCCTGCGGCGCGGCGGGTACCTCGGGAAGCGGCAACGGCTCCAAAGCCGGTTGCTCAGGGGGAGCCGCTACTTCGGCAGGGGTATCAGCAGCAGGTTGATCCGCGGCAGGTGCCACAGCAGCTGTGAACGGCGCCCCCTCCTTGATCCACGCGGCGATCAAATCAATGGAATCTTGATCCAATGGATCGGCCCCCTTGGGCATTCGCTTCTTGTCGTCTTTCGGCAAAACGAGCCGCTCATAGAGCTCGCTCTGATCGGGTTCACCCTTGGTGAGCAAATGAGCGTCTGCCGCCCACTTTTCTTCAATCCCTGCCGCGGAGTCGAGCTTCAACTTCCCCATCGCCTTGTCGGCGTTATGGCATTTGACGCAGTGCGACTCGAAGATCGGGAGAATCTCTTTCTGGAAATCAACTCCACAGACAGGAGCAGCAACCAGCAAGGCAATTAGAAATGCGTAAGACTGTTTCATGATACGTTCTCAAGTCAGAATGTCGTGCAGCACGTGAGCTTCTTCCACGCCCGTGAGCCGCATGTCGAGTCCTTGGAATTTATATGTGAAGCGTTTGTGATCGATTCCTAACTGGTGCAGCATCGTTGCATGTAAGTCCCGTACGTGCACCGGCTTATCTACGGCATGATAACCCAATTCGTCGGTGCCGCCGTAAGAAATTCCGGGGCGAATGCCGCCACCCGCGACCCACATCGAAAAACCTTTGATATGGTGATCACGCCCGGGGCCACCCTTGCCTTGGTACATCGGCGTACGGCCGAATTCGCCGCCCCACACCACAAGCGTTTCTTCCAACATGCCGCGCTGTTTGAGATCCATAATCAACGCAGCACTCGCCTGATCAGTGCAGCCGCAGCACGTGTGCATGTGCTTCACCAAATCGCCATGGTGATCCCAGTCACGATGATAAAGATGAATGAATCGCACACCGCGCTCCGCTAAGCGCCGCGCGAGCAAGCAATTCGAGGCAAACGAACCGTCCCCTGGCACGGCCCCATACATTTTGAGGATGTGCTCGGGCTCGTCGGCCAAATCCAAAAGTTCCGGCACCGAGGTTTGCATGCGAAATGCCGTTTCATATGCAGCGAGTCGCGCCAGCAACTCGGGATCTTGCGTTTGCTCGTGATGGTGGGAATCAAGCGCGCGCACGCTGTTGACCACTTGCTGCTGCAAATCGTCGGAAACACCGGCGGGGCTTTCGATGTAGTACACCGGCTCGCCACTTGAATTGAACGGAACGCCTTGGAATTGGCTTGGCAGAAAACCGGAACCCCACATCCGCGGCGCGATCGGCTGCGGATCGCGTCCCCCTTCGCTTGTCATCACGACAAAGCCTGGCAGCGATTGATTGTCGGAACCCAATCCGTAGTTGATCCACGAACCCATCGATGGCCGGCCACTGATCGCCGTACCCGTGTTCATAAACGTGTGGGCCGGATCGTGATTGATCTGCTCGGTGACCATCGACTTGATAATGCAAATGTCGTCGGCAATCTGGCGATGAAACGGCAAGAAATCGCTAATCGTCTGACCATTTTGGCCGTAGCGGCCAAACTTCGTGAGCGGACCTTGCGCTTTGAGCACCTGACCTTGTAGCTGAGCAATCGGTTGGCCAGCGGTGAACGAATCCGGCATCGGCTTGCCGTCGAGTGCAGCGAGCTTCGGCTTGTAGTCGAAGGTTTCCAAATGCGAGGGGCCGCCCGACATGTACAAAAATATGACTCGCTTCACCTTGGCGGGAATGTGTGGCAATCCCGGGATCGCCAGTTGCGGACTTGCTGACGCGCGGCTCAGCGAATCGTGGTTCAACAACGTCGAAAGCGCGGTCGCACCCAAACCGAAACCGGCACGGGACAAAAACGTCCGGCGGCTGAGTTGATGTTGGTAGGCAGCAAAGTGCGAAGGATTCATGGTTAATTCCGCGTGGTCGTTTCGCTCATATTCAAAATTGCGCGCGAGACGCTCGTCCAAGCGGCAAGCTCGTGGCGTGACAAATCCGCGCCGACGTCCGACATACCAATGGCCAGCAACTCATCGCTGGCCGTTGGCTGGCTCGCAAAATGCGCGCGACTTGCTTTGAGCAACTCTTGCAAGACGCCACGCTCCGTCTCATCCGGGGACCGCGAAGTGGCCTTTTGAAACGCAATTTGAATTCGCTGCTCGTCAGAAGTCTGAGAGTCGTTGGCCAACACTTCCGCGGCCAAACCGCGTGCCGCTTCAATGCTGTTGGGATCGTTGAGCAAGGTCAAGGCGGCCAAGGCCGTATTAGAACGTGGTCGACGAGCGGTGCATTCTTCGCGCGTCGAGGCGTCGAGCGCTTTGAGCATCGGATGCAAAAACGTCCGCTGCCAGTGCATGTAGACGCCACGCCGCCATTGTTCGCTGCCTTGATCTTGCTCATATTCCCGCTTGGGGAAATTCAAATAGCGAAAATACTTGGGGGGTTGATAAGGCCGCACGCTGCGTCCGCCCACCGTTTCGTCAAGCAGACCACTCACCGCCAAGAGCGTGTCGCGCACCGATTCCGCTGGCAAGCGAAAACTGTTTTGCCGTGCGAGCAGCACATTCAGCGGATCGCGTTGCCTGAGTTCTGGCGATGTGAGCGAGCTTTGCCGATAGGCGTTGCTCATCACGATCAATTTCAAAATGTGTTTGGTATCCCAACCACTGTCGACGTATTCAACGGCTAAGTTGTCGAGCAACTCCGGATGCGAAGGCGGTTCACCCTGTCCGCCTAAATCATCAAGCACCCGAGCCAATCCCTCGCCAAACAGCATCGCCCAATAACGATTGACCATCACGCGTGCCGTTAATCCACCGACACCTTGCTCGGTATCGGTGAACCAATTCGCCAGATCCAATCGCGAAGCACGAGTTGGCTGACTTTTGTTGACTTCGCCTAAGAACTCCGGGATCGCTGGATCGACAATCGCACCACTTTCATCCTGCCAATCGCCACGAGCTTGCACGCGTACCGTTCGCGGCTCGACGCTGTGCGAAATCATCGTCGGGGATTTTTGTTTGGCCAATTCATCGCGTTCTTTCTGCAACGCGACGCGGGAAGGATCGTCTTCCTGCAGCGTGACGATTTGTTTGTCCAGTTTGGCAAGTTGCTCGCGTTGGTAAACACTGAGAACTTCCAATTCCGGTTTACGAAGCGTCGGCGACGTGTCCAAACCGCCGCGATCGGAACGCAAATGGGCCTCATCGTCGACGTCAGCAAAGAATGCTCCCAATGCATAAAAATCCTTAGCCGTGTAAGGATCGTATTTATGGTCGTGGCATTGCGCACAACCAACCGTGGCTCCCATCCAGACCTGCGAAACATTCCGCACGCGGTCAGCAAGGTAAATCGCCCGATATTCTTTCTGCTGTACCCCCCCCTCGTGCGAGGTTTGCAGCAGCCGATTGTAACCCGAGGCGATCAATTGATCTTCAGTCGCGTCCGGCAACAAATCTCCCGCAAGCTGCTCACGTGTGAATTGATCGAACGGCATGTTCGTGTTGAAGGCATGAATCACGTAATCGCGGTACGGCCAAATGTTGTGCAACTGATCGCCGTGATAGCCCACCGTGTCGGCAAAGCGCACCAGATCGAGCCACGTCATCGCCATCCGTTCGCCATAATGGGGCGACGCGAGAAGTTGATCCACCAACTTTTCGTAAGCGGCCTCGCTTGGATCCGCGACGAACGCATCCACCATTTCTTGCGACGGTGGCAAACCGGTGAGATCAAACGACAACCGCCGCACAAGCGTCACGGCATCGGCGGGTTGATTGAGAGAAATACCTTCTCGCTCCAGTCGTGAAATCACAAAATTGTCGATCCAATTCCGTGCCGCCTGCGCATTCTTGATGGGTGGAACATCATGCCGCCGCGGCGCCACATAGGACCAAGCCGGTGACCATTTGGCACCCTCCTTAATCCAACGGGTGAGCAATTCGATTTGCTCGGGCTTGAGTTCTTTATCCGCATCGGGCGGAGGCATGCGATCGATGTCGTCGGTCGAAACGATCCGCTTCCAAAATTCGCTCGACTCCGGGTCGCCCGGCACAATCGCTGCATAACCCCCACGATCCGCCAGCGCTGCTTCTGCTTGATCGAGCCGCAAGTCGGCTTCCCGGGTCCCGGAATCGGGGCCGTGGCAACGAAAGCAATTCTCCGACAGGATCGGCCGGATGTCGCGGTTGAAGTCGACCTCGTTGGCCCAAGCACAATGTCCAGCGACGAACACTGCTATCAGCGTCAAATATTTCAGTGATAGCCAACAATTGCGAGCCACGCTCACCTCGGAAAAGTGTGTAGGACGAGAACTTGCATTCTATCCTGCAATTACAGCATGACCAATTCCCGAAAATGCGCAGCAAAACTCGGAAATACTGCAATTTCAGAGGTCACTTGAACTCTCATTCGCTGCCACCGTGGCGATTCGCCGCATGTGAAGCTGTAACGGTTGTACTGAAAGTTCTCAGATTGCTGCTCCTAACGGTTCGATCAACTTGAACAGCCGAATGCCCCGGCAGAGGGTGCTAGCAATCGGCCCTCGTCTACTTATTACCTGCCCGAGCAGATCACGGCCAAGAACATCAGAAGGCAAACCTGCATGAGGCGAAACACGCAAAGCCTATTGGAAAGAACGTGGTTGGGGATCGCCGCGGTCGTGGGACTGAGCGCGCTCGTCGGCTGGTGGCATGCACAGACGCCATCAATCCTCGAACAGACTGACGATTCGCACATCCAACTCATCAGTGGCGAACTACCCAACGACAACTTCGGGCAGATCGAGCAAGCGCTCGCGCAGGCCGGCTGCCCCGGTTGGATGGTGTTAGCCATCGAAGGTCCCCAAGCCCTTGGCGGTGAAGTGGTACCGCCCGAAGTTCGGACCGCCAGCGCGAATGTCCCCAGCGTCCGCTATCCGCACCCTATAAGAGTTGCGATGAACACGAGCGCGCAACCCCGCGTGATTTCGCAACCCACTTCAGCAAGCAACCCCAACGACCTCCTCGACGGCGTCCCCGACCTCCTCTGGAAGAGCGATGCCGCCACAGGCGAGCCCGCTTCAGCGGGCGGTGCTGAGAACAATACTCAACCTCCCCACCCCCCCATCGAACTCCCCCCGACCGAAGACGAAACACCCATCCAACTCCCCGATGTCGAGCAACCCGTCACCACTGACGATTCCATCACGCCCACGCCTCAAGAAGAACCCAAGCCCCTACCCTCGACCGGCCAAGAATCGCTCCCGCTACCTGTGAGCCCCTTCACACCGGCACCGGTGCCCAATAATCTCGCGCCGCATAGCGTGAAGCCTCAACAGACAGCATCGGCCGGTTCCAAAGACAAACAAACCTACTGCGAATTCGTCGCCGAATCGCTTTACCCTTCGGCCTTCGAATGCGCGAAATGTCACCAGAAACTTTTCGACGAGTGGAGCATCTCGAGCCACGCCTATGCGTCGGTCTCTCCCATGTTCCACAAGTTCGAGCAGAAAATTTATGACCTCTCCCAAGGGACGATCGGTTATTTCTGCTATCGCTGTCACTCGCCCGTTGGCACGAGCTTGGGTATCTCCCGCGCAGCGCCAATTTGGGATGTCCCCCAAGTGGTTCGCGAAGGGGTCACCTGCGTGGCCTGCCATCGTGTGAATGAACGCTACGGCAAAGTGAACGGCGAACGCCGCATCGAGCCAGGCGACGTTTTCGCCCCGGTTTACGGTTCCATCGGTGGCAGCGGCGTTGCCGAGGTGATCGCTCGCAAGAATGAATTCAAAGTCAAAACCTCGCCCGACGAGCCAGGCCCCGGCCAAGACATGCACGTCGCGGGCTTCTACTTTGATCAACTTTCAAAACCTGAATTCTGTGTGTCGTGCCATCAAGTGGCCGTTCAACCGGGCATCAAGCTCGAAGTCGTGTGGGAACAATACCGCGCCTCACCGGCGTGCAAAAAGGGGATCTCGTGCCAAGATTGCCACATGGGTCGCATTCCCGGCGTAGCGAGCGGTTACGAAGTGGGCCCCGCGGCGCTCGTGAACGACAAGTCGGTGAACAACCATCGCAAGCACGCCAACCATATTTTCTATGGTCCCGGCTATTCCATCGCGCATCCCGGCATCTTCCCACACAACAAAGATGCCTTGCGTTGGACCGTGCAGGATTGGTTGCTCTTTGATTTTCGCGCCGGTTGGGGCACGGAAGAATTTGAAGACCTCGTCGACGCCGGGCAAATTCAAGTCACTTTCCCGCCGGTGTGGGAAGAAGCCGACGACCGCTACGACGCGCGGGAAATCATCGACGACAATCTCAAGCGCCTCGACGCCAAGCGGCTCAGCCGTCAGATGGTCATGGAAAATGGCTCGCATGTGGATGGACCATTTTTTGATACCCCGCTCACTCGCGGGCAAGATCTCAAATTGCACTACATCGTGACCAACACCAACGACGGCCACAACATGCCTTCGGGCTCACTGGGAGCCCAACCGCAACTCTGGATCAACGTGGTGCTGATCAACCCGCACGGACAGCGCGTGTGGGAATCGGGCTACTTAGACAATTGGGGAGACCTGGCCGACATTCACTCGGTCGATGTACGCAACAAACGCTTGCCGTTCGATTGGCAGTTGTTCAACTTACAAACCATGTTCCTGATCACGGGAGCAAAAGGAACCGATCGCGAGTTCTTTCTTCCCGTGAACATCGACTTCGATCAGTTGCCCTACCTGCGGCCGGGGGCCCAGCCAATCTCGGTGATGAATCATCCGCCGTTCATCCGCATGGAGGGCCGTTCGCTCGCACCGCTCGGTTCCCGCCGTGCTCCCTACAAGATTCCCGCTCACTTGCTCCAGGAACCTGGCAGATATCGCCTCAGCTTTCGGATGCGAATGCGCACCGAACCTATGTATTTCATGAGGTTCTGCGAATCGACCCCCGAGATGATGCGCACCATGCAGGAATGGACGCTCGATTTCCACCAATCGTCGTTTGAGTTCGTGATTCGCTAACTGTTTCGCTATGCCAAGTAACCGCACCAACTCGCGATTCGCACGAGCTTGCCACATTGTCGGCATGTTCCTGGCTGTTGCTGCGCTTCACACCCACGCGGCATACGCCCAGTTTTATTACACGCCGATTGCGACGGAATCACCGTCGTCGAATAGTGCCGGACTCGCGATGCTGCCGCCGGTAGCGGACACTCCCGAACCCCTGCCGCCGGTGAGTTCCACTGCCGACGGCCCAACGGCTCCTGCTCCAACAAACCAGCAATCCGCTGCCTCCGAATGCCGTCCGTTGCCACCCGTTTTGGGCAATATCTACGGACATCGTTCGTCGATCCTGCCCCGCTGGACGCGGCCGCCGTTGGAATCGCCGCTGCTCTTCAGTCCTTTCGTGGGCTATCCCGTGGTAACCCGGCCGATTGTCGGCCCGCCCCTTTTGAACTGTGGCCCCGATTGTGAGCAAACCCCATTGTTCGTGCCCCCACCGGCTGACCCGGGTTACATGCGCGGGCCAACTCGCTATGGTTTGACGGCACCCATACCTCCGGTAGTTGTGTCGGCCCATGCTCCCCCGTGGGAATGCATGCCATCGCCCGCCGAACTCAAGGGGGCAACGCTCGAGGTCGGCAAGCACGTTTACGATCCGTGCAGCGCACCTACGCAGTTCCACGGCGATGACTTCACGCCACCGCCTTACTTTGGCAACTTCGGTTGGGACCCCAACGGCGAACTCGCCATTTATGGCAACAAGCATCTCGACCGCGTGCAGCGGCCAGCCATCGAATGGGGTCTACCGTTTTACGACACCGGTCCCCTGCCCCGTTCTGGCACGGAACTGGGACTCACGAATCTCGTGATGAAAAAGTTTTATGTGTACGGCGACTTCCGCTCGGCAGTCGCTTTCAATCAGAACATCGGCAACGAGCAAACCGTCTGGGGCAACCGACTAAATCTCGAACTTGATTATTCGTTCACAGCCACCGAGCGGATCCACATGTTCCTCGGCCCACTCGACGACGGCAACGATTTCACCGGACTAATCTACGATCAAGGCACGGTCAAATTTGAAGATGCCTGGGATGCTTGGAATCTGCAAACCGATACGCTCTTTTTTGAAGGCGACCTGGGTTACATCCTGGGTGGCTTGAACAATCAGGAAGCATCCTTCAACCTGCCGTTCGCCGTGGGTTTGATTCCGCTCGTGTTTCAGAACGGCATTTGGTTTGAAGATGCGTTCGTTGGCGCGGCGGCGACCATCCCCGCCCGCAATAACCCGTGGCTCGATTGGTCGAACTTCGACACGACCCTCTTCGTCGGTTTCGACGAAGTCACCAGCAATTTGGCTTTCGAAGGGAGCACCCGTGCGGCCGATGTCGTGGGCTTCACCACCTTCATCGAAAGCAAGGGAGGCTACATCGAAGCCGGCTACGCTTATCTTGACGACACCCAAAACGAAGGCCGGAGTTACCACAACATTGGTGCGAGCTATACCCGCCGCTATTTGAATCTGGTTTCTAACTCCGTGCGAATGATCGCCAACACAGGGCAAGGCGGCCCGCGCAGCCAGCGGACCGCCGATGGCTTGTTGCTCTTGATGGAAAACAGTTTCCTCACCCGCAATCCGTACAACGTCATTCCCTACGTGAATCTGTTCGCGGGCTTTGGGCACCCCCAATCCGTGGCGCGCTTACAAGGGCCACTCAAGAACACCGGCATCAACTTCGAAAGCGATCTGCTCACCGGCTACCCCACGCTCGATGATTCGGGCCAGAACACGTACGGTGCCGCAGTGGGCGTCGACTTGCTGGGAAATAACTTCGAACAACAACTCATCGTCGAAGCCGCCGCGCTGCAAACGATGGGGAGCCCCGAATTTCGCAATGCCCCCGGCGACGAATATGGCTTTGGCGTGCGTTATCAGAAGCCGTTGAGCCACACGCTCATCCTCCGCGCCGACGCGATGTACGGCATCATCAAAGATGCCAACGACATCACCGGCGCGCGTATCGAGCTTCGTCGCAAATTCTAAGCGTATGGTCCCCTCACCGCCGCGGCGTTAAGATGGTGGTTCCCTCCACCACTTGGCCCTTTCCTCGTGAGGCAATTCTTGGCCATGCATCGCAAACTAATCTGTGCGTTTCTATTGTTTCTGCTTCCGCCATCTGTTTGCCCACATCTATTGGCAGACGAAGCGCCCATTGATGCCGACGTTTTGCTCGTGGGGGGCACCATTCACGATGGCACTGGCGAAGCCGCCAAGGTCGGCGATGTCGCGATCCGCGGCGATAAGATCGTCGCTGTGGGAAAATTCGCGACCGACAAAGTCGGCAAAACGATCGACTGCAGTGGCTTGATCGTCGCCCCCGGCTTTATCGATCTTCACAACCACAGCGACTTTGAACTCGAAACCGAAAAAGAGGAGTCGGGAGAAGCCGCCGCCACGCGGCCGATCCTCGCTCCGGAAACACGCTCGTCGGCTTGCTATCTCACTCAGGGCTGCACGACGCTCGTCACTGGCAATTGCGGCGGCGGTGCCCTCGACATTAAGCAGTACTACGAGGAACTCGAAAAGACTCCGCCGGGCATTAACGTCGCCCAGCTCATCCCTCAAGGGAGCGTCCGGGCCAAGGTGATCGGTGAAACCCGCCGCGCGCCGACCGACAAAGAGCTTCAGCAGATGCTTGACCTCGCTCGACAGGGAATGCTCGACGGCGCGTGGGGAATGACGACCGGCCTGCAATACGTCCCCAGTGCGTATGCCACGACCGACGAAATCGCGGCCATGGCCAAAGTCGTCGGCCAGCACGGCGGCTTCTACGCCAGCCATATCCGCAACGAAGGGGATACGCTGCTTGAATCGATCGAAGAAGCCTTGGCCATCGGCCGCAGCGGCAATCTGCCCGTGCACGTCTCTCACTTCAAAGCCAGCAACAAACCGAACTGGGGCAAGGTGCGAGCCGGGGCGGCCTTGATCGAAAAAGCACAAGCCGAGGGAATGCGCGTCACCGCGGATCAATACCCTTATGACGCCAGCAGCACGTCGATCACCGCGATGTTGTTGCCCGATGAAGAACGCGAAGGGGGCGACGAAGCTCTCATCAAGCGGCTCAATGATCCGAAACAAATCGCGCGGTTGCGGCCCATCATCGAAGAATCGCTAGCCAAGCGTGGACGGATTATGGTTGCGCGTTGCCCGCAGTATCCGCAGTGGATCGGCAAGCTCATCGAAGAAATTGCCAAGGAAGAGAATCGCACCGACTTCGACGTGGCACTCGACATCTTACGCACCGGCGACGAAGCGGGCGTGAGCTTCAGCATGGATGAGGCCGACGTGCGCTATGTGATGACCTTGCCTTGGGTCGCCACGGCCTCGGACGGTGGCGTGAAGATCGACGACGGCACGCGGCCCCACCCACGCAGCTTCGGTACATTCCCCCGCAAGATTGGTCGCTACGCGATTCAAGAACAAGTCATTCCCTTGGAACAAGCGATTCGCAGCGCCACGGGACTCGCCGCGGAGATTCTGGGAATCACGAACCGCGGCTATTTACGCCCTGGTCAATACGCCGATGTTGTCGTGTTCGATCCGCAAACTTTCCGTGATCTCGCAACGTTTGAATCGCCGTTTGAAACTTCCACGGGTGTTGATTACTTGCTAGTCAACGGGCAGCTTGCCATTGATGATGGCCAATTGGCAGTCACCGATGCCGGTCGGCCGTTGCGCAAGCCTCAGTAGAGTGTTTTTTTAAAGCTCCTTTCGAGCATGAGGCGCTAGCCGAGGGTTCTGGAAATGTCTCGTATGGTTTGCCGTGTTCAACCGTCAAAGAACCCCACGCTAGCGCGTTTGGGCTCAGTCACAGATCGGAATGCACCGCAAACGGATGCTCAGTCGCTTGCTTTCATCGGCACATGATTTGCCCTTCTCTTTTCATCAAGCGAATCTCTCGCGACCCAGGTACTCAATTCCACTTTTCAAGGAGCAAATGCCATGGCACGGCAAGTTCAACGCAATGTAGATAAGCGAAACGATCGTGATGCGAACCCTGACGCGATCACAGGCGAACCCGGTTCTCACCCCGTCGGTGCGGGACTTGGTGCAGCAGCTGGCGGGGCAGCGGCCGGAGCGGCCGCTGGAGCAGCAGGTGGACCCATCGGCGCGGCAGTTGGTGCCATCATCGGCGGAGTTGCGGGCGGATACGCTGGCAAAGCAGTGGCCGAGAAAATTGATCCGACCACCGAAGCCGCTTATTGGCGCGATGAATATCGTAATCGAGACTACTATAGCGCTGATCTCGATTACGAAGCCGAAGTGGCCCCCGCCTATCGCTATGGCTGGGAATCACGCGGTAATGCTGAGACGGACAATTGGGACGCGGTCGAAGAAAACCTTCGTAGCAGATGGCAGTCGTCTCGCGGCAATTCGACGCTTGATTGGGACCGAGCCCGCCCGGCCGTTCGAGATGCTTGGAACCGCGTCGACGCGCACTATGGGGATGTGGATGAGACCGCGCCAGCGAACAGGCCTCGGTGAATTTTAACCGACGACCATTGATAAGGTGTCGGGAGTCCTAAAGACTCCCGACACTTTTTCTGGAAAGATATAGAGGCCTTCCCTACTTGGAAATGAGTAGATCGACACTCCGTGTCGAATCCAATCACGACATGGAATGTCGTGCCACACTCCAACTCTCGTGATAATACTTTGGCACCTTATTATCAGCCGCGGTGTGATAGAGAAGCGGAATTCGTATCCTTACTTGGCCGTCAATTCAACGCGATGACCATCCGGATCAACGACCACCGCCCGGCGTCCCCAGGGAGCATCGGCAGGTTCAGATATTGAACTCCCCCCAGCGCCCACAACAGCCTTGTAAGCATCGTCAACCGATGATACTGCAAATCCAACCCGTGTAGCGCTGGTGATGCCACCTTCGTTCTGTAAGGGATAAATCTCAAACACATGCCCATCAACTTCGCTAGCAAGATGCTCTGGCCCCTTACCATGCGCATGACGGACAAAGCTCAACCCCAAAGCACTGTAAAATAAATGTGCTTGATCGAGATCTCGACTTCGCAGAACAACCAAGTTGCAAAACGGAGACGTATTAATCATGGCTTGATTCTCGAACGATAACTAACCTATTAAACCAAAGCTATCAGCACTTGACCGGCGACAAAATAGCGCCGACAAATTATTCTTATCCGAAACAACAAAGGCCGTCGCTATGACTCAGATAGGAAAAGCCTCTCACAACAATGGCAAACAGCAGGAAAAATTGCCTGTAGAGAGCACGCTATTCGTCCCGCAACATAAAAGAGTAAGTGAAGATCGCTAGGCCAACAAACAGAAACGAACTTATCCAGGCCTTAAATCCGAAATCCGTGGCATCAAATAGTTCATGTTCTGCTAACTTAAAAATAAATGCACCTGAAACCAGCAATATTGAGACGCCACGCATCAAGAGTACGCGCCGACTATCCCCAAACCAAAACACCAGCGCTGTTAGCATCAGTATTTGTAACAGAACCCCAATTACACTAAACAGCAAATACAAATTACCTGCTGCTGTTGAACCAGCACAAGTGAGTACGATTGCCCCAATCAGTAATTCAATACCCCTGTAGTTGTCATCACCTTTTATTCCTGTCGGCACAAACAGCGACGACAACCAAAGGATGACACCGAGCCATACAGTCCATTTAACAAATGCTTCCTTAAGAGAGAATTGCAACTTGCCTTTGTTGTGAGACATATTCTTATGCACAGAGAGGGAGACGGGAGTCGGGAGTCGTATCTGCCACGGCCAGTCTTCGAGCATTATATCAACGTTAATCAGCGCGCATCAGCAGTTCTTACCTGTCAAGTTTCTTCTGTCCCCTTACCCGACACCTCTGGCCCCACTTCCTTATTCGTGCTATTCGTTCGATTCATGGTTACCTCCCCTCCGTGCCCTCCGTGACCTCTGTGGCTCAAAAACCTTCTGCTCCGACCAAAAATTCCCCGCGCCCTCCGCGTCTCTGCGTGAAAATCTTCTCTCGATTTTTCGCAATTGGCCGCGCAATCTGTTATGTTCACTTTCGTTCGGAGCAAGAAATCGAAGAAAAGGGTCGGGTCCATAAAGGCTAGATAGGGACCTCTCTTTTTTTATAAGCAACGAACTCGAGGAGCAAATAGTGCCATGCGATTGAATTACATTTGCATTGTTACTTTTTCGATGCTAGTACCTTTCGTGTCGGCATCAATAGTAGTTGTGCAGGATCAGGGTGTTGAGGGTCTTGGCAAAATAAGTTGGGTTAGTGATGCCGCCCTAGCGTCTTTGTTAATTAATGGCCTATTGGCATTGCCATTACTACATAGCATGGTCAAAAGAATGACCACTCAATATTTGGTCCTTATGTGTTTGGCGACAACGGTCATCTCGTGCCTACTTTTTAGGGGATTTGCGACTGCAATGGGTGTTTAGCGGGTAGCACCGACACGACATCCGCAAATCGGACCGACGACGTGAAAACGCGACCGGATTCGTGTCGGTGTGCGCAGCACAAGAGGAGTTCGACCTGAAGCACCCATCTTCTTCGTCCTAATCCCGAAGGGATGGCAGCCAATAGCCAGGGGTTGAGGAGCCTTAGCGACGACACCCCTGGAATGTGGTGGCAAATCCTCCATCGTTCGAGGTGTTGGTGTTGAATGCCGACGGCGGATGGTCGAGAACGAAACAGACCGCGATTGATCTCGGCCTCGACAACGTGCGTTCGGTACATTTTGCATTCTACTCGGCCGATGGCGGATTTTTTTAGATGTCCAGGGGTATCAGCAAGATTCGTAGAACTCATCTCGCTTCAACCCCTGGCTATTAGCTGCCATACCTTCGGCATTAAGACTATTTCTGATTAGCGTTGATCAGCGTCCATCAGCGGTTCTACTTTTTTCTCCGGTCACTGACGTTTACGGCTCGCCGGTCTTATTCGTGCAATTCGTTTGATTCGTGGTTGCCTTTCCTCCGTGTTTTCCATTCCAACGTGGTGTAATATCTTCACCCCGGCCAAGAATCGTTGTGGCGAAGCGCCTTGCAATCGCGATAATGGTGTTGCCCTTAGTAGGCATGCTCTTTGAAAACTGAAACAATGGAACGTACTTTTGTAACGTGCTTCTTCGTACGTTTCGACCAAAACTCGACCATTTTGGAACATGTGAATTTCGCAAGGGCTTGAATGGCTAGCACTTCCGACATGACCATGTGACAAAACCCAGGAGTTTCGTCACCAAAGTTGGGACCCCGGTGGACGCGCGAAAAATCGAGCTTTGCGTACTCAGGGAGATGCAAACCAAGCAAAGCTGGCCAACCTGGCAAAGCTGAAGTCAACGTGCGAACTATTTCCAATCGCGCGACGGCCAAAGAATCGTCTGCCCGTCGCGGCTGCTGGAAAGCACGTCCTGGCCATCGGGCGAGAAGCTCACGCTCGTGACTTCCTCATTATGGCCGGTGAGAGTGAGGATTTCTTTCCCCGTGTGGGCATCCCAAAGTTTGACCGTGTTGTCCTGGCTGCCGGTAAGCGCCCGCGTGCCATCGGGCGAAAGGGCCACCGCGGTGACGCTGTCGGTATGACCGGCGAGCTTCAACAGAATTTCGCCGGTCGTGGCGTCCCAAATGATGGCGATGTTGTCTTCGCCACCGGTGATGATTCGCTGGCCATCGCGTGAAAACTCGCCCGAAAGCACGGCCCAATCGTGTCCTTTGAGCACGAGCTCTTCCGCACCTGATTCCGCATTCCAAACACGAGCCGTTTTGTCGTTGGAACTTGTGACAATCTTGGAACCATCGGCATTGAAGCGGGCCTGACGCACACGGCTTTGGTGACCGCCAAAGGTTTGCTCGGTCGGTTTCCCCGATGCCGCGTCCCACAACCGTGCCGTGCCATCGTCGCTGGCGGTGAGTACCTGCTTGCCATCGGGCGAAAACTGCACGCTGTTGATGTAGCCTTTGTGAACGCCATCAAGCTTACGCACCGCGGCCCCCGTAGCGGCATCCCACAGCTTGGCCGATTGATCCCAACTGCCCGTCACAAGCAAACGACCGTCGGGCGAAAGATCGACGTCGGCCACCGCACCATGCGGACTGAAGCGGACCACTTGCTCGCGCGTGTTGGTATCCCACAGCCGTGCGTCGTTGCCACCGATGGTCAGAACTTGATCCCCTTGCGGCGTAAAGCGGGCAGCCCAAACCAATCCCCCCTGCCCCGCAAAGTCGAGCCAGGCCCCTTCCGGTTCGGCATTGCGATTCGCAGCCACATCCCACAAATAAACTTCGCCCGTCGCCGAGCAAGTAGCCAATGCCAAGCGTCCATCGGGTGAAAGATCGACCGAGGTATAAACGACCTCTTTGTCTGAAGGTTCAATCGTGGCCAGCAGCTTCGCGTCGGCGAGCGACCACACACGAATCTTGCCGTCATCGCAACTGGTAATCACTTGTGTGCCGTCGTCCGAGACGTCCATCTCGGCGACCCAATCGGGATGTTTGAGAATTCGGTCGCGAAGTTCTTGGCCGGTCGCTACATCCCATTGGCCACACGTGTTGTCGCCACTCGCCGAGACCAGCACGCGGTTGTCATCGGCAAACCCCAGACTCGTGATGATCCGACTATGTCCCTCGAACCAATGCACGGCGGCCCATTCTCCGCGTTGCGGATCGCGTTGCCACAAGCCGATTCGACCTTGATCATCACCCGTTGCCAGCCACAGACCATCCGGCGAAAAGCGCGCTGCTGTGATGGGTGCTTCGTGCCCTGGCAAGGTAGATACGCGTTCGCCATTGTTAGCGTTCCATAGTTGCACGTCGTTGCCCGTGCTACCCGAAGCGAGCAACTGCCCATCCGGCGACACGGCAAGCGCCGCGGTGTAGCCCGTCCCTTTGATATCGAACAGCTGCGTGCCGGTGGCAACGTCCCAAATCCTTACCGTGCCGTCGCCAGCACCGGTGGCAAGTCGCGAGCCATCGTCAAAGAACGTGGCGGTTGAAGCGAGGAACTCATGTCCTTCGGAAAACCGGCGCACCAGATCATGATCCGCCGCATTCCACAAGCTCGCCGTGCGATCGCGGCTGGCCGTGACAATCTGCTTACCATCGCGTGAATAATGAGCGGCCAAGACCGCGTCGGGATTGGCTTCATCGCTGAACACGACCATCTCGGCAGATTTGTCGGGTTGCCAAAGTTTGATCTTTTGATCGCGACCTGCCGAAAGCAACCAAGCACCGTCATTTGAATAAGAACAATCGCGCACATGGCTGGCATGGCCACGGAGTTCGCCTGCTTGTGTATTGGTTGCTAAGTCCCAAACTCGGATCACGTTATCTTGGCCACCCGAGGCAAGCTTCTTGCCATCGGGATCGAACGACAAGCAACGCACGGGGCCCGTATGCACACCCAACTCAACAAACGGTGCGGGCAAATCGGCCGCACCATCCAAACGTCGGCCAATATCCACGGGATGAACTTCGTCGGGATTCCACAGCAACACCCGACGGTCGTAACCCGCCGTGGCAATCTGCGAACCATCAGCCGAGAAGCGTGCTTCATACACGGGCCCACGATGCTGAGCAAACTCGGTCAGATATTCGTACTTACCATCATCACCGCGCTGCCAAACAATCGCTTTTCCATCCTGACTGGCCGTGACGATCCGCTCGCCATCAGGGGAATAGTCCGCCGACCAGACCCACCAGTTGTGGCGTTTAAGTTCTTGCAACTCTTGATTCGTCGTTAAATCCCAAATCCGTGCGGTATTGTCGTAACCGGCAGAAAGCAGTTCCGTTCCGTCGGCCGAAAACTGCACGCTCAGAACGGCATCGCCGTGCCCCTGGAGTGTTGCGAGTTCTTGGCCATTGTTTACGTCGTAAATGCGAATCACACCATCGCCGGCTCCCACCGCCAGACGTTGGCCCTCGCGGTCGAACGCAACCGCATGAACGTAGGCACCGATGTCGATGTCATGTAGGACTTCACCCGTCTCACGATTCAAAATCCGCGCGTGGTTGTTGAGATCGCCGCTGGCGAACACTTCGCCATTCGGTGCAAATGCAACTGTTTCAACGGCAGCATCCACGGGCCAGGTTCGGTCGCTCAGATTGCACAAGTACGAGAGTCTTCCCCACTCCCAATTCTTGTGCTCGGGATCGCACTCCTCGAGCAATTCCCCTGCGCGATCGAACGCATTCTCAACCACCTTGGCATTGGCTAACCCAATCCGTGCAACGTAGGCTTCGTATTCCTCGGCTTCTTTCGCCGCCACCGCGGCTTCTTCGGCTTTAAGAGCTTTTTGCTCTTCTTCTTCGGCACGACGGCGTTGAGTATCGGCGACCTCGCGGGCCGCTTCCGCTTGTTTATAGTTTTCTTGCGCCACGTCCTCAGCCTCTTCCGCTCGATTCCGCTGCGCCACAGCCTCATCGCGCTGGGCTCGCACCATGATCAACGACACGGACACGATCCCCACCACCGCCACTAAAAGTCCCGCGACCACTTTCTTGAGCATCGCCAAGCGGCGAACACGAGAATTCCGTTCGTGCTGCCCGCGCTGCAATTGATCGAGCAACACGTGATGCTGTTCGTTTTTGGCATCAAGCAGCGAGACACCCAGATCGTAGTCGTCCCGTTTCAGGGCGGCACCGGCATAAGCCAATCGTGCCGATGTCAAGAATCGCCGCGCACGCTGGTTGCTGTCCCACATCGCGAGCGCTTCTTCGAAGCCGTAAAGCGCCCGCGAGAACAACTCGTAGTCGCCCGACGATTCCGCGGTCGAAAGATTCTTCTCGGCGCTCTCGGTCAGCAGAATGCTTTCGGAATGCGACTGATATTCGCGCAGGGCATCTTGAAATTCATGGACGGTTTGATAGCGCAGCTCCGGTTTCGTCGCCATTGCTCGTAGAGCAACGTCGTACAGTTCGTTGGAATGCTCGACCGGCGGAATCTGGTTCTTCGCCGCCGCCAACAAACAGGCCATCACGGTCTTACCAGAATGCGGTGGCTTACCCGTAATGACTTCGTAAAGAATCGCTCCCAGCAAATAGATGTCGCTGCGTGAACTGATCAGCTCGATGGGTCCCGTCGCCATTTCCGGAGCCATATAGGCCGGTGTGCCACCCATGACGTCGGACTGGCTCACCGAAGAGGCGTTGGGAAATGACTCGCTAATTCGTGCGAGTCCCCAGTCCATCACGAGGACTTCGCCGTAGTCGCCGAGCATGATGTTCTCGGGTTTGAGATCGCGATGAATCACCCCGTTGGCATGGGCGAACGCCACAGCGTCTGCCACGCGCATCAGGATGCCTAAGTTCTCATCAAGCGATTTCTTGGCCAGCACGTCGTCCCAAGGTGTCCCCTTCACCTTCTTCATCGAGTAGAACAACGCGCCCGTGTCGTTGGTGCCGAGATCATAAATCGGCACAATGTTAGGATGATCGAGCTCGCCCGTGACGACCGCTTCGGAAATAAACTTTTCGCGCTGCTCGGGGCTCTGCGCATCGGCCTTCTTGAGCATCTTGACGGCGACGGTCCGCGCGATCGCCGACTGGCGGGCAGAATAGACAACGCCCATGCCCCCTTCGCCAATCACTTCGAGCAGTTCGTAGTCGGGCGCATCGTTTGGCGAGATCACCGGCGGCTTGATCTGATTGGGCTCGCGAAACTGGCGAGACTTCACAATCAGTGAGGACCGCGTAACGATTGCATCGCTGACCGTGCGGCCTTGCTTGATCGTCTTGCCAGGACTCGCTTCGTCACCAACGACGTTGCCCTTCCAATGGGCCGTGACCATACTCTCGGCAAGAATTGCCTCTTCCACCGAGGTCACAAACTCAACGGTCTGCTCGGCGCGCAGCGGCGTGGTCTTCGGCTTTTGTCGGGGCGGCTCATCTTGAACGACGAACTCACCTGACATACCACCGATCAACGAAGGCCCTGCGATGGTTTGAATCGTGTCAGGATTGATATTGGTCTGCCCGGTCAGACTTTCGCCCAGAACGTCAATATCGATCGATTTGATCTTACCAATCGTTTCAAGATCGACCGCTTCTTGCGGTGTTACGTCTCGTTGTGAAAGATCTTGCAAGTTCCGCTGCGGCACGCGATGCAAGGCCGCACCACACTTGCTGCAACGTCCGGCAGCAAGTGCTTTGATATCGGCTTCGGTATGGCAGGCAGGGCAAGTTCGCATCGCGACTCAAAGAACTACAAATGGCAGAGGATCTCAGCAAGCGACACACTGCCGCTGGGAATATCTGCAAACATCAAACAATCCAGAATCGATGTGGACCGCCACACCATCCTTGATTGTATTTGGCCCAGAAACCGCCTGCAGAAAATTACTGGTTTTTCGGCTTAGGAGGGTTGTGACCCTGCAGTTTTCGCCATTGCTGGGCCGTCGCCTGGGCCATAGCCTGATCGACTCGATTGACCCAGGTTTGCGACGAGGCACTCGCGGCCAGTCCCACCGCGATGGCCGACCAGCGGGCAGCATTCCGCCGCCAAGGAGGCAATTGGCGAGATCCGTCAATTTCAAAATTAGGAACCGCCGCTTGAGGACCTGCATCCGTGGCGTCGCTTGGCTCGGCCGCGGGGGGTTGGATTATTTGCTCGTTGGTGGGGGGCCGATCCCGAGTTCCTTCGGAGTCGTCGCCCGGATCGATCAGCTTGCCGTTCCGCACGTAAACCTCGATCACCAGCCGCCGCGTGTTTGTTTCCATGTTCACGACATACACAGCGTAGTGATTGTCGGGCAGTTTTCGGAACAATCCGGGCAGATCCTGCAATACTTCAGGCCTCAGACGATAGCCAGGGCCTTCATTGCCCTCGGCATCAATCACGCGTAGCTCAATATATCGATCAGCTGTGGCTTGGGTTTCCCCCGAAGCTGATCGCAATTCGACATTCTGCTGCGTGGCGAGATTCGTCGTCGAATTGTCGAGCGGAGCTTCGGGATCAACTCGCGGCGGAAATGTCAGCTGCGGCACTTGCGGTGTCGTGTCAATGCGGAAAGGCTCACCACCAATACCGGGGTTAGAAATCGCGATGCTCTCCACATTACTCGGGCCGTTGTCGACCACACCAGCTACATTGAAGTCATCGTCATGGATCACCACCGAAATCACAATATCCGCAGATGGATTGGAGGGATTGGGCGGTCCCGCGTACTGATGAGTTAAAACAAAAGTATTGGGCGTTGGTCCAGCATACACTCGCTCCAGGACATACCGATCTTGCGGCGGCAGCTGGAGCTTGTCACCCCAATCGACCAATATCTGAAATGAATCAGCGCCCGGATCTTGAAACGTTAGTGTTAACGTCGTGAAGCCTTGAGGAGTAACGTCAGTTGCAATTACCGGATCGAGCGAAGGGATGACGTTCAAGACTTTCACAAGCGTAGTTGGCGCGTGAAATCCTTGGTCGTCATCAACAACTTTCACAGTAATCGTGTAAAGATTGTCTTTTGGTTTGAGCGAATCGATCACCGAATCGGTATCGTTGTCGGCATAGGTATGAGTCGCCGTAAAGCTGCCCGCGCCGTTGGCGCCGACGTTTGTGAGTACCGTCGATGTGCCATCGCCCCAATCGATGTAGACATCATGAGTGTCGAGGAGCCCCACGTCGGTAAAGCTCCCCGTGAGTGTGGCCACGCCCCCTTCGTCGATCTGTGCGACGGGATCGAGCAACACAACCGGGTCGACGTTTCTGACTTCGATGGGAGCAATCCCCAAACCAGAACCGGTGTCGTCATCCGTAATCGCCACGGTCACGGGATAGGAATCGCCATCCGAGCCCGTGGGATTATCGTCGAGATACTGGTGCGACAACGAAAATACCCGCGTTGTCGGATCCCAATTGATGCCATCCACGGCTTCGGTCAATACTGTGTTCCCCAAGCTAAACGTTTGATTGTTGTTGGGGCTGAGCGGGTCTTGCCAGTCAATGACAATCGTGAACGTATCACGGGTGCCGGGGTCACTCACGTGCCCTTCCAACACGGCCGTGCCATTCTCATCAATCGGCGTCACAGGTTGAAAAGTCAGCTGAGGAGCAATATTTCTCACCACAACGGAAGTCGTTTCCATATCGGTGCTCAAGTCATCGCCGGTCAGCTTGATGTTGATTGCATAGGTATCGCTACCCGTCGCCGTCGGATTGTCATCCAAGTATTGCCGGCTCACCGTGAAAGTTCGCGTTACGGGATCCCAGTCAATGCCATCGGCGACCTGGGTGAGTGGAGTATCTCCTAAATTGAAGGTCTGGATATTGTCGGGACTCGCGGGATCGCCCCAATTGATCTCCAGCTCAAACGTGTCCCTCGTGCCGGGATCGTTGATGGTTCCTTGAAGCTCAGCAAAACCACTCTCATCAATGGGGCTTACGGGTTGTAAAACAACAGTGAACCCAACATTCTTCACCAACACTGTTGTCTGAGCCGTTCCGACGCCCAAATCATCGTCGGTTGCTATCACGTTGATTGTGTATAGGTCGTCGGGAGTGCCCGAAGGGTTATCATCCAAATATTGATGAGTGAGTGAAAACGTCCGCGTCACCGGATCCCAATTGATGCCATCGGCAGCCTCGGTCAGGGGCGTGGTTCCCAAATCAAACGTCTGTACATTGTTGGGACTTGCGGGATCGCCCCAATTGATTGTGAGCGTAAACGTATCGAGCGTGCCAACATCGGTAATCGTTCCCTGCAAGGTGGCAAATTGGTTTTCTACGATCGCCGCAGGAGGAACCAGAACGACACTGGGATTGCTATTGTTAACCGTCAGCGGCTTGGAATCCGTCGCTACTCCGCCGTCATCGTCCCGCAAGCGAACATTGACATTGAACGTATCACTGGATGTCCCGGTGGGATTGTCGTCCAAAAACTGACGAGTCACCGTGAAGGCGCCCCCTGTGACGAAAACCGTCTGGTCAAAAATATTGTCGCCGTCCCAGTCGATATCGAGCTCGTGCATATCTTGCGTGCCGATATCGCTATAAGTTCCTGACAAAACGGCCGTGCCATTTTCATCAATCGCCAACAGCGGGTTGAGCAACACAACCGGATCGGCGTTCTCCACGGTAACCGTCGTTGCGGCAAGTGCCGAACCGCCGTCATCATCCCGCAAACGGACATTGATCGTGATATCGTCGTTCGACCCCGCGGGATCATCGAGGTATTGCTTGCTAACCGAAAAGCTGCCGCCAGAAACGGTCACCGTTTCGTCGTAATTGCCATCGCCATCCCAGTCGATGTCGAGTTCGTGCGTATCTTGGGTACCTGTATCCTGAAAAGTCCCCGTAAGCGTGGTCGTGCCATTTTCAGTAATGGGCGAGGTAACCGTCAGGTTCAAGAATTCAGGATTCACATTATTAACAACATAGCTCGTTGATTCCGTCGCCGGGCCGGCGTCGTCGTCTCGCAACCGAACATTTACGTTCACAACATCGCTAGTCGTCCCAGTGGGATTATCGTCAAGCACTTGTCGCGTCACTGAAAATGTACCGCCGGTCACCGCAACTGTTTGGTCGTAGATGCCATCGCCGTCCCAATCGATATCAAGCTCGTGCGTGTCGAGTGTGCCCTGGTCGCTATAGGTTCCCGCCAGGGTCACCGTATCGTTCTCGTTAATCGATGGCGTGATTGTCAGGCTATCGATCTTTGGGGGAACATTCTTCACCGTCAGAACGGTGGATTTCACATCCATCCCGCCGTCATCGTCCCGCAAGCGAACATTCACATTGAACGTTTCACTCGGCGTCCCCGTGGGATTGTCGTCCAAAAACTGACGAGTAACCGTAAATGCTCCCCCCGTGACGACGACCGTCTGGTCAAAGATATTGTCACCGTCCCAGTCGATGTCGAGCTCGTGGGTATCTTGGGTCCCGGCGTCACTATAAGTTCCCGACAAAACAGCCGTGCCGTTTTCATCAATCGCCAACAGCGGGTTGAGCAACACGACCGGATCGGCGTTCTCCACGGTCACGGTCGTCGCCGCAAGGGCCGAACCCCCGTCATCATCCCGCAAACGGACATTGATCGTGATATCGTCGTTCGACCCCGCTGGATCGTCGAGGTATTGCTTGCTAACGGAAAAACTGCCGCCGGAAACGGTCACGATTTCATCAAAATTACCGTCGCCATCCCAATCGATGTCGAGTTCGTGCGTATCTTTTGTGCCGGTGTCCTTGTAGGTGCCCGTCAACGTAGCAAAACCATTTTCGGTAATCGGAGAAGTGACGGTCACGCTGAGAATTTGAGGATTCAAATTGTTGACGACAAAGCTGGTGGACCGAGTCGCCGAACCGCCATCGTCGTCTCGCAGGCGAACATTCACGTTGACAACATCGCTGGCAGTGCCCGTCGGATTATCATCGAGCACTTGTCGCGAAACGGAGAATGTGCCCCCCGAAACGGCGACCGTTTGGTCGTAAGTGCCGTCGCCATCCCAATCGATATCCAGCGAATGCGTATCCAGCGTGCCGGGATCGCTATAGGTTCCACTGAGAACGACGTTGTCGTTTTCGTTGATCGAGGGCGTGATCGTCAGACTGTCAATCTTGGGCGCGACATTCTTCACCAAGATCGTGGCCGATGAGGTCGCGGAGCCACCCAGAGCATTCGTGACCGTGGCCGTCACGGTGTAAACGTCGCTTGCCGTGCCCGTAGGGTTGTCGTCAAGATACCGATGAACAGCCAGTGCTTCCCGCACCGAGGGACCAACATTGATAACTTGTAGAGAACCATCCCCCCAGTCGATCGTAATCTGATGCGCCATCGGCAGGCTGTCGACGATCTCAATCGTTGCCAACACGGATTGGTCTTCAAACAACTCCGCGCTTCGCAAGCGTATTGTCGCCTGCAGCGAGGACGCGGCGGGGGCCACGAGTGATTGCTGAGTTGACTCTTGCGTGGCAACTAACGGCTCGCTCGTTTGCACATAGGGCTCTGGGGTAGGAAGAGCCTCCAGGACAACTCCAGCAGCCGCTCCGTCGAACACTCGGCGGCGTTCCAACCGCCGCGGAGCCAAGGGGGCCGCCGCGAATTGTGGAGCATCTTTGCGAGCGAACGAAGGGAAAACGCGAGCCAGTAGCGCAAACAATCCCATGGCGATTCGGCAATCTGTCTAAAATAGGCTGCTTCCCAAGAGCGAACAATGCTATCGCTTAAGGAAGCTAGGAAGTTTGGCGACTGCCGTCCTACAGGCGCTGTTCCGGCGGCACGATGTGTTCATTATCCCGAGAAAGCAGCAATTTTGTCAAATATTTAGCGACCCCACCTCGACGTTTACTGTGCGGAGCATTCCTACCGACAGTTCTAAAATGGGTAAACTTTGCCGGATTTCCCACTGGTAACGGTCGTAACGTGCGAGCCGGTTCTGCTTGAGAAACCGATTGTGCCGCGTCGAAAACTTCTTCAGCAAACGACACGGTGTCGCTTGCGAACCCCCCAGGCCGACGCGACGGGATGCAATTATGTTCCCCGCAACCCACCACCCGCGCTGCTCCGTTCGCTTGGCAACGACCCGCCATCACTTGGTCAAATCACTAGTGGCAATTCTTTTGTCGCTGACCTGTGGTGCAATGTCGGTCGCTACTGCCAAACCGTCGGCCCCTGTCGAAGAGTCCCCCACACGTTTCGTTGGCCCCCCCAGCCGGCTGCAGCCACGGCTCACCAACGAAACGGGGACTCCTCGCGACATTTTGATCGTGACCACGCCGAAAGCGACCGTCGTGGCCAACCCCGTTCGACAAACTCAGGTCGTTTTGCCTGTCGAACCGCCGCAGGTGAAGGATGCCGAAATTCTGCCCGAGGCCGAATACGAAAGCGATCCCCAACTCAACGAAGAAATCTATGCCGGCGAAGGAATCGCACCTGGCACGGTCCAACCGGTTCCCTGCTACGTGGCACGACCACTTTCTTCTTTAAGCATCAATATTGCTCTACCAGATGGGTCGCTCCCCGAAAACATGGCAATGGCTTGTGCGACCAACATGGGCACTGTGAATGACAAACGCTTGGAATATGGTTGGTCGCAATACGATTTTCATTGGGCAGCTAGTTGCCTGTGCCACGCGCCCCTCTACTTTGAAGAAACCAATGCCGAAAGGTATGGTTATACCCCCAGCCGTGCATTGCAACCTTTCATTTCCGCAGGTCGCTTCTTCCTAACCATCCCCGCACTCCCGTACAAGATGATCGTCGACCGCCCCCACGATTGCATCTACACACTGGGACTTTACCGACCCGGCAACTGTGTGCCACGGCGTTGGAATCATTTGCCGCTCGACATTGCGGCGGCAGCGGTGGAAGTGGGTGTGATCGCCGGTATGATTGCGATCCTGCCCTAGCCGAATCACCACGGCATCTTGAGTCGTCGCTTCACAAAGTTAACTGCCAAACTTGCCAAAGTGCTGCGACTGGCTTCAATCTTCGCAGTTCCTGCTGAGCCGACAATTGCACTGAGTTGTGATGGGTCGAGTTCCACTTCGATCACGTGCATGCGGTCTTTATTACTGGCTTGTGCATCGTCACTCCGTTCCAGAGCTCGGCTAGCTACCTGCTTTACTTTGCCAGTAACAATTTGCACCGGTGCGGAATCGATGAGGATTTTAGCCGGCTCGCCCGGTTGGATTTCGCCCACATCCCGCTCATCGATGGCAACGAGTGCGTTAAGTCGCCTGGAATCGCCAACTGTACAGAGTATTGTTCCAGGCTCTATCCACCCTCCGAGATTTCTACTTTCGAGCGGCGAACCCGACCAGGTGGGGAGACGATCTTCAGATTCCGTCAATTCCATGGCTGGCGGAGCGATCACAATGCCATCAACCGGTGACCGCAAGATTAATTCATCTTCACGGTGCTCGTACTGTGCCAGTTGTGCCTTCGCATCGGCGAGGTCAGCTTGAGCCGTGGGAAGTTGCAATGACATCCGGCTATCAAGAGCTCGCAAAGTATTAACTTGGTTAAAATGAGCTTGTTTCACTTCAAACTCACCACCATGCTTCGCGACGGCAAGCTGAAGTTGCGGGTCGCACAATTCGGCAATCACGTCACCAGCCCGTACCCGGGTTCCAGGGGGCACAGCGTAAACCAACTCCCCACCGGTGGTTGCATAGACCGCTTTGCCGTCCGCCGGAATCAACACCGCTGTGCCACGCACATTATGCTTCACCGGCCAAAACAAAATCGCACTGCCGAACATGCTCAACGCGATCAATAACATTGCGAGTCTGGGCCGCTGGATCCGCGCACGATTGGCCGGATTGCGAAGCACTTGCCAAGCCTGTTGCACGAATGGCATCACGAGACCTATCGCCGTCAGCAGCGCCAGCATCAAAACAATGTTTTCGAGATGGTAGGGTCGTGCCAACGCAAACAACATGGCGTAAATGGCCAGTAACACAACCAATGAATAAATGCGCGATGCAACACAGTAGATCGCGAGACGTTGTTGCTGCTTTTGGCTCAACAAAGGGTCAGCAGATTTGGGCTCATTCAGCAGCCAGCGGCGTAATCGATCACACCATAATCCTTGGGCTCGTCCCCCTAAATTGGGAATCTCTAACCAATCAGCAAGCAAATAATAACCATCGAATCGCAGCAGCGGGTTCGCATTCACCGCCAGCGTGTTAATTGAACAGATCACTGCGAGACCCAGACACCACGTGTTTAACAGCCCCGGCGACGTATACCACCAACTAATGAACGCCAGCGCCGCGAGGCAAAGTTCCACGGCCATTCCCCCAGCAGTGACGGCCATGCGTTGCCACTTGCTCGGTAGCCGCCAAACGTCAGACACATCGCAATACAGCGCAGGAAAGAAGACGAGCAACATGACGCCCATTTCGTGGCAACGGCCGCCAAAATGTCGGCACGTCAGCGCGTGGCCGAATTCATGCAAAACTTTTACGCCGACGACCGTCACGAGCCACAAAACCAAGTAACGGGGTTGCCAGAGCTCATGAATGCTCGGAAATTTGGCGACGACCTCGGCAAAATTTCCAATCAACAACCAAATCGCATACACGATTAGAACCAGCGAACCACACAACGCCAGTGGCGAAAAAACCCAACGTATTTTGGAATACGCACGATCGACGACAGCCGTGGCATCCCAACTCGCAAACCGAAACGACAGCGCCCGCAACACACTCTGCCAGCGCTCGCTGCTGCGCTTCTTGGCTGCGCGACTTAAAAGTTCTTTGCCTTGCCCAGCGGCTAGGCTCACCAACAGCCCTTGCTCAAACAGTTGGTTGATTCCTTCTTGCAATGCAACAAATGTAATCGTGCGGGGAGCAAACCGCTCTTCGAATTTGTGCTTCAACGCAGTCAACGTCGTTGATTGCGCCAACTGTTCAAACAAGAAGTGCTCGGCAGGAGTCAGTTGAAAATGCTCCAGCGTCAGCGGGTCTTTGAGCACATAACTTGGCTGCCCGGCCACGGGAAAGGCCACTTGCTGGATATCGCTCCGCGCACGGAGCATCAGCGGGCGTTCTACGGTCGACAGCAAATAATCGAGGTTGGCAGCCATCTCAGATTGCTAACGCGCAATTTCTAAAGAACCTTGTTGGCCTGAGCGAAACTCGCCATCCGGATTTTCCAACTCCGCCCAGACTCGGACTTGTCGTGTGACGGCGTCCATCTCGGGGCTGACGAAACGGAGTTTGCCTTTGGCGATTTTTCCCGTTTCGCTGTTAAAGACCACATCACGTCCCACCATATCTCCTACAGCATCTTCTGCTGCAAGAAATCCTTCGGCACGCAAACTTTCGACGGCAACCAATCGCAAAACCGGCGCGCCGATTTCCAGCCATTCGCCGATTCGGCCATGTACGAGCACCACGGTTCCCGCGAAGGGCGCCTGCACGCCATGTTGCTCAAGCTTCAGTTCCGCCGCGACCAACTCCTGTTCCTTCATTCGCAAGGCAAAACGATCCAAATCGAGTTCATGTTCCGCTTGTTTTTTCTCTAAGTTCAGTTTTTCCACCGTCAGCCGCTCGACATCGATCTGCGACTGCGAAATGCTCTTGGCGAATTGAGCGATCGATTCTTGTGATCTTTTCAGTTCTGCTTCCGCGACTTCCAGTGACTTCTCCGCGTACTTAACTTTTGTGAGATTGCCCGCCTTCGCGGCTGCTTGGGCCGCTTCGATCTCCGCTTTCGCGACATCAAGTTCCGCCTGGCGGGTATCAAGCTTTGCTAATACTTGCCCCACTTCCACGACGGCCCCTTCATCTACCAGAATCTCGCGCAACATACCCACTTGTTGCGCGGGAACTTCCGCGGCCTGAAAGGGACTCAACACTACCGAATCAATCACCAGGGGTTCAGCACAAAGTGCATTTGTTACCGAACAAATGCAAATTAAAGCACCCCAATAAATTCGCAGCAATTGCTTCATCAAAATGCTAACCAGGAATAAATTGTGTCCCAAACGTCGTGCAGCCACACATAACCAAGCGAACGGCTGCCGCAATTGATTCGCGCTATCGCCGCCATTTGCGGACGGGCAGCCGGTAACGATTGTTCATCGACTTTAATTTCCACACGCACGTCGGGCAGTTCCTCGGTGAGCTTGGTGGGATCAAGCACCGCCGTTTCAGTAATGGTGTTCACCTGGCCATGGAAGGTGTGATCCAAATCTCCAGCCAAGCGAAAACGTGCCGTCAGTGGCACTTCCGTTTGACGTTCCGCTGCGATGATATGACCAATTCGATCTTGAGCAACGTCCGCGTCCAAATTCCATCCCGAGTTCGTGTCGGCAATCGTAAACAACACTTGCCCACGTTCCACGGGGCGAGTCTGTAAAAGGTTCTGTACATCGAGGGTCAGAACGGTTCCTGCAATCGGACTGCGTAAGGTCAGTGCCTCGCGGCGCTTGGTCAAGATTTCCATCTGTGTGAGTAAACTCGCTTCGCGAAGTTCCAACTGTTTGGCTTCCGCGGAAAGCGGTAAACGGTCAGGCTTTAATTCTTCGCGACTTTGGCGATCCGTTCGACTGACGGCGATAGCTTCCAATCGCTTGCGTACGGTTGCCAACTCGCCGCGGACTCGCTCGGTTTCTAAATCTAATTCTGGATCGTCCAAGACGGCCAGAACAGTCCCCAATTTGACTTGGTCGCCATGGTGGACCTTGATGTCACGGACCGTTCCATTGGTCGTGGCAAAAACATCTTGAACGGTGCGTGGCATCAAAGTGGCTGGCGCTTCGATTTCGAAATCGGTTGGGATAAAAATCAAAGCCAAAACCACGGCGGCGATTCCCCCACCCGCCACAGCAAACCGACTCAATCCCCAACTTTTCCACAATCGCGTCCATCGGTTGGTCCAATCAGCCACCGTGCGAACCGGCCAACGATTCCACTCGATGGCTTGCTGTAGAACCGGCTCACACAAATGGGCAAGCTCGACAACTTTCTGTCGCGATAGTGTTCCCTCTGAACCAAACGCCTCAGCAATCAAGACCACAGCAGCGTGTTGTGATTTGTGATCGCTGTCTTCATCAGGCTGAAACTCAAGCGGCACAGCCACAAGCTGCCGAGCATGGGAATGATCGATATGTTGTTCGAGTGCGCTGGCTAATGGAGTTGGAAGCTCGGCGAGTTCGATCCGTTCTGAGTAATCAAGGGGCTCACCCCAGTGGGCCGTCGCGGCGGCGAGATTTTGCAAATCTTTCACGGCGTCAGATCGTTGTTCCAAACGCTCCGTACCGCTGGCTGCCAACATTGTCCATGTTTGGCCGTCTCGCGCGAGAACGCTCAAACGATCCGCACCTAAAAAGCGACTTCCTTCATTGGCCAGTTCATAGGCAACTTCCGTAAGGCTCTTGCCGCGATGCAATCGGCGCAAAAATGTAAGCACCGCATCGTGATCTGATTGCTCGCTACGAAGCGTTCGTAGTTCATGATGCAGGTGATATTGGTCGACGGCATGAATGACCGCCGACAAAAATTCCACCCAACCGCGTTGAGTGGCCGGGCTACCGCCGTTTCGCAGGAATAATTCAAGGACGACTTGCGGGCGAGCCGTCTGCTTGTCGCGAGCAGTTCCGATCAAAATCGCAGCATGAGTTGGATTATCTTCTCCCGGTAACAAAACACGCGGCTGTGCAACCATGGCTGCCTGTTGCAGCAGATAATGATGAGCAATGCGACTCGACTCGTCAGACGGTACAAGCGATTCAAAATTGACTGCCGCTATGGGCTGCCACTTGCCGTGTGAGTCCGGCAGCCAAACCGCCCCACCCTCGGCTGCTAGCGTCGTGATACAACGATCCAGCAGCCGACGGAAGAATTCAGTTGGCTCAATCGGCGCGCAAGCCAACTCATGGAGATTGGTGATCAATTCCTCCACTTCTTGCCAACTTGCCGCGAGTGTATCTGGTTCGAGTGTGCTCATCACTTTTCCAGTATATCCACGCCGTATGAATTGACTGCTTCCTGGTTTGGCTGCCAGCAAGATTCTTGACCTTAGCATTGCTGGCATAACGGCTTGGCAAGCTGCGTAACTTTTGCCGTTGGTAACGGAAATCATAGTTATACCGGTTTTGGCAGGCCGAAAACCAAGCAGAGACCCTAACTTCTCTGGGAGTGTGGACTCCCTGTACGTAACCTGCAATTGATTCGGCGGCCTCGAAAATAGGCCTTCGGTGGTATGGCATCCTCTTCTCGCACACGATGGGCTGTGATAGTGCTCTACCTCATGGTAGCGCTCCCCGGCTGTCGTTCGGGCGGCGACAAAACCTTCAAGGCGGCGATCCCCGAAGACTGCTACCACACGATTGCCACCGAGGTTGACTACCCCGTGGTCTCGCCTTGCAGCGCCACCGAGGATTGGGCCCCGCTGGCCCCATTGTCAGTCACCAACGAGCAACCGCCCGAATACTGGGACGTGAATCTTGAGACAGTCGTCCAAATGACACTCTCGCAATCTCAAGTGTTGCGTGACCTGGGGGGAACCGTTCTAAGATCACCGGCTACCGTGCAAACTTATTGGGACACGGCTATCGTCGAAACGGATCCACGATTCGGTGTCGACGCCGCATTGAGCGCATTTGACGCACAATTTTCGTCCAGTGCTTACGGCGAGAAAAACAACCGCGCACTCAACAACGAATTCTTTGGCGGCGGCACACGCATCTTGTATCAAGACGCCTTTGTGATGCAGTCGCAAATTACTAAGACCTCCGTGGCTGGTACACAGTTGGCCGTCCGGCACTTTACCGACTATGACGGCAACAATGCTCCTAGCAATCTCTTCCCGAGTGCCTGGAATACGAATATCGAAACTGAATTTCGTCAGCCGTTGCTCCAAGGATACGGCATGGAGTACAACCGCATCGCTGGGCCGACAAATATACCCGGCGTCTACAACGGCGTGTTGATCGCTCGTGCAAACACCGACATCGAACTCACCGACTTCGAGATTTCTGTTCGCGACTTAGTTAGCAATATCGAAAATGCCTACTGGGATCTCTACTTCGCCTATCGTGACCTCGACGCGAAAATTGCAGCACGGGATGCCTCGCTCGAAACCTGGCGACGAATTCACGCCCTGTACGAATCGGGCCGCCGAGGTGGCGAGGCCGAAAAAGAAGCCCAAGCTCGCGAACAGTTCTTCCGTTTCCAGGAAGAAGTGCAAAACGCATTGAGCGGCTATCTGGTTGATGGCACGCGTACCGAGAACGGTAGCCCAGGTGGTACGTTCCGTGGTAACGGCGGCGTGCAAGTAGCGGAACGGCGATTGCGCATGTTGATGGGCTTACCACCTAGCGATGGCCGGCTGCTTCGCCCCTCCGACGAACCATTGACCGCTCCCGTGCAATTCGATTGGACCGCTACGACTCGAGAAGCCGTGATTCGACGTCCTGAGTTGCGCCGCCAACGATTCCAAACGCGGCGCTACGAACTCGAGTGGATCGCCAGCAAGAACCATTTGCTGCCGCAGTTCGACACGGTGGGTCGCTACCGTTGGCGTGGCTTTGGTCACGACTTATTGAATCCGGATTACAGTGCTGGCGGCGAGTTTGACAATGCCTACAAGAATCTCGCCAGCGGCCGCTTCCAAGAATGGCAGATTGGCTTGGAATTGACCGTACCACTCGGCTATCGCCGGGGGGCCGCTGGGGTGCGTAATGCCGAGCTGCTGCTTAGCCGTTCGCGTGCCTTGCTTCGTGAACAAGAACATCAAGTGCTACACGGCGTATCCGCCGCAGTAGCCGAGATGGAACGTGCCTATGTTGTCTCGCAAACCACTTACAACCGGCTCGATGCAGCGCGGAATCAACTCGAAGCCATCCGTGCGGCCTTTGAAGCTGACAAAGCACCCTTGGATTTGCTACTCGATGCCCAACGGCGTTTGGCGGATTCCGAAAGCCGCTACTTCCGCTCGCTGTCTGAGTACGCCATCGCGGTTAAGAACGTCCATTTTGCTAAAGGCACATTACTCGATTACGACGGTGTCTACCTGAGCGAAGGAGGTTGGCCGATGGCGGCTTACAACGATGCCACGATCCGGGAGAATCGCCGTGGCCGTCCTCGCGAGTTGAACTACGCGTCGTCGCAAGCCCCGCTCGTGGCTTACGGTCCTTACGAACAACGGCTCGACAAAGTCATTCATGAATCAGCAACTGGACCGGAGCCACCAGTCATTCCTGAGCCCGCCGATGAAGAAGCAACGACCGAAATGATTCCGGATGTTTCCGAGGCTGTTCAACCACCCTGGAAGCCGAATGTGACTGCCGTTCCGATTGCACCCAAAACAGAATCCGAGGTGACGCTTCTCTTCGAAGACACGAGCGAAGAACTCATCGAACCGGTGCATTATCAATCCGAACAATTGCTTTCCACGCCCACAACACAGCAATAGTTTAAGCCTTGGCAGTTTGCAATTCTCCTACCAAGTAGTCCGCCAATTCCTCCGGAGTGGGGCAACTCCAAATCACCATCGGCGGCGATTGCAAACCCAGCAACTGATCAAGTTCCTGGCTAATTTCTACGGCCGTGAGCGAATCAATCCCCAGTTGAGCGAAAGGTGTTTGCGGCTGCATGGCCCCCGGCATCAAATTCGCGCGGGCCGTCAACCAAGTCATCAGCCAGCTCAGCATCTCCGCCTGCAATTTCTCTGGTGACATCTGACCGATGCGATCAAGAAACATCGGGGGTTCGGCTTGGGTTGGCGAGCCTTCCCGGTCGTTGCCTTCTGTATTCTGATTGATCCATTTCGCGGTAATGGCCAAATCACCATTCAGATATTGCTCGCGGATGCGATGCCGCTGCACCTTGCCGCTGGAAGTCATCGACAAGCTGGCTGGGCGAATGAGCACAATCGCGTAAGGATCGATTTCATGTTCATCAACGACGGCCGTGCGGATGGCTTGGAGCACTTGATTGTGATCGGCATTCCGGCTTTCACGGCGCAATTGATGAGCGAGCACCAGCTCTTCGCGGCCATCAATATTGATGGAAAAAGCGGCTCCGAGATCGACCGCCTCATGGGCAGCTTGCGCTGTCCGTTCCAGATCATGCGGGTAGTGATTGCGTCCCCGCACAATGACGACATCCTTCAAACGCCCGGTCACGAACAACTCACCCTCGTGACAAAATCCTAAATCACCCGTGCGGAGATACTCTTCGTCGTGGCTCGAACCATTCGTGGCGAGCTTCGCACGAAAGACTTCGGCATTGACGGCTTCTTTATTCCAATAACCACGAGCAATCGATTCGCCACGAACCCAAATCTCGCCAACTTCATTCTTGCCACAACTGGCATGGGTCTTGGGATCAACAATTTCTACTTCGACCCCCAGACATTCTGGGCCGCAACTCACGAGGGCTTGTGTGCGTCCATTTTTCTCGGCCAACTGCACGACTCGATTGTCACGCATCGCCTGGCGATCGACTTGCAGCACGCGCGGCCCCGCGGCGGATTGCCCACCCGTCACCAGCAGCGTCGACTCAGCCAATCCATAGCAAGGGAAGAATGCGCTCGGCTTGAACCCCGCGTCGGCGAAGGCATCGGCGAATTCCGTGAGGGTTTCGGAATTGATCGGTTCCGCGCCGCAAAACGCCAGCCGCCAGGAACTCAAATCCAAGGCCTTTCGGTCGGCGGGACTCGTCTTACGCTCGGCCAATTCATAAGCAAAATTCGGCGCGCCGCTGATCGTCGCCTTCGTCGCGGAGATTAATTCCAACCAACGCTGCGGTCGACGTAGAAATGTCGTTGGCGCGATGAGTGTGCTCGTCGCACCCACATACAACGGCGTCAGAATTCCGCCTATCAATCCCATGTCGTGATAAGCCGGCAGCCAAAACACGCCTTGGGCATGTTCATCGATACGAATACCAAAGCCAACTCGAATCGCTTCGAGGTTGTGCATGATATTGCCGTGGCTCACCATCACGCCGCGTGGTTCGGATGTTGAGCCCGACGTGTATTGCAAAAAGGCAAGATCGTCGGCGCTACGAACCACAGGTTGAAACGCACAGCCTTGTTGCGTTGCGACATTGTCGGTCGCTTCCCAAGCAAGCACGCTGATCGCAGGGGATTGTTGATCAAGGCAAAGACCGCCCAACACGCTGGTCTGTGTCAGCACTAAGCTCGGATGGCAATCGGCCACGATCGAGTCTAGCCGAGGCATCGGCCGCTTGGGCTTGGGATAGGTCGCCGGCACGGGGAGCGCCCCCGCGTAGACACATCCCATGAATGCCGCGATGAACTCCAAACCGGGGGGGTAAACCAGCAGCACCCGATCACCCGGCTTCACCCGCGAGGCAAGCCACCCCCCCAAGGTTCGTGAACGCGCAGATAATTCTTGGTAGCTCCACGATTCGGTCTGTCCCGCATCGTCTTCAAAGACAAAGGCCTTGCAATCGGGATAACTTAACGCCTGCTGCTCGACCATGTCGGCCAGGCTGGCGAATCGCGTGCCGGTCTGTATCAGCTCGTTATCCATTACAATCAACGACACGGGAAAGCTTCTTCTCGGGACCTGCAGGCAACAGGCTGCCATAGATTAGCCGGTTGGCGTGCTTTGGGGAACACAATTGCACGTATCGTTCCCAAAAATCGGAACGAACAGGCAAACTCCGTGATCGAATTTCGCTCATTCGGATGGATAATACTCCGTATTCCTTAGGGATTTGCCTCGGGAGACGCTTCTGCCGGATTCGCGGGAGGCGGATTGGTCGCGGGTTGATTCGTCGGGGGAGCCAATCGAATGCCCAACCGTTGGTTGTTTAAGTAAATGACCCCTTGGTAGGAGACGGCCCCATCCCCCTGCCCTGGCGTCATCACCGGAAGTGGTTCCGTTAAGGCCACCACGAGCGGCCGCCGCATTTCATCGATCACCGCCAACTGCCTCGCGATAACCCTTCCGACGATGACGTCGTGCGAAATATCACAGATTTCGTTCCCGTCGCTATCCTTCAGAATGAGAGCTCCCACGCGGTCGGCCAATCGCGTGGGGTCGCCGTTGATGGCTCGTTTGAAACCAAGCTCGGCGAGCGATTTATCAGGATCCTGCTGATCGATGATTTGCAGCCGTTCGCAGCGAATCTCTTTGGCTTCCACGCGGTCGATGAGCTTGTCCCGGACCGCCGCCCCTAAGGCGAACAACAGCAAAGGGTAGATGATCCAACGTTCACGTTCCGACATGCCTCACTCCTGACAAAAATTATGATCTAATATAGTGCTTGTGATTGACCTTGTGCGTCGACTTGCCGAGGCAGCCAAGCTAGGTTCACGCGGCTGACTTCGACCTGATTCTTTTCAATCGCCGTGAGCAGGGAATCTCGAACTTCATGATCAGCTGAAAGCCGAGTACCCAGCGCAACTCTGAAGTCGTCGAATTCCTTCTGACAGTCTGCGAGTTTCTCTGTGAGCTCAGCCAATTCGGCCTTGGCTTCGGAATATCTTCGTCTGCCGCGAGTCATTTGTTTGGTCGAGGTCTGCGTCACGATTTGCTTGCGTGTACTGCCACCCAGCAAACGAACGAAAATCACTTCGAGCGCTCGCCACAGACTCCCCAGCCACCACCACCGATTCTCATCGACTTCGAGTTGAACTTTGCGGACCGAATCTTCTAGCTTATCACGCTTCGTCGTCAGGTCGCGTAGGGTGCGATATTGCTTTTCAAACCACTCGCCCAGATCACGTTGCCAGATCTTGTAGTTTTTGTCCTGGGTCAGTGGCCCCACGAGCGATAGAAATCCGCTGTTGGTGTAAGGTTCGTTATCCCAATCATTCGGAGGCGTGAGAATCTGGGCACCGTCCCAAATCGATGATGGAATCTCGCTGTTCATCTCGCGACGCACCAGAAACTTGGCCTGAGGTGATGACGTAAGTTGGATTTCAGCAACCAGTGCCGGTTGATACTGTATCGAGCTTTCCGCATCAGGAACGCGGCTCAGCGGCCAGAACTTTTCCGAGATATTGCCTGACAGCATCGGCCGGGCTTGATCGTGACTCACGGTCGATCGTTCCGCTGGCTTGTTCTCAGCAGCTTGAGACTCGGCCGCGTTTGGCTTGCGATCCTGCATCAGCTCGCGAATCTGGTCACGGGTGAGCGGTCCGCGCAGGTACGACATCACCCAGCGGGTGTGCATCACCTGCGGCTGTTCGCTGTGAACATTGTTCACCAGAAACACACGGCTCCGCAGCCCGGAGAGCAGCGCGTCCATCTCGCTGCGATTGAACTTGGAGCCCGCCTGGGCCGAAGCGCCTTCCAAGCCGTCGAGCACGCGGAGTTTGTCGCGCTCGGTTTGTAACCGCCCCAGAAACCATGTCCCCGCGTTGGAAAGCCCTTTGTAGTCCAGATCGACCGGATTCTGCGTGGCGAGTACAACTCCCAAACCAAACGCACGCGCCTGTTTAAGCAACGTGAGCATTGGTCGCTTACTCGGAGGATTGGCCGATGGCGGAAAATAGCCGAACACTTCGTCCATGTAGAGGATCGCCCGGAGGCTCCCCGTGCCGGATTGCGAGCGCATCCAGCTCAATATTTCGTTGAGCAGAATTGTCACGAAGAACATCCGCTCGTTGTCGTTCAAATGAGCAATCGAAAGAATTGACAACCGCGGTTTCTTATCGGAGGTGTACAGCAGCGACTCGATATCCAGTGACTCCCCTTGCAACCAATTCGCAAACGAGGGAGAAGCCAACAGATTGTTAATTTTCATCCCCAACGCCATGCGGTCTTTGGCTGGGAGAAAATTCTCGATGTCGACGATCCCAACCATGGTGAAGGGAGGCTTTTGAATGTCATGGATGAGTGCCGACAAATCGAGGCTGCGCCCGGCACGCCAGGCGTGATCAAGGATGTTGGAAATGAGAATCGCCTCGCGGCTTTGTACCGGATCGGCGTCGATTCCCACCAAGGCTAGCACACACTGCGTGGTTGATTGCAGCAAATCGTTGTAGGTGTCGCCGTCATCGATGACGGCCTGCGGCGGGGCATGAAAACCTTTGAGCACCGTGAGCGGCATCCCCGCCGTGCTGCCTGGGGTGTAGATCACCTTATCAACATCGGCATACCTTTGAAGTCGCGCTTGGTCTTCATTCCAGTCGGCAAGTCCCTTCTTCCACAGGGAGGCTGTCTGCTCCGCCAATTCCTCTTTCGTGATGCCCAGTTGTTGGGCCACCGAGGGATCGACCCACGGCTCGAAGTCACTCGGCTTGAGCTGCGGGAACGCGAGCAGCAAATTACCCAAGTCCCCCTTGGGATCGATGGCGATCACGGGAATGCCATCAAGCGCGGCTTCCTCCAAGAGCGACATGCACAAGCCGGTCTTGCCGCTCCCGGTCATGCCGACGCACACCGCGTGGGTAGTCAGATCGTTGGCATCGTAGAGCACCTTCTCCTGCGCAAGCTGCCCCGTGGCGAGATCGAAGGGTCGACCAAGGTAAAAGGAACCATTTTTTTCGTAATCAGCCATGAGTAGTCGCCCAACACCCCGCCGGAAAATTGCTCCGCGATTCTAGTCCGATTTGAAATAATGGTCTATCTGGCCCGACTCGTGGTATGGCTTTTGGAGTTTTGGAACGAATCAGGCGAATTTCGATTTCTGGTGACAAAACCCATGAGTTTTGGAACGGTGCCAACGAGTTTGCTCTGCAATAATCGATGAATACAGAAATCACAGGTGACAAAAGTCCTGGGGTTTTGGTCAAAATATTTTCGCGTTGATTCGAGATTTAGCGCCCAGCGCCAGCCAAATACATAACGCCGCGCAGGCGTATTGTGACACGTGAAGGAGTGCTTCGCCACAACGATTCTTGGCCACTAGCGGAGTTTAAAATGGTGGGTGCCAGCGACACTCGACTGATGTGGAGATCGTGTACGTGAGAATGGAATCAGTCGAGTGTCGGTGTCGCCTGCGACAAGAAGTTTTGGGCGATGCTTGAATACCTCTTGTGCTGCGCACCCCGACGCATGTCCGACTGAGTTTTTCCTATTGACTACGCACTTTGCGGACGATGTGTCGGGGCTACCGGTATCAATTACTTCGTCGCGATCGTGTACGAGAGCCCTAAGCCACGGCATAAGAGATGCGCGAATTTGACGGGCAGCTTATCAATCAATGGTTCGCACCATTGCTTGCACAACCGCAGTCCCTTGCCGCAAAGGTAGATGCGCTGTCTGCTCACACACAGTGGCGTGGCTACCGAGCGGAACCCGGTTTCCTTGAGCAGTTTGACCGTCTCTGACAGTCGGTATTCTTTGAAGTGCAGGCCGCGGGCTTCGGTGCGCAGCGGACAAAATGTTCGCGTGATGTCCGAAGGCCGCAACAACCAGTTCGGCGTGATCGTGACGAGCATGCCGCCCGGTTGCAGCAAGCTGTAAATGTGCGAAAGGTAGTCGGCGATCTCGTCGGGGCAAATATGCTCGAACACGTCGTTCCAATAGATCAACGTAGGACGCTCATCCAACGAGTCGCGTTTCACTTGCCGGAGATCGCCAAACAGAAGTTGATCGGCGTAGCGTTCTCCCAACAGCGCGACGGCATGTTCGCGCATGGTGCTGGAAATCTCTACTCCCGCGACCGAGAAGCCATGGTCGCTGACTTCTTTCAGCAGCATGCCACTGCCGTAGCCAATCTCGAACAAGTGGGGACACTCGACGCCTTGATTCGTCTGGCGGTGCAACAGTTCGAGCACCAACTTCACGTAGCGTTTGTCGAGCCCCATCACCAGCGGCTCGTCGTCGGTGCGTTGTGCGGCAAGAATCGTGCAAATCGTGTCGTAAGCCTGCCCCGTGACCAGAGCGCGTTCGCGGCTGTTCTTGGGCAACTGGGCGATCGCGCGAGCGAAGCGTTGCTCTTGCTTCCACTGCAACTCGGCGAGTTCCAAGACGCTGAGTCCCGCGAGCGGCAGCCAATGTCCATCGGCCAGCATCACTTCCGGAAGACCGGACGGCGGCGACTCGACCAGGGGGTCGCTTGATTCCAGGGGAAGTGTAAGCATGTGAGTGCAATCTCGCCGGCAATATCTGAGGTCATCCGCCATCGTAAGAATAGTGCGCGAACCTCACCCGCGAAGTGCGGTTCTTTGGGGGCGGGGTCTCATTGGAAGGCTTATACCAATCGTGACGCCATCCCCCTAGCCGCCGGTGCAAGCCGGTGGTCGAACCCTCAGAAACCACGGGCTTGCGCCGGTGGCCAGGATGGGGTTACAATGACCGTTTCTCGTCTCCAGGCCTACCAAACCGCAACGTAAGGACCGTAATCGTGCCCGCAGCACTCAATAAAATCAGCAGCCACATCACGCAACCTAAGTCGCAAGGTGCCTCGCAAGCGATGCTCTACGGCACGGGGATGTCCGAAGACGACATGCAAAAGGCGCAGGTCGGCATCGCCAGCGTTTGGTACGAAGGCAATACGTGCAACATGCACCTGCTCGATCTGGCGGCCAAGGTCAAGGAAGGCGTCAAGGCGGCGGGACTCGTTGGCATGCGATTCAACACGATTGGCGTGTCGGACGGCATTTCGATGGGGACCGACGGCATGAGCTTTTCGCTACAATCGCGCGATCTGATTGCCGACTCGATTGAAACGGTCATGGGTGCCCAGTGGTATGACGCCTGTATCACCATTCCCGGTTGCGATAAAAACATGCCGGGCTGCATCATGGCGATGGGTCGTTTGAACCGCCCCGGCTTGATGGTTTACGGCGGCACGATCAAACCGGGATTCACGCACTTCGGCGGCGACTCGCAAAAGCGCGACGTTGTAAGCGCGTTTCAATGCTACGGTGAATTCCTTGCGGGACGGATCACCGAAGACGAACGCAAGGAAATCGTGCGTTCAAGTTGTCCCGGCGCAGGGGCCTGCGGCGGTATGTACACCGCCAACACGATGGCCTCGGCCATTGAGGCGATGGGGATGTCGCTACCCTACAGTTCGTCGATTCCTGCTGAAGACCCCGACAAGCTCAAAGAATGCTTGGAAGCGGGCAAAGCCATCCGCGTTTTGCTGGAACGCGACATTAAACCACGCGACATCATGACCCGCGCGGCGTTTGAAAACGCGATGGTGCTCACGATGGCCGTCGGGGGTTCGACCAATGCCGTGCTGCATTTGTTAGCAATGGCGCGGAGCGTCGATGTCGAACTCACGATCGACGATTTCCAAAAAGTGAGTGATCGTATTCCCTTGCTCGCCGATCTCAAGCCAAGCGGAAAATACGTTCAAGAAGAATTGCACGCCGTGGGGGGCACGCCAGCCGTCATGAAGATGTTGCTCGCCGAAGGCTTGATCGACGGCTCGTGCCTGACGGTCACGGGCAAAACGATTGCCGAGAATTTGGCCGATTTGCCAGGACTCAAAGCCGGGCAAGAGGTGGTGAAGCCGCTTTCCGATCCGATCAAAAGGACGGGTCACATCCGCATCATGCGGGGCAACTTTTGTCCTGACGGCGCGGTCGCGAAAATCACCGGCAAGGAAGGTTTGCAGTTCACCGGCCCGGCCAAAGTGTTCGACAGCGAAGAAGACATGCTGCACGCGCTCGAGCAAAAGAAGATCAACAAAGGCGACGTGGTGGTTATTCGCTACGAAGGCCCACAAGGGGGCCCCGGCATGCCCGAGATGCTCACCCCCACGAGCGCGATCATGGGTGCCGGTTTGGGCAGCGACGTGGCGCTATTGACCGATGGCCGCTTCAGTGGCGGATCACACGGATTTATCGTGGGGCATGTTACGCCCGAAGCGCAAATGGGCGGTCCCATCGCGCTGGTAAAGACGGGCGACAAAATCATCATCGACGCCGAGAAGAACACGATCGATGTCGATATCTCCGACGCGGAATTCCAATCTCGCCGCGCCGCTTGGAAAGCACCAGCGTATAAAGCGACCCGTGGGACGCTCTACAAGTATATTAAGAACGTGAAAAGCGCGAGCGAAGGTTGCGTGACGGATGAGTGAGACCTTTACTCGGCATCGTCCCGATGCCGAGTAAAGGTATTTGCACTGTTTTCACGGCAGTGGAACACTGCCGGCTAACTGTGTACTTCTTCCCGATTCCCTGCCGAGAAGATCTCCATTACCTCGGGCGCGGAATCCGCTTTCTCAAGCTGGTCGCGGATTTCGCTGCTACCGGCGAGGCTTGCTAGTTGGCTCAGGAGCACGACTTGCACATCGGGCTGATCGTCGGGGGTGACGAGCAAAAACACCAGCCGCACGATTTCGCTGGAATCCGGGTTGAACAACACTCCTTCCTGCGACCTGCCAAACACAACCAGCGGCCGTGTGAGCCCGGGTACGCGGGCGTGGGGAATCGCCACGCCGCAGCCTAAACAGGTGGGGAGTTCGCGTTCCCGCTCCAGGGCCAAATAAGTGACGTCGGTCCCCAGCGGCAACAGCCCTGTGGGAATGTTTGCTGCGAGCTCACTGATAACTTGTTGAGGCGTGCTGCCGCGTAAATTTAAAACAACACCCCCTGTCAGTAGAGCTTCTTGCAAGAAAATCTTGGGCTCGCGCGGGTATTCATCTTCGATGCGACCGACGACCTGCTCCAGAATGTCTTCAATCGTCACCAGCCCGACGGGACTACCGTTGTCTTCCACGAGGCAAACCGAGGCATTCTCGCGCTGGAAATGAGCGAGCGCGGTTTCGATGTCGGTGTTGGCACTCACGGCGGAAAGTGGTCGTGCCAGTCGCAGCCAATCGGTGCTCTCGGTTCCTTCGGTGACAAGATCTTTGGCCAACAGATACATGGTTGTCCGCCCGGTCTGAGAATCAACAATCGGCCAGCGGGAATAGTGATGCTCGGCGACTTGCCGGCGGACCTCATCGACGGTGGCGGAACTGGAAAGCCGCCGCACACGTGTCCAGGGGACCATGATCGATCGCACGGTCTGGGTTTGGAGGTTGCTGACGTTTTCCAAAATGAGCTGCGTCCGCAGATCGCGTACCGCATGCTCGACCGATTCCTTGCTGGCTCCTGTGTCGACAAGCACCAGCCGCGCGAGCGCGACGGCGGCTTCCCCTTCTTCAAACACGGCGGCGGTGGCCCCGGCTTGTTCCAGGTACTCGCGTTCGCGCAAATAGTGGGCACGAACAAGGATTCGCACCTTGGGATTAAGATTTCTGGCCAAAGCCACGATCGCCGTGCGTCCCGTGGCTGCCGGGAGAGTTAAGACAAGATGCGTCGCCGTTTTTACGCCCGACTGTTCGAGAATGGCTTCCCGTGCTGCATCGCCAAAAATGGCCACGCGCCGCTGGGCGTGTAATTCAGTGATGGTGTCCATGTTCATATCAATGACGACGGTATCCATCCCGGCATCGCGGAGAAGTCGATCCACGGCACGACCGACGGGGCCATATCCGATCACGATGGCGAGCTTGGCGTCGTCGCCGTAGGCGGCAATTTGAGCCATCGACACGTCATTCGCTCCTTGCACGCGACGTTCGGCCCTGGCGTTTAGTAATCGCCACAAACGCGGATGCTGACGGAGCCAATTTTCGATGGGGTGTAAGCTACGATAAAGAATTGGGTTAATCGTAATTGATAATATTGCCCCCCCAACAAGCAAACTATGCCCTTCGATCGGCATCAACCCGTATTCTTGCGCGAGGTTAGAAAGAATAAAGGAAAATTCACCGATTTGCGCAAGCCCAAGGGCCACGGTCAAACCCATTCGCACTGAGTGACCTAAAAATGCCACGATGATGACTGCCGAAACTGATTTCACGACTAGGATGATCCCCATCGTCGCGAGGATCATGAGTGGTTGACTCACTAGAATGTCGGGATCGAACAACATCCCGACTGACACAAAAAACAGTACTGCAAAAGCATCGCGCAGGGGCAAGGCGTCGGCGGCAGCCTGATGGCTCACGGGGGATTGGGCCACAACCATGCCGGCCAGAAATGCGCCAAGTGCCATGGAAGTTCCAAAGAGCACGTAGGTCCCAGCGGCAATTGCGACCGAGAATACGAGAATTGTCAGGGTGAAGAGCTCGCGAGAGCGCAGGCGAGCCACCTTCACCAACGCCCAGGGTACGATCTTTGCTCCTGCAATCAACATAATGGCAACCATTGCCACGAGCTTCATGAGCGCCCAAGTAATTGCTAGCGCGGGATGCGATGTTGGGCCGGCTGCGACTTCCACACCTTCCGTTTGACCTAGCACAGGAATCAGCACCAGAACGATGACCGAGAGTACGTCCTCGACCAAGAGCCATCCAACAGCAGCGTGGCCTTGATGCGAATTGAGCTCTTCAGCATCCATCAGTACTCGCATAAGTACGACAGTACTTGCAATCGATAAGGCGAAACCTAGGACGAGGCTCGTGTCCGTTGAAAAGCCTAACCAAGTGTAAATCGGCACGGAGACGACCGTACAAATCAAACAATGTGCGATAGCACCAGGAATAGCGATCCCCTTAACCGCCAACAAATCTTTGAGATGAAAATGCAAGCCAACACCGAACATCAGTAGAATGACGCCGACCTCGGCCAGCTGATGGGCCAAGTTAATGTCGGCTTCAAACCCGGGCGAATGCGGACCGATCACCACCCCAGCGAGCAGGTAACCCACTATTGGGGACAGGCGCATTCGCTGCGTCAGCAGGCCCAGGACCCAGGCCACGGTGAAGCCTATCGCTAGCGTGCTAATCAGGGGATATTCGTGCATATGTATCGAGCTAGGTGGGGTCGCGACGTGTGAATGAATGTGTCTCGCCCAAACCTAACCCAGATTGTCGGTCGGTTCCACCCCGATCCATGTCTGCTCTGCAAAACAGCGATCAGAACCGTCTCAGCCTCATCGCGAGTTGGCTTTCAATCGATGAGTCCTATAATCGAACAATAGTTTCCAGCCATACACTTTTGAACTTGGAACATGATTATGACTGCAACCGAGCGCCCCGCGACTCTGGCTGAACTCCGCGCCAGCGGTTGGCAATCGAAAACTGTTAAACAAGAGATCCACGACAACTTCATGCGCCGCTTGCAAGCAGGCGAAGAACTGTACCCAGGCATCATCGGCTACGATGATACTGTCATTCCTGAACTGAATATCGCGATTCTCGCGCAGCACGACATTCTGTTCCTCGGCGAGAAGGGACAAGCCAAAAGCCGGCTGATGCGGTTAATCGCGGGCTTCTTGGACGACGCGATTCCCTTCATCGCCGATCCCGAGATTCCCGTGCATGACGATCCATATCAGCCGATCACCACGCGCGGGAAACAAATCATTGCCGAGCGCGCGGCCGAAGATGTTCCCATCGGTTGGTGGAGCCGTGAAGATCGGTATGCCGAGCGACTCTCCCCGGGGACAAAGTTTGCCGACATTATTGGCGAGATCGACCCCGCCAAATTGGCTGCGGGCATCAGCATGAGTGCCGAAGACTCCCTGCACTTTGGTTTGATCCCACGCATGCACCGCGGCATCTTCGCGATGAACGAACTTCCCGAGTTGGATGAGCTCGTCCAGGTCGGCTTGTTCAACATTCTGGAAGAACGCGACGTGCAAATCCGCGGCTATCCCATTAAGTTCGACATCGACGTGCTGATCCTGTTCAGCGCGAACCCCGCCACTTACAACCGCAGCGGCAAAGTGATCCCGCAGCTTAAGGACCGCATTGGCTCGATGATCCAGACTCATTACCCGCTCGAACGCGAGCTGGGCGTGCAAATCTTGGAGCAAGAGGCGGAGAGTAAGGGGGATGGTGGAAAGGGGAAGGCGGAAGATACTGAAAATGGTGTCGTCGTTCCTTATTTTATGAAGGAACTAGTGGAAGAGGTCAGCCGAGCCGCGCGGAAATCGAAATTCGTGGATCATCAATCTGGGGTGAGCGCGCGGTTGTCGATTGCCAACTTTCGCACGATGCTGGCCAGTGCCCGGCAACGGGCGGCCGTGCTGGGTGAAACACCGGCCGTGCCTCGGATAAGTGATCTCGGGCATCTCTATGCGTCGTCACTCGGCAAGTTGGAACTCGACTTGATGGGGACCCATCAAATGAGTGAGAAGCAGGTGCTCGATGCGGTGCTGGCCGAGGCGATCGCCACGGTGTTCAACGAATACGTCGACAAGCACGGTCTTGCTGAAATTGCGCAAATCTTCTCCGAAGGAGTGAAGATCGAAGTGGGCGATATGTTGCCGTCCTCCCACTATGCAAAACTCTTGCAGCGCGTTCCGCCAGTCTGGGATAAAGCCTTCGAGGTCAACGCCAGCCAGAACGAAGCCGTGCGCGCCTCCTGTGTGGAGTTCATCCTCGCGGGCCTGTACGCCACCGACCGCATCAGTAGGAGCCAATCGCACGGGCGGATTGTGTATGAGATGTGAGCCGCATGAACCCGATCAACTACAACCTCGAACCCGATCTCGCCTGCGATGAGTTCATCGACCTGCTTGTGCGTTCGACACTTGCCGAGCGGCGGCCCGTGGATGATCGTGTAGCGATCGAGGGTATGCTGCGTAACGCTGACGTGATAATCACGGCTCGTAGCGACGGCATGTTGGTCGGCATTTCGCGGGCCATCACCGACTTTGCTTACTGCACGTATCTCTCTGATCTCGCCGTGGACGAACAGTTTCAGCGCAAGGGAATTGGCAAGGAACTTGTCCGCCGGACCCACGCAGCTGCCGGTCTGAAGACTCGATTGATCCTACTCGCCGCCCCGGCTGCGGCGGATTACTATCCCCACATCGGCATGCAGAAACACGATTCTTGCTGGATGATTCTGGGTGCTAAATAGCCGCTGGCCTTAGGATTCGAGTAGCTAATCCTGACGTTTCGCGACCTGATCAGCCCCATTCTGGTGCAAGATCAGCATCGCTGCTTTGCCATTCTTCTCGCCGGCAAAGGTGATTTGGGCGTCAATCACCTTGCACGCGAATTTCGTTTCCGATTCAGGAAACACTTGGAGCGGTGGTTGCCCGGTTCCTTGAACCGTGAGTTGATCTCCTTCGAGTTTGACCGTCAGCGCAAACTGACGCGTGATGGCATACACACCTTCATAGGACTTGAGCGTGCGCGGCGAAACTTTGACAACGGCTGGGGCTGCCGGTTGCTCGATCGTTTCTCCCAAGGTGATCCGCGTAATATTTTCTCCAAACTCGGTGATCTTGTCGCACGCCGTATTGCACAGCACAACGACGCCTGCGTCACGCGCCGGAACAACGGACACCCACGAGGCATAGCCCCCCGTCATGCCATTGTGCCAACGGGTGATACCGTCGGATTCGATATGCCAAGCGAGGCCTATGGCTTCGCCTTCTTCCATTGCATGCCGCTTTTCGTGCGAACGTCGCAGGGCTTTTGTCAGGGGTTGGTCATCCTCGACATGATTGGCTGCAATGAACTTGAGCATGTCGTTAACCGTCGAGCGAATCCCTCCCCCACCAGCGAGAGTCGGAATATCCCAATTCTTCGATTTTTGCAAAGTCGCGTCAAAGGGCGGAGCAAGCCGCTCGCGTTGTTTGTCGGTCAGCTTGATGCAGGTGTCATTCATATCGCATGGTTTAGCAATCTGTTCGATCATGAGTTGTTCGTAGGGCACTTTCTCGCGACTCGACAACAGAATTCCTAACAGGCCCATGCCGTAGTTCGAATACTCGTACTCGCCGGGGAGACGAGTCATCTTGTAATTCTTCAAGAATTCAAATGCCTGACGGTGCGTATAGTCGGCGTAGGGATTCATGATATCGGCCGGCGACAAATTATCCGGCAAGGCTGGCAACCCTGAGGTGTGGGTGGCCAGATGCTCGAAGGTGATGCCCGATCGATTGGTCAGTGATGACCTTGTGGCCTTGGGCAAATACTTTTGCAGCGGATCATCAAGCTTCACTTGTCCACGTTGCACCAAGTCGGCGAGCAACACGCCCGTGAAGACTTTGCTAACCGAGCCGATTTCATAAATCGTATCACCGTCGGGGGCGATGGCACTTCCTTTCTCGGTTTCTCCGTAACTCAGGATCTGAGTTTCGCCGTCCTTATAGATCCCGACAACGAAACCGACGGCCAGCCCGTCGTTCAATAGAGACTGCGCGAGCGGATCGACCTCGGCTTTGAAATCAATCGCCCTGCCCTTCAAAGGGATGAGCATTACTAGACATACGGCCAAGAAGGAGGCTGTTTTCAAAATTCGCAGGTAATTTGACATGGGATAAACCCTCGTGTGTGCTGACTATCGTTTGTTACTATTGGCTATCACCGAATGATTTCACGGTTGCTTCGACGATTTCCCAAGCGGCCACTTCCGCCAACTCGTAGTCGCCGTCGTTGGATGTGACGGCCACCACCATGTTCTTGTCGGGGATGAACGCCACGAGGGCATACCACATCGTGTTTGTGCCGTTGTGCCAATACACGGTATAGGGAATTTCTGTGCTGGGCTCTTTCCTGACCCAACCACTGGCTTGTTGATCCAACTCGGGTGTGTGCAGCCGTTGATAATTATCCGCCGAAAGCAGTTTTCCTTCACCAAGCTCGCCACAAAGATGTTCCGATGCATAAGCGCAGAGATCGCCAAGCGTCATATGCACGGCACCCGCGGGACTCATGATAAATGTGTTGTCTCGCTTATCATTGGTCGCGACTTTCAAGTGCCGGACGTTCCGATGACCCCGCGGCTGTTCGAGTTTTTCGTCGGAGCTTGTCGGGGGCCCAAATCCCGAGCCCTTCAAGTCGAGCGGTTCAAACACTTCGCGTTTCACAAGGTCTTCCCAAGTCTCGCCGGTGACCTTCTCGGCCATAGCCGCGGCTAGTGTCATGCCCACATTCGAGTACACATTTTTTTCTCCCGGCGGATAGTCAGGTTGGTCAGCCAGCACTTCCAGCACGGCCTCACGGCGAGCCTTTGTGGATTCGGAACCAAGTGCAGGATGCTGGCGACGAATCTCGATGGAAAAGCTGCGCGGCGCGCCGGCCGTATCTGTCAATAACTGCTTGAGTGTGACCTGACGCCAATCTTCATGCACCGAATCATCAGGAAAAATTTCGCCGACGGTATCATCCCAATTCAATTTACCGGATTCGATCAAGCGCGCGATCATCGTGGCGGTGATGCTCTTGGCGATTCCTCCCAGATGCCAGCGGTCGTCGATTTCGAGCGACACCTTGCTGTCGATCTTGCGTTCACCTTGAACCGCTACGGCCTCGACTTGCCCGTCGATCATCACCATTGCGGCCAGCCCGACGAGATTTTTCTTCTTGCGCTGCTCGGTGACTAAGCCTGCTAGCCAATCTCCCTTGGGACCGTTGCTTTGGGCAGGCCCGTCATAGGTTACCTGCGGCTCGACGCGGAATTCTTTTTTCAAGGCCTCATACTTAATAGCGCGACGATTGGCCTCGGTTAGGGGAACATCCTCGAGGATCTGTTCCTTGGCGTCTTTCGGAAAGAGGGGGACCACGACCAATCGGACACTCTCCGACGGCTCGTGCCCCATGCCAGCCATCAGTTCGACGAGGTCCTCCTCGAACCGTTTCTGCCACAAGTCGTCGTAGGTCGTTTTGCTAAAGTCGATGATCTTCGTGATCGAGACATCATCAATCGACACGAGCTTAAACCACTCGCCGTCGACCTTGACCTCGGGCTGAGAATCTTCCCAACGCACCGCCGCGAACGGAGAAACCTCGGGATAACCCGCTATCGCTTTGCCTGAGAAAAACGCTGCGATGGAGGCGATAATCACTACGCCCGCCGCCAAGACAAAATTTGAAATCAATGGCTGCCACGCTGGCCCCTCAACGGCGTCTATCAGACTTTCTTCGGTGTTGAGTTGTTCCTGATCCGTGCTGCTGGATTCATCTTGCAGACTTGAGAGCAAGGCAAGCAACTCTTGCCGGCGTGGCATGAGTTGCGTCCGCACGGCGCGTTGATTGAGGTAATAAATGCCCGTGTATAAAGCGGCCACGAACAGGCCAGGGAAAATGGCGGACCAGATATTCGACGACCTGAGCCATGCTATGTGAATAAAGAACGTGAAGAGCGAAATCACAAACGGCAGCAAGTACCACCAGAAGACATTGCGCAGCAACCAAATTTGATGCTCCACGTCAGCTAAAGAAGCCCGCACGCTTTGGATCAGTGGCTCACCAGGCCCAAATTGTCTTGGCTTATGGCGAATGCGGTCGATCGCAATAAACCCGGTCACCCAAATGCAGGCGGGTACGGTGAGATACCAAGTCCATGGCAACGACAACATCGCCCCCATAAAGAACCATACCGGAATTAAACCCAAACCTACGACAATCTCACCGATATCGCGCCCTAAAATTGTCCCTTGGAATGTTTGTTGGTTACGCAGCACTTCATTGAGCAACAAATTCGAATCAACAGTGACGCGAGAGCGAGCCGTTTGCGACTGCCAGGCTTGTTGAAATTTGTCGGGTTCCATCGCATTATCTCGGTTCATGGGACTCGCCGTTCATCAAAGCGCTGAGAGTTTTTTTCGCGCGGTTGAGCTTCACTCCCACGTTGCTTTCGGAAATGCCAAGCACCTCGGCCATTTCTCGATAACTCAATTCATCCAAATACAATAGCACGAGTGCCGCATCGCCTTTCGGCAATTGATGAATGGCGTTGTAAAGCTGTTCGACCATTTCACGTTGCTGCACGTTCTCCGCACTGTCACAGCCCTCGGTGATAACTGTTTGCACTTCCAGCAATGGTTGCTGCAATTTTCGGCGGGGTTTGTCCTTGCGTTGCCAGTTCATCGCCGTGTGCAGGGCCACGCGGTAGAACCACGTCGCCGGGCTGGAATGACCCGCGAAGTTGGGCAGCGACCGCCACGCTTGCAGCAATATTTCCTGCGCTAAATCCTGGCACTCGTCGCTGGTGAGCGTGTAGGCGCGCGCGACCTTCAACACCGACGAGCCATGCTCATCCAGCCACGAGAGAAACACCGATTGTTGATCATCCTCAAGCAACTCAAACCTGCTTTCATAGGTGTTGGTAACTTGAACGAGTTTGGCCTTACAAAGAATTCAAAAAATTAGTCCACCTATCGTACAAAAACCGTGCGTGATGAATCGGCAATTGCTGACCGCAGGCCGCATGGCCGACTGGACCACCGCCGCCTGCCGAGAAAATTTTCCCGAAGAACTCGCCATTAAGACTCATCCGCGAACGGCAAATCTGGTCTAATGGTGGGTTGGGCGCTACGATTGTAGCTTCAGTAAGATGCCTCTCCGCGGATCACAACGACCCCACCTGCCATGCAATTTGAGCTAGAATCACCGTTCCAACCCGCCGGGGACCAGCCCGCTGCCATCAAAAAGCTCGTCGAAGGCCTCAAGCACGGCCAGAACGAGCAAGTACTCATGGGTGTGACCGGCAGCGGCAAGACGTTCACGATGGCGAACGTGATTCAGCAGCTCCAGCGCCCTGCGCTGATTCTCTCGCACAACAAAACACTGGCCGCCCAATTGTATAGCGAGTTCAAGGAATTTTTCCCCCGCAACGCGGTGAGCTATTTTGTTAGCTACTACGATTACTATCAGCCGGAAGCCTATATCCCTCAACGGGATATCTATATCGAAAAAGATGCTTCGATCAACGAAGAGATCGACCGCATGCGCTTGGCAACGACGAGCTCGCTGGTCAGCCGCCGCGATGTGATCGTGATAGCCAGCGTGTCGTGCATCTACGGCTTGGGCTCGCCGCAAGACTATAAGGACATGATGGTCGGTTTGCGGGTCGGCGAGTCCCTAGATCGCGACAAGGTGCTCGAACGCTTGATCAACATTCAATACGAGCGCAACGATACCGATCCGGCGCGCGGCAAGTTCCGCGTCCGTGGCGATTGCGTGGAGATCTGGCCATCGTATGAAGAGTTCGCCTATCGCATCGAATTCTGGGGCGATGATATCGAGAAGCTGTCTATCATAGACGCCACGTCTGGCGAGACGATCGACAACTTGAACGAAATCTACATTTACCCGGCCAAGCACTTTGTGTTGCCGGAAGATCGCATCCACAATGCGGTCGATAGTATTCGCCAGGAACTCCGCGAACGCTTGGAGCTATTCCGCGAACAAGGCAAGTTGCTCGAAGCTCAACGGCTCAATGCGCGCACCCGCTTCGACGTAGAAATGATGATGGAAGTGGGCTACTGCCCCGGGATTGAAAACTACAGCCAACCGTTGAGTGGCCGCGCGCCGGGCGAACCACCGTTCACGCTGTTCGACTTCTTCCCTAAAGATTTCTTGCTGTTCATCGACGAGTCGCACGCCACGGTGTCGCAGATCGGTGCCATGTACGCTGGTGACCGCAGCCGCAAGACGACGCTCGTGGAACACGGTTTCCGTTTGCCGAGCGCGCTCGACAATCGACCGCTCAAGTTCGACGAATTCAAACAGCGTTACAACCAAGTGATCTACGTCTCGGCGACTCCGGCGGCTTACGAACTCGAACGCACCGGCGGCGAAGTTGTTGAACAGGTGGTCCGGCCCACGGGGTTGTTGGATCCCGTGATCGAAGTGATCCCCGCGCGTGGGCAAATTCCGCATTTGCTCGAACAGATCAAAGAACGGGCCGCCAACGGCGAGCGAACTCTTGTGACCACGCTGACCAAGCGTCTGGCCGAGGATTTGTCGGGTTATTTCTCCGACAATGGCGTGCTCTGCAAATGGCTGCACAGCGAGATGGACGCCTTCGAGCGCGTGGAAGTCTTGCGAGATTTACGGCAAGGTCGCTTTGAAGCGCTGGTCGGTATCAACCTGTTACGCGAAGGTTTGGACCTACCGGAAGTTTCGCTCGTGGCGATCTTAGATGCCGACAAAGAAGGCTTCTTGCGGAGCGAAACATCGCTCATGCAAACCATCGGCCGCGCGGCTCGTAATGTCAACGCGAAGGTGATTCTCTACGCCGACAAGGTGACCGACTCCATGCAGCGAGCGATCGACGAAACCACACGCCGCCGCAAGTTACAACAAGCGTACAACGAGAAGCACGGCATCACCCCCGAAACGGTCCGCAAGGCGATTCACCGCGGCATCGAAGCCACGGCCGCCGCTCATGCTCAAGCGAACGCCGCCGTGGGCAAAACCGAAGAGACCAAATACATCACCGAGGAATACATCGCCGAGCTCGAAGTTGAAATGCTCACCGCTGCGGAGAATCTCGAATTCGAACGGGCCGCAGCGATTCGCGACCGCATTGAGCAGATGCACGATGCGATCGGGCAACCGGTCGATGCCATCAAGGAAAAAGTCGGCGGATCAGGAAAACGCCGCCGCGGTGCCGGCAAGATGGGGAACAAAGTTCCCAGGCCCAAGCGGGGTGTCTAGTCGACGGCAACCACTCGAAGTATCCTCGTTGCCATGCACAAGCAGCATGACAACGAAGAGGTCGCGATCACGCCTGCCGACATGGAGCGATTTCATCGCAACGCTCCGATGGCCCTGAAACGCCGCGCAGGGACTTACGCATTCGATGAATTGGGCAATGGATTGCGTTCTCTCTTTCTCGGCGGCGTTCCGCTTGTGGGGATGCTGTGGTTCGACTGGTCGGCCCGCCAACTCCTGATGTTTCTGCTGGTTGGTACGTGGGTCGCAATCTTGTGCGATTTTGCCAAATTGTGGTTTTTGGAAAAGCAAATTCATCAATGGGCCGCGGCGAGCTACGACAACTGGCATGTCTGGACGATTGTCGCTGCTTTGCGCGCTGGAAAAACGACGGCTCTTAAGTCTCATCTTCGTGCGAAATACGAACCGTGGATGGGGGCCTTCGTCGACGTGCTTCTTGGCGGAATTGGGACTGTGCTGCTTTTGGTCATGTTGGCCGAAGCAGGCGAGAAGCTTGATAGCACGTTGCTGGCTAACCGTGGCGTTCGCTTTTCTTTAATCAGCCTGATTGTCTATCAAGTGCTGTTTACGGTTTGGGAAATTTTCTCGCACAAGCGCGAGAAGTGCGAACGCCCAGTGAAGGTCGCTGTCGGCATGCGAGGCATTGGATTGTTTCTGCTGTTGTTTCTCGTGGTGATGACCACGGATGGCCAAACCAAAGAAAGTTCCATGTCCCGCATCGCGATGCTTCTGGTCAACTGCGGCATCTTGCTTTTGGGGATCGGCACCATGATCGGACCGCTGTTCCTCCGCGGGGAAACCAACTGGCTTAAGGAATATCTCGCCAAGCGGGCGACCGCTAAGAAACAGTGAGCGGTAAAGTTTGACTAATTTGTTTTTTCGGCAACCCAAATGCACATTGAGCCGCGTTGAGCGTGCTCCGATTCAATGCCCCCCCCTGCCCTTGCCGAATGGAAGTTATGACGGACTTTGCTGAGTAACCACCCTCAAAGCTTGCGGGCATCCTTCTATGTCTTCACGAACCTTGCATTTTTCGGCGATCTTGTTGGCGTTTTCGTTCTGCCAGGTGTGGGTGGCCAGCCAAGCCAATGCTCAACGTCCGACCAAGGCGGAAATCGAAGCCAAGGACGACCAGAACGAGTGGTATTACGGCGCGAGCGAAGAAAAACCACGCGAAAAGTCCATCGCCATGCAGAAAGCCGAGCTGAAGGCCCAGCAGCGGATGGACCGTTTGGCCTCGCTGCGCTGGTACGGCTTTACGCCCGGCCGTCCGACGGCAGCCACCATGCCGTTCACAACTTCGATGTACTCACCAGCCTGGACCCGTCCCGGTGGTCAGCCTTTCTCTTGGTACACCGGCTATCAACAACCGATTCTCAACACCTATCCAGCGTCTTGGTACTGGTAAGCGTCGTACTGGTAAGCGTCGTTGGTTCTCAGCGTGCGACCAAGTACGTTTGGGTTCCTGCGACTTGCTAAGTCGCGGCTACGAAGATCGTAACGACTTCCTAAATACGGCTAAACGTTTTACTGTCGCGTCCGACTTCTGGCTGCTCGACATGCCGCCAGTAGATTCGCCAGATGCTTGGGCTGCTTGAGCCCTGCCTGTGCGTGGGTGAGTTCTTCGGAAAGCTTACGAGCTTCGCTCACGACTTCGGCGCCGACTTCGGCGGGCTCGAGACTGGCAAGAATCTGAGTTGCTTTGGCAACCCCGGCCCAATCTTCGGCGGTCGTGGCATGAAAGAGTTGCTCGATGACGTCCAACTGGCCATCGACAATTTCTGTGACGCGGCGGCAATCACGCGCCAACCGCGCGTGGATGCGCGCAAGACTCGGCAACGAGGGATAGTCGGTCGTGTCCATGGCGGGAACGCGCTACGCTAGGCCGCAACGCGCGAGGCTTGGTGAGCACCAACGTGCATTTTGCGAATCACTTGGGGAATCAACCGTTCGGTCGCCTGACGCACGATGTCGGCCATCGATGCGAATTCGACATTGGTCGATTTGGCAATCGCGAGGCGCGTTTCGTGCATCACGATTTGAGTGGCCCGCGCCCGCACGTAGCCACGTGCCTCAGCGAGGCTCATCCCCACCATGCGACCATCCACCAATTGACAGACTTCGGCCAAGCTTTGCTCGGCGATCTGGCGAATCAATGGCTCGACGTTGGAACGGGGGTGTCCAAGTAACAAACTGATGATTTTCTTGATCAAGGTAAGCTCCTTCGGCCTTGAGTGGGCTCACCGAACGGTGCCGCGGCAGCCTATCCCTGTGAACCGGTATCTATTGAATCGAGTCCTAGGTGCTGGCAACTGCAAAAGATCGGCGCCGCTTAGCGGGCTCGCCGTATCAGCCAAAGTACTCACATATTACCTGGCTTACTCAACCGAAAAAATAGCCGCACTTGACCGAAACCCCTTGATTGCTTAACTTTGCACGAACAGCAGCAAATTCGGATTAACCGCTCAAGATTAGTGGCTGACTCGTCCGAAAATACGTTGCGAAGCGTTCAGGAAATCTGTCCTGAACCACGAATTAGGCGCCGTGGCCAAGTGGCTAAGGCATCGGATTGCAAATCCGACATCGTGAGTTCGACTCTCACCGGCGCCTCATGCTAAGGAGAGCTGCTTGCATTATCCTATGTGATGCAAGCAGCTCTTTTTTTGTACTTATCTTGATATTTTTGTCCTTATTTCGGCCCGCCCAGAATTAGCCATGCCGTTTATCCACGACGACTTCTTGCTCCGCACCAAAACCGCCCAACGGCTCTACCACGAGTTTGCCGCGGACGAACCGATTCTCGATTACCACACCCACCTCCCCCCGGCGGAGATGGCCTCCAACAGCCGCTTTGGCGACCTTGCGAAGGTCTGGCTGGGGGGCGATCACTACAAGTGGCGGGCTATGCGGGCGAACGGCGTCTCTGAACGATTCTGCACCGGCGATACCGCGCCTTACGAAAAATTCCTGGCCTGGGCGCGCACCGTGCCCCAAACGCTGCGCAATCCGCTCTACCATTGGACCCATTTGGAACTGAAACGGTATTTCGACATCGACGAACTGCTCGACGAAAAAAGCGCCCCGCGGATTTGGGAACAAGCCAACGCCCTGCTCAACACCGATGAACTGACCCCCAAGGGAATTTTCCAAAAGTTTAAAGTCCGTGCCGTTTGTACGACTGACGACCCGACCGACAATCTCGCGCATCATAAGCAGATCGCGGGCAGTGATCTTGGCACGGGGGTCTATCCGACGTTCCGTCCCGATCGGGTGTTGGAAATTGATCTGACTGAGCAGTTCAACACGTGGGTCGATAAGCTCGCCGCCGTGAGCAACATGGCAATCAGCAAGTTTGCCGACCTGCTCGCCGCACTGAAACAACGGCATGACTTCTTCCACGAGCAGGGCTGCCGGCTTTCCGATCACGGTATCAACAATTGCTACGCTGATTTTTGTGACGAAAAAACCGCGGCGGCGATCTTCGACAAAGCTCGTGCGGGCCATTCCGTGTCACCCGAGGAGCAGCGCCAGTTTGCCACGCACTTGATGGTTTACGTGGGCCAGCTCAATGCCGAGAAGCGCTGGACGATGCAGCTGCATTTGGGCGCGCTGCGCAACGCGAATTCGCGGCTACTGAAGCAACTCGGCCGCGACGTCGGTTGCGATTCAATCGGCGATTCACCACAAGCCACGGCCTTGGCGAAGTTCCTCGATCGCTTGGAACAAGAGAACGCACTCCCGAAAACAATTTTGTACAATCTCAACCCGGCGGATAATTACGTGATTGCCACGATGATCGGCAATTTCCAAGACGGCGAGATCGCCGGCAAAATTCAGATGGGTTCCGGCTGGTGGTTCCTCGATCAATGGGAAGGGATGCAGTGGCAGATGAACGCCCTGTCGTCGCAAGGACTGCTCGCACGGTTCATCGGCATGCTGACCGATTCGCGATCGTTTCTGTCGTATCCCCGGCACGAGTATTTCCGCAGATGTTTATGCGACTTGCTGGGAACCGACGTCGAGAACGGTGCGATCCCCGATGATGATTCACTGTTGGGTCCAATGGTTCGCAATATCTGTTACCACAACGCCAAGGAATATTTAGGTTTGGCGGTTTAACTTTCTGGAGTACAAAGCGTGAGTGTCCCTGCCATCTTTGACCAACTCGAAGCCACCGGCGTGCTTGCGGTATTGATTATTGACAATGCCGCGGATGCCGTACCGGTTGCGGAAGCCTTGCTCGCTGGCGGCGTGAATGCGATGGAACTGACGCTTCGCACTGATGCAGCCATCGATGCTCTCAAGGAGATTCGCAAATCCGTGCCGGAGATGATTGTCGGCATCGGCACGATCCTGATGCCCGAGCAAGTTCGGCAAGTGGTCGCCGAAGGGGCTGCCTTCGGCGTGTCGCCAGGGCTCAATCCTGCGGTCGTTGAAGCGGCGATCAAGGCCGACTTACCATTTGCACCGGGTATCGCCACGCCTTCCGACGTGGAAATGGCGATCACGTGCGGTTGCCGCCGACTAAAATTCTTTCCCGCCGAAGCGCTCGGTGGTTTAAATTACTTGCGAGCGATGTCGCCGCCGTACAATCATTTGGGCGTCAAATACATTCCGCTGGGGGGTGTTGGTCCCAAAAACTTGGCGGAATACACGGCCGAACCCTTGGTCGCGGCGGTGGGTGGTTCGTGGCTGGCTGCTCGCGAAAAGATCGCGGCCAAAGATTGGCAAGCCATCGAACAGAACGCCCGTGAAGCCCGCACGATCATCGACACGGCCCGCGCGAGCTAATCGTTGGGCATCGTCTCGTTGGGCATTTGGGCTGCATCGGGAATTGGTTCGATTGCGGTGCCACGCAATTTGAAGTCATCAAAATTGCCATGGTCATCGAATGTGCCTAGCCCCACCCTGCCCCAGGTAAATCGTTTGTCGTTGGCGGTCATCAGCGGCGTTTCTAGATCGTCAAAGTAAACTTCCATACTGCCCGTCTCGACATTGCGGCGGACCTCGACTTGATGCCACTCGCGGCCCCACGGCGTGCCGGTGGATTGCTTGTCGGTGATCATCTTGCGGTCGGCACCATCGACAACAAATATCTGACAGGAATGCGGATCGGGTTTCGCGCCGAGATGGACGTAATAAAAATGCGCGGGATCTTGGTAGCCCCAGAAGATGCATAAGTCGCGATGTTCGCCCGCTTCGTAGTTTGTGTTTTGCACGCGCACGGAGAGCTCAAAGTCTCCCACGACGGGTTCCTTCAAGAGTGCAATGTTCCAAGGACTACGATAGGGCGGTTCGTACTTACTACCACCCATCGCGCGGGCATATGTTTCTCCGACGCCTTTGAGCTTAATCGACTGGATCGTCCACGTCGGGTCCGCACCCGGGGGATCCGACGTCTGCCAACGCCCGAGATCCCCGTCAAAGGATTCTTCCACCAAAAGTGGAAGCTCCTCGGCGGACGCAACACTCGCGAACGACACAATAAGCAAACAGAGCAACAGCGCACGGCATCGCATAAGATTCCCTCGAATTGGTGTGCGAGAAGAACCTTATTTAACGCCACGCGAACGTGCCGTGCAACCCGTTAGAGGACGATCCACAGCACGCTGCCGGCGATCAGCAGAAAACCGAGCGCCACGACGGAGACCAGAACCCCAGCCACGCTAAAGCTGGCAGTCAGGTCGTCCTTGACGAGATTTTCCTGTTCGCTTGTTTGAAAGCTGCGAAACCAAACGGGATGGCTTTCCACGGAATGCCAGCTACGCAGACTATCAAGCGGAGAATGTGAAGCAGTTGCCATACAGAGACCCTTCAAACGTGAGTTCATTCTTGGGGAGCGTTGACCATCGCCGAAACGAGGTCCAAGCTCGTAATAATTCCGATGGGTTTCCCCTGACGATCGACCACGATCAAGCGATGAATGTGTTCGTGGCACATGATGTTTCCAGCGTCGACAATGGACCGATGCTCGCGAATCGTTTGCACGTGGGGCGACATGTGCGCTCGCACCGATTCGTTGTCGAGTTCCTCGGCGCGCAACAACCCCGAACAATCGATGTTGGTCACCACATGCGTCACGCAGTTGCAGCCCACTTCGTATTTCGATTGCACGAAATCGCTGGCACTTAGCACGCCTACACAACGACCGTAGTCGTCGACGACTGGTGCTCCCGTGATGCCATAGTTATGCAGCATCTTGGCAGCCTCAATCATCGAGCAGTCTTCGTGAACGGTGATGACATCCCGAGCCATCACCTGCTCGACGCGCAAATTTGCGAGTTTTTGCATTGCAGTGCTCATGGTTCGATCCCCATTTACGAAACAGTTACACGCCTTGCTGAGGGCATGCTGACTTAACGCTTGCTAGAAATCGCAAAAGATGGTCCGCTAGCTTTACCCAGCGAAAATGGCGGTATTTTCAGCAAAATCTGGTTTTCCACAGTGTGAAAACGTGCGTACTCGCACATCCAACCGAATCAAAATGCACAGGGCGGGGTTTGGTTAATGAACACCGAACATTGCGGTTTACTTCAAAAACTGGACCTATTCCTTGCCGCTCCCAAGCCCGCGAACCATGTCTCGAATCCAAAGCGATGTCCCCGCACTTCGCATCAATCTCGTCAACGAAAAATCCGTTCGGATCGATGGGGAGTTCGTGCTGTATTGGATGATTGCCAATCGCCGGGCACATTGGAACTTTTCTCTGCAACGGGCCGTCGATTGGGCGGCGGAAATCAAGAAACCACTTGTAGTGCTCGAGGCGTTACGTTGCGATTATCCTTGGGCTAGCGATCGGCTGCATCGCTTTGTCATTCAAGGGATGATTGACAACAGCAAGTCATTTTCAAAATTCAAGGCGACTTATTACCCGTATCTCGAACGCAAGCCAGGTGACGGCGATGGACTGCTCGCGGGACTGGCCGCGCGGGCTTGTGTAGTGGTGAGCGACGACTTCCCTTGCTTCTTCCTGCCAAAGATGGTGACGGCTGCTAAACGGCATATCCCCGTTCGGTTTGAGATTATCGATTCCAACGGGTTGCTGCCGATGAGAGCCGCGGATCGCACCTTTTTGCGGGCGTTTGATTTTCGTCGCTTCTTGCAGAAAACTTTGACGCCTTACTTGGCTGAACTCCCAGAAGAAAATCCGCTGGCCAGTGCTAAGTTTCCTCAACTCGAACAGTTACCTCCGGAAATTGTGAAACGTTGGCCTGCCCTTGATGCGGAGCTACTTGGCAAGTTGGCCCAGGATATGAGTTCACTCGCCATCGATCACACGGTCGGCCCTGCCCTGTTTGACGGTGGCGAACAAGCGGCCCACAAGCAAATGCAATTGTTCTTGAAGCAACGGTTGAGCGAATACGCGGATTCGCGAAACCAGCCGCAGCAGGAAGTCGCCAGCGGTTTGTCGCCTTATTTGCACTTCGGGCATCTCTCGGCCCACGAAATCTTCGCCGCGACGATGGCCCATGAAAACTGGAATCCCAACAAGTTGGCTGCCAAGGCGACCGGCAGCTCCAGCGGTTGGTGGGGCGTTGATCGGGCAGCGGAATCTTTCTTAGACGAACTGATCACGTGGCGCGAAGTTGGCTACAACATGTGCTCGCGCCGGCAAGATTATGCTCGTTACTCCTCGCTTCCTGACTGGGCACAAACGACATTGGCCGAGCATGCCGACGATCCACGCGAATTCAAGTATTCTCTCGCTGAATTCTCTGAAAGCCGCACACACGATCCTCTGTGGAATGCGGCGCAACGACAATTGGTGACCGAAGGCCGCATGCACAATTATTTGCGTATGCTGTGGGGCAAGAAAATTCTGGAATGGTCCTCTTCGCCGCAAGATGCACTTGGCGTGATGATCGAGCTTAATAACAAGTACGCGGTCGATGGCCGCAATCCCAACAGCTATTCCGGCATCTTCTGGGTCCTGGGAAGGTACGACCGTGCCTGGGGGCCTGAACGGTCGATCTTCGGCAAGATTCGGTACATGTCGAGCGAGAATACGGCGCGTAAAGTCAAAGTGTCGGAGTACATCGAAAAGTATTCCGACAAACACCAACCCAGCTTGTTTTGATCCATGACCACGATTGCCACAATTTTGTTATGGAATCTTGCGCTCGTCGCGGGCGTATTTCTTGTGCTGTGGCTGTTCAGCTTAGCACTTCGAGACGCCAGTATCGTCGATCCCTGTTGGGGGATGGGGTTCGTGCTCGTTGCCTGGCATACGTTTCTTATGAGAACGCCGCCGGGACCACGCGGTTGGCTCTTGATCGGACTCGTAACCTTGTGGGGAGTGCGTCTTTCGGGATATTTGCTCTGGCGCAACTGGGGGCACGGCGAAGATCGCCGCTATCAAACCATGCGCGAGAAACATGGCGCTAAGTTCTGGCTGGTGAGCTTGTTCACGGTGTTTCTGCTGCAAGCCGTGCTATTGTGGTTCATTTCCTGGCCCGTGCAGATGGGGATCGTCTTCGGGCAGCAGCTCAAACTGCTCGACTACGTGGGGGCTGTGCTTTGCTTAACCGGCATCGTCTTTGAAAGCGTCGGCGATTGGCAACTGGCACGTTTCAAAGCGAATTCCAAGAACGCAGGTCGAGTTCTCGATACCGGATTATGGCGTTACACACGGCACCCCAATTATTTCGGCGACTTCTGTGTCTGGTGGGGCATCTATCTAATCGCGGCCAGTGGCGGTGCCTGGTGGACCGCTCTCAGCCCGCTGGTGATGAGTTTTTTCTTGATGAAGGTCAGCGGCGTCACTCTACTTGAAAGCACGATCGTCGAACGTCGCCCCGAGTATCGCGACTATATCCAACGAACGAACGCCTTCTTCCCGGGACCACCAAAGCACTAAACTTATTCTGCTGGTAATGCCGCGTGCTCGAACAAGTAATGCGATACAAACCATTCCCCACCATCGCGATAGCCGAATAACTCGGCGCACGACATGAAGAACATCCGCCATCGCTGCAAGCGCACGGCGGCCAGGCTGGGATCCACACCACCGCCAAATAATTCCAGCAGCTCATCGCGATGTGAATCGAGATTCTTCAGCCAAGCCTCAGCCGTGCGGGCGTAATGCTGCCCATTCACGGGCCATTGCCGTGTCACTTGGAGATTCTCGCAATACTCATGGAACAGATCCGCCGAAGGCATGATCCCACCCGTGAAAAAGTGACGAGCCATCCAGTCGCCGGAGCCACGGTCCTCAAAGGCATAAGGCGTTTCGCGGTGGCAGAACACATGCACAAACAGCCGGCCGTTGTCAGCAAGCCAATCGGCCACCCGTCGCAGCAGTTCGGCATGATTGCGGACATGCTCGAACATTTCGACTGAAACGATGCGATCGAATCGTCGTGAAGTTTGGAAATCAGCAATGTTGGCCGTGATGACTTCCAGATTGGTGAACTCCGCTTCGCGAGCTCGCAACTCAATAAACTGCCGCTGCGTGGCCGAGTTGGAAACCGCGACGATCTTGGCCGTGGGATACTCTTCCGCCATCCACAAGGCCAGCGACCCCCAACCGCAACCGAGTTCCAAAATCTCCATGCCGTCGGCAATCTCCGCACGCTCACACGTGAGTTCAAGCATCGCTTCTTCGGCAGCGGCCAAATCGCGGCACCCAGCTTCCCATAGCGCACAACTGTATTTCATCCGTGGCCCGAGCACCTGGCAGAAAAACTCCGTGGGGACTTCATAATGCTGTTCGTTAGCTTCTGTTTCCGCCAAGAGGAGCGGACCTCGCCGCATGAGTTCTGCGAATTGGGACGTACTTTCCGCCTGCTGCTCAATTCCCTGCAGTCGGGTGGCGAGCAATCGTCGTATGCCCATCCGTATCGCTTTGTCGGGCAGCCATTCTTTCTCAGCGAGATCAATCAAGACATTGGCGGCCATCGCTAAACTCTCGGTTTGACGTACAACATCTGCTTGAGACCAATCAACTGCTCACGAAAGCCAGCTTCGCAATAGCAAAAATAGTATTGCCAGGTACGAATGAGCCGTTCACTCATCCCCAACTGGCGAATCACGTCGAGATTCTGATGAAAGTTTTCACGCCACAACTCAAGAGTTCTTGCGTAGTCAGCAGCAAAGTCATCTAGCCGCGTGAGCAACAGCGAAGTTCGCCCAGTCGCCTCGGTCATCGCGCCCAGTGAAGGCAAGCAGCCTCCCGGAAAGATATATCGCTGTATAAAGTCGACCGATGTACGGTACTTCTCGTAACGCTGGTCGGGAATTGTAATTGCTTGCAGGGCGAACTTCCCCCCTGGCCGCAAGAGTTGATCGCACTTACCAAAAAACGTGGGAAGAAACTCATGCCCCACGGCCTCTATCATTTCGATTGAGACGATCTTGTCGTACTCTCCCGTGAGATTGCGATAATCGCATTGCAACAGCTCAACGCGATGCTGCAATCCAAGATCGCGGATTTTCTGCTGAGCATAATCGTGCTGGGCTTGCGAAATCGTGGTCGTGGTCACGCGACAGCCATATTCACGCGCTGCATAGCAAGCAAATCCACCCCAGCCCGTGCCGATCTCCAGCAAATGATCGTGAGGCTTGAGTTCAAGCAATTGGCATAACCGCTCGTACTTGGCATGGGTGGCCTCGGCCAACGTCGTTTGTGAGTCCTCGAACAATCCCGACGAGTACGTCATCGTGGGGTCGAGAAATGTGCCAAAGAAATCGTTATTCAGGTCGTAATGAGCGGCAATGTTTTGCTTGCTGCCAGCCACGGTATTTGAGGCAAAAACGTGACGCCATTTCGCCAAGAATTTTGTCAGCCGTACCAATCCCAAATCAAACCTGCTCAGTACGGACGTGTTGCGAGCAATGAACTGCAACAAAGTTACCAAGTTATCCGTTTCCCAATCGCCGCGAATATAAGCCTCAGCCGCTCCGAGCGTACCTCCTAAAACCACGTCACGATAGAAACGGGGGTTGTATACGCGAAGTTGAACGGAATTGCTGGCCAAATCGCCAAAGCAAAAGGGCTGCCCACTATCGATTAAAACCATCTGTCCATGCCGTAGGTGTCCCAATCGCTTCAACAGCGCAGCACGGCACCATCGCTCGATAGTCGTCGGAGCTTGCGAGGAGCGCTCGGAATGATCACTCAGACCAGCGGAGTGCCGCCGTGGGTGGCACTCAGTTTTTTCGGATGGGAATAAAACGGACATGCTTTCCACCAAAGTTTAAGGGCTTGCCAATAAATGGCGGTCACGACTCGTGCCGTCGCGACCGGATATTTCGCCAGTGAGTACGCCATCGTCTTATCCGTCAAAGGGCGTCGTTCGAGCGCCATACTGGCCGTAAAGAACTTTCCGCCACCTTGCTGCAAGGAAATCTGCACACCAAGTGATTCGCCCGGCAGTGAGCAATCCCAGGCGTATTCGAGTTCCATGGGCATGAATGGAGAGACATGGAAATCTTTCGAGTGAACAAATTGCAACGAATTATTGGGCTTAACCCGCAGGACGTAGCGATGCTTCTCCAGCCAGGGTGTATTGGAAACCTCGGCCACGATGGAAGTAAGCCGCTCGCCATCGGCATCGGCATCGAAGCAGTAATACAAATTCAGCGGACTGAAATAGAGGCCCCACGTTCGCAACATCGTGAGCAGGCGAATTGGCCCGGCCGGTCGTATCCCCATAGTTCGCTCCACGGTGTCGCGAATTTCAGCTTCGAGCGAACTTGTCTCATCAAATCGATGGTCGGCCTCACGAAACACGAATGGCCGCCAGCGGCTTCCCAGCAGTTTCACACCGCGCAGCAGTTCCGGCAGCTCCGCGAGGTCCAGATAAGCCATCGTCACCGGGTAGCGGAACGTATGGTTTATCGGGCGACTGCGGGCGTGAGCGACCGTGCCATGATACAAGGCGCTGTGCATGCTTCAAGCCCTAGGCCAAACTTCTCTGTGACGGCCAGCGCACTGGCCACGCCATCTTCATGGAAACCGTGCCGCCAATAAGCACCGCAAAAATAAGTGCGGCGCTGTCCGTTAATCTCGCTCCACCGAGTTTGTGAGACAATCGCGTCGGCGGAAAATACAGGATGTTGATACGAAAACTGTTTTAATACGTATCGTGAATCGATTTCTCGTGGGGGATTGAGCGTCACCAACAGACGACGCGGGGATTCAATTCGCTGCAAACGTGTGAGATCGTACGTCACACAAACCTGCGTATTGTTAGCAGAAATCCGGTAATTCCAACTCGCCCAAGCGGCCTTGCGTTGTGGTAGCCAACTTTCATCTGTGTGTAGAATAGCTTCGTTGGGTTGATAGGGAAAAGCCGAAAGCAGAGTATGTTCGGCGTCGTTGGCATCGCTCAGCAATCGCAGCGACGTGTCGGCATGAGTCGCCAGCACCACCAGGTCAAACATTCGAGACGGTTTCTCGAAAAACTCAAGCAACACGCCATGGGGATGCCGAGTAACTTGTTTCACGGGAGATCCAAGATGCACGCGGTTTCCCAAAGCGTACGTTAACGCCTCGACATACTTACGCGAACCACCTGGAACCGTCAGCCACTTTGGCCTGTTTTTGAGTTGCAAGAGCCCATGATTCTCCATGAATTGAAATAGGAACCTTGCAGGAAAATCGAGGACCTGCTTGGCGGGACACGACCAAATCGCGGCCGTCATGGGTAGCAAATAGTGATCGCGCAGTTCAGCACAGAACCGCATTCGCGATAAAAACTCGCCCAGCGTAAGCCGCTGTTCGGAAGCAGTTAGATAAGCCTTTGCCGTACGATTGAATCGCACGATCTCCAGCAGCATCCGGAAAAACTTTGGCCGCAGCAGATTCTTGTGCTGAGCAAACAAGCCGCCGAGCGAACTTCCCTGATACTCCAGCCCCGTTCGTTCACAGGAAACGCTGAAGCTCATGTCGCTGGGTTGGGCTTCGATTTCCAGCAACTCGAGCATCCGCGTGAAAAGTGGATAGGTGCGATCATTGAAAACCATAAAGCCGGTGTCGACCGCGAAGTGACGTCCATCAATTTCAACATCGACGGTGTTGGCATGACCGCCCGCGGTTTCCGCTGCTTCAAAGAGTTGCACATCATGACGCGTCGCCAACAAGCGCGCAGCAACAAGGCCGCTCACTCCGCTTCCAATCACAGCGATTTTCATCAATAACTCCCTGGCCGACGCTCTAAAGCGAATGAGCAAAGTGGTTCAAGGAGTTGCGATTGGGGGCTACGGTGAATATCTGTTGCAGTACCTGTGTGCGAAAAGCAAAAATCTTCAATAGATCACGCTTGACAAACAGTGTGTGAATCAAAGCCCCACCGATAAAGGAGTAATTCACCTCATCCCGACAGATCGTGCCGTCGCCATCGTCTTCAAACGTGTGCACGTGATGCCAATGTCGGTAAGGTCCGTGAAGCTGCTCGTCCGCAAACTTATACGGCGGATCCCACACGCTGATACGCGATTTCCAACGCATAGGAATACCATGAACGCGTAACTTATAATCGATCAGCGTTCCTAATTGCATCTTGATCGGCGTAGGCGTCAGCACCGAAAACTTGAGCCAGCTGGGCGTCAGCCGCTCGAGCTGGGTCGCGTCGGAAAAGAACTCAAACACTTGGTCCCGCGGCGCTGGCAATCGTACTTCGCAGGTCAGTCGGTAGCCACCCGATGAGGGTGTGATTTTTAAATTCATGGGTAATTCGTCCACGACCGGTAGCAGGTAATCACAGCCCTTGAAGCGATTTTTTGAGGATTTCTTCAGATCAAACGCTATACCGCAAGGCTGGTAGCGGATTAACACATGCCAGCACGATCAACTCAGGATTTCTTCGTGCCGATAGAGATTCATGGAACGCTACGCCCTGAAGGGATGGCTTCCATGCTTTTCAAGCTCTTTTCCCCGTCCGGTGCTCGCTTACCATGGCGACAAACCGGTGAATTGTCGTCTCATGAAGTTCCTACCGCTACTCGCCGCGACTTTGCTGGTCACGAAAATAGGTGACGATGGCAAAGGGGGCCAGCCGGGCCCAGCTTCTGTACATCAAAACCCCTGGAAATCGTTTGGACCCGTCATGCCTTGATGGAAGGCCTGCTCACGGCCACGGATTGAAATTGACCACCCCCCGTTTAGCGGCGACAATATTAATATGAAGCTCGTTCTGACACTTGTGCTGACCGCCGTGATGGCCGCCCACGCCGGGCTAGGTTGTTGCGCGCACCATGAGCATGTTAGGCAGGAAGCCGTCGCCGTTTGCCATGATCACGCTTGCCATGGCCACCCTGCCGAAACGGATTCGGATTCCGATCAATCGACGGATCCTGAAAGTTGCGACGAAGAATCTTGCGTCTTTGTCTCTCAGGAGAATAACTCCTGTGTTGCCTTGGACTGCTTGGCAACCGTGACGGCATTGGTTGCAGTCGTCGATCACTACTCGAGTCAACTCTCCGTTGTAAACCGCGCTGTCGAAACCGACGTTCTCCATCCCGCGGGCCCCGCGTTGCATCTCTGGCAATGCGTGTTGGTGATTTAGCGCGCCCATCTCTCAGCTAGCTTTGCTGCCGCGCTCGTTCTTGACTGATATTTTCGCGCGGCAATCTCATTATTCCTTGCGCTGTGAGTTTGTTATGAACCGCGTTGTTGCTTTCTTGGTTGTCGTTGTCATATTCGCCGTGTTGGGTCTTGGGTACGCCGTAGGATGGCACAAAAAGTTCATTCCCGGTGAGCCCGTTGACCCACTTGTCGCTTATCAACAGAGTGTTGCCGAAGATGACCACGCTGGCGAAACGGCAGAAGAACATGCCGCACACTCCCATGATGAGGAGGACGAACACGACCATGCGCATGAAACGGCAGAGGAGCACGCGGCTCACGAGGAAGAACATGACCACGAGCATGAAGAACCACACGACCACCTCGATTTAAGCACCGAAGCCCAAGGTAACATCGGTCTGAAAATCGCCCCGCTGGAAACCAAGCCGTATCAACGAACGATCTCCGTACCGGCCGTGGTCGTGGAGCGTCCGGGAATTTCCCGCGTCGAAGTGAGTGCCCCGCTGACGGGCATCGTCACCAAAGTTTTTCACTCGGCCGGTGAGAGCATCGGCCCGCTGCAACCTTTGTTCGAGATGCGTTTAACGCACGAAGAGTTGGTTTCCACGCAGCGGGAATATCTTGTCACGCTCGAAGAACTCGACGTCGTCGAGCGCGAAATCAAACGGCTTGAAATCGTCACAGCCACGGGTGCCATCGCTGGCAAATCGCTCCTCGAACGGCAATACGAACAGCAAAAATTGAACGCTGCCTTGAAAGCACTCCGCGAAGCCTTGCTGCTCCATGGCCTGAGCGAAGGTCTGGTCGATTCGATCAGCCAGGAACGCAAACTGGTTCAACAAATCACGGTCAATGTCCCCGATGCCCCATTGCCAAATCCGCTGCACGGCGTGCGTTGTTGCTTCAACATTCAAAAAGTCGAAGTGAACATCGGCAAGCACGTCACCGCTGGCGACACGATGGCGATTCTCACCGACTACACAAAACTGTACATCGAAGGCCGTGCCTTTCAGCGCGACGCCGCGGCGATTGAAAATGCGGCCGCGAAAGAATGGCCCGTGACGGCCCAATTGGATGCCGGCAACAAGTCGGCCGACAAACCGCAGGAATTGTCGATTGTCTACGTCGCGAACGAAGTCGACGTCGAGTCACGTGCGTTGCAGTTCTATGTCGAGTTGCCCAACGAGTTAATGGCCACCCATGAAAAACCGGATGGCCGACTTTATTCTCAATGGAAATACCGACCTGGCATGCGTGGTGAACTCTTTGTTCCCGCCGAGCAATGGACCGAGCAGTTGGTCGTTCCCGTCGGTGCCATTGTCGAAGATGGGGCCGAGTCATTTATCTTTCTCGTGCATGGCAAGCACTACGATCGCACGCCGGTGCGCGTGCTTCAACAAGATCAGCGATTCGCGGTCATCGAAGCCGACAACCGCGTGAAGCCGGGAGAAGAGTGCGTCGTGGAAGGTGCCTATCAAATGCACTTGGCGATGAAAAACAAGAGCGGCGGAGCGGTCGATCCCCACGCGGGACACAATCATTAACGAATGACGACGCCGTAGAATTCTGCCACGAATCACCCGCTTCAAAACTTCGCCATGCTCAACTCGATCATTCGCTTTTCGCTACGCAATCGCCTTTTAGTTTTGGCGTTTTCAATTTTCATCACGGGTTACGGCGGTTGGCAACTCACGCAATTGCCGATTGACGTGTTTCCAGATCTCGACCGGCCGCGTGTGACGGTGATCACGGAAGTCCCCGGCATGGCGCCCGAGGAAGTGGAATCGCTCATTACGATCCCTCTGGAGTCAGTGCTTAATGGAGCCACCGGCGTTCAGGCGGTGCGCAGTAGTTCCGACGCGGGATTGAGCATCGTCTATGTTGAATTCAATTGGGGTACCGACATCTATATCGGCCGGCAAGTAGTAGCGGAAAAGCTGGCATTGGTTGCCGACCGACTTCCGGAAGGGGTGAGACCGCAGCTTGCACCGATTTCTTCGCTAATGGGCCAGGTGTTGATTCTCGGCATGTGGAGTGAAACCGGCGCGACTTCGCCGCTGGAGCTCCGCACGCTCGCGGACTGGACCGTTCGCCAACGGCTGCTCACCGTTCCCGGCGTAGCCCAGGTGATCACGATGGGCGGTGGCCGCAAGCAGTTTCAGGTGCTGATCGATCCTCAACTACTCGTGAGGAACGGCGTGACCTTGCACGAAATCGAACAGGCCCTCACCGAAAGCAACACCAACGTCACGGGCGGTTATCTCGACGATCAAGGCCCGCAGGAATTGCTGGTTCGTTCATTAGGGCGAATCAGTTCCATCGAAGATCTCGAAAAACTCGTGGTCAAACCTCGAGCTGATCGCCCTCTGCTTTTAGGAGAAGTCGCCACGATTGTCGAAGGCCCGCAGCCCAAGCGCGGTGATAGCTCGGCTTATTTGCGCGAAGCCGACGGCAAGTTCAACGGCGGGCCGGCCGTGGTCATCACAATTGCCAAGCAACCCGAAGCGGACACGCGCAAACTCACGACCCAGATTTTGGAGGCGATACGCGATCTGCGTCACTCGCTTCCCAAAGACGTAAAAATTTCCGCCGATTTTTATCAACAAAAGCAGTTTATTGATTTGGCCGTCGCAAACGTCATCGAGGCCTTGCGGGACGGCGGCATTCTGGTGGTGATCATTCTGTTCTTATTCTTGATGAACTTTCGCACCACGATGATCACGCTCACGGCGATCCCACTGTCGATAGTCGTAACGGGTTTGATCTTCCGCTGGCTGGGTTTGAGCATCAACACCATGACTTTGGGGGGGCTGGCGGTCGCCATCGGCGAACTCGTGGACGATTCAATCGTCGACGTGGAAAATATCTACCGGCGACTCAAAGAAAATCGCGTCGCGGGCAATCCCAAATCCGCGCTCTTGGTGGTCTACGAAGCAAGCTCTGAAGTTCGCAATTCCATCGTCTACAGCACGATTCTTATTGTGCTTGTGTTCTTACCATTATTTGCCTTGAGCGGTATGGAAGGCCGACTGTTCACACCGCTGGGCATTGCTTACGTCGTGTCGATCCTGGCATCGCTCGTGGTCTCCTTGACGCTTACCCCGGTGCTGTCGTATTGGCTCCTCCCAAGCATGAAGTCGATGGCCCACGACGTCGATGGTTGGTTGGTCCGCGTTCTCAAAAGCATTGCTGCCGCGGCCATTCGGTTTTCACTGGCTGTTCCTAAGCTGGTGCTGATCCTCACGGCAGGAGTCGTACTCTTCTCGGTTTTTGTGTTAACCAAACTCGAAAGCGATTTTCTCCCTCCGTTCAACGAAGGATCCGTCCAAGTCAACGTACTGCTCCCGCCAGGGGCCTCACTGCGAAGTTCGAAATCTGCTTCCGATGCGGCCATTAAGCGGCTGCAAAACATTCCAGAAGTCACGAGTATCGTATGCAAGGTCGGCCGCGCGGAACTCGACGAGCATGTGATGGGAGCCAACGTCTCGGAGCTCATCTTGTCGCTCGATCCCGAATCAGATCGTTCGCGGGAAGACATTTTGGAAGACATTCGCGGGGCGCTCGACGGCGTGCCCGGAATTATTAGTTCGGTCGAACAACCGATTGCCCATTTGATTTCTCACATGCTCTCAGGCATCAAGGCGCAAATCGGCATCAAAATCTATGGCGAAGACTTAACCACGCTGCGCGAGATTGCCCAGCGGATGCAAAATTTGATCTCCGATATACCCGGCATTCGCGACCTCATGATCGAACAGCAGAGCGAAATCCCTCAACTCCGCATCGAACTTGATCGCGATAAGCTCGCTCTGTCGGGACTGACCCCCTATGCCGTCAACGAATTCATCGAAACCGCCATGAACGGCAAGGTAGTCTCGGAAATTCTCTCCGGCGTGCGTACATTCGATCTCGTCGTGAAACTTGATGAGCCTGTTCGTGAAGACCTCGATGCTTTGCGGCGACTGGCAATCGAACTTCCCAGCGGCGGGAGCGTGCCATTGGATTCGATTGCCAAGGTCTACCGTTCGGGAGGTCCCAATACGATCAATCGCGAAGGGGGCCAACGGCGGATTGTGATTCAATGCAACGTGGCGGGCCGTGGCGTGGTCGACGTCGTCGATGACATTCGCCAAAAAGTTTGGCCGTTACGCGCGCAGTTGCCGGAAGGCTACTTTATTGAGTTCGGTGGTCAATTTGAAAGCCAACAATCGGCCCAGCGCGTCATTGGCGTGTTGTTCGTCATTTCGTTGATCGGTATGTTTCTCACACTTTACACATTATTCGGCTCGGCGAACTTCTCGTGGCAAGTTATGGCGGCTTTGCCAACCGCATTGGTGGGGGCAGTCGCCGCGCTCGTGTTCACGGGACAAACACTCACTGTCGCGGCCATGGTGGGCTTTATTTCCTTATGCGGCATCGCATCGCGCAACGGCATCTTGTTGCTCACGCACTACGTGCACTTAGTGCAGCAGGAAGGCGAAACGTGGTCCAAGGAGATGATCGTTCGCGCGGGCAAGGAACGCTTAGCCCCCGTTTTGATGACAGCTCTCACGTCGGGCATCGGTTTGATTCCACTCGCCATGGCCGCTGGCGAACCGGGTAAAGAAATTCTCTATCCGATCGCCACGGTGGTCATTGGTGGACTTATCACCAGCACGTTGCTCGAATTTTTCGTGCGGCCAGCGTTATTTTGGACGACCGGAATTCCTGCGGGTGAACGCATCATCAAGGCCAGCACCGAGGAATCGCTGGAAACAATCTAGCGAACTTGCGATGAACATCGCGTTTGGTATCTTGGGGGAATCACAACATTCATCGCGAGGCGGATATGCTCCCACGAATTGTTTTATTATCCCTGCTGTGTCTTTTGCTCCTTACGGCACTTCCGTGCCAGGCGGCGGAGGAATGGGTTGAGCTGTTCAACGGCAAAGACCTGACCGGTTGGAAAAATCCGTTCGAATGGGGGAAGGCAAAAGTTGTCGACGGTGAGATTCATCTCACGGGCGATCAGAAATTTTTTCTTGTCAGCGAGAAAGACTTTGGCGATTTCGTGCTCGAAGGCGAAGTAAAGCTTCCCTCTGGCCCCGCGAACTCGGGATTCATGTTTCGCTGTCACGTCGAGCCAAACCGCGTTTACGGATATCAAGCCGAGGTTGATGGTTCCGACCGTCGTTGGTCAGGTGGCATCTACGACGAAGGCCGGCGCGAGTGGCTCTGGCCAAGCCTCACGGGCCGCACGAAAGATGAAAAGTTCCTCAAACACGAGAAAGAATCGCACGAGTTTTTTAAGAAACCCGAAATCGCCGGAGCCCTCAAGCGCGACGATTGGAATCGCTATCGGATCACTTGCCAGGGAGATTCGCTCAAGGTTGAAGTCAACGACGTGCTGATCAGCGACATTAACGACGACCTCGACGCCCGCGGCCCGGTTGGTATCCAGCATCATGGCGAAAAAGATGCAGTCTACAAGTTTCGGAACTTGCGTGTCCGAGAACTTTAATTAACTCTGCATCGCGGTGGTCAAGCGCTCTTGGATTTCCTCGCGGCCATGAGCGGGCGCCTGACAGGTAAAGCCTTCGCAAATGTAGAGTGTTGGTTCAGCGGCAGAGATTTGTTTGCCTTCAAGCAAACCTGTGAGTGCGGGTAAGGAATCGCCCGCAAACGCGAGCACTTTGTTCGGCAGAAATTGTTGCTGAAGCTCAGCGAGAACATCACGAGCTTCTGGCCCCTGATCGCTGGCAAACACCAACTCATAGGTTGGCCCCAACAGAAAGTCGACCGCTTGTAACATTTGCGCGGCCGCCGAGGGATAACGCTGCATAATTTCAGCGCTGGCCTGCATCGTTTTTTCTGCCGCGGTCAAATAACGCTCTTCGCCCGTCAGTTTCGCGAGCTTCACCAACGCAAGCGCCGCCATGGCATTGCCGCTGGGTACGGCATTGTCGGCAAATTCCTTGTTGCGGACGAGTAAGGCATCCTGATCGTCGGCCGTGTAGAAGAAGCCCCCCTGCCCTGCATCGGAAAACCGCGCGAGGACGGCTTCCATATCCGCAATCGCCTGGGACAAATATTTCGCTTCTCCGGTTGCTTCGTACAGAGTAATTAAGCCACAAGCGAGATAGGAGTAATCATCCAAGAAACCATCGTATTTTGCCGCACCGTTTCGCCAAGTGTGCAGCAAACGTCCGTCTTTTCGCCGCAATTTCTCGTCGATGAACACCACGGCCTGACGCGCCGCATCGAGATAGCGGCTTTCTCCAAGCACCACACCTGCCACCGCCAGGGCTTCGATCATCAACCCGTTCCAAGCCGTGATGACTTTGTCATCTTTATGAGGATGAATTCGCTGCTCACGTGCCTTAAACAATTTCTGTCGGCTCTCGGCCAATTCTCGGCGTAATGATTCCTCCTCGCGTCCAAGTGGCTGAGCTTGTTGGGCGATCGTTTTGGGCAAGTTGAGAATGCTCGCCTCTTCAAAGTTGCCATGCTCGGTGACGTCATAGACTTTGGCAAAAGTCTCCGCTTTGGCTTGGCCCAGCACTTCGACCAATTGCTCGGGTGTCCAAACGTAAAACTTCCCTTCGACCCCTTCGCTGTCGGCATCTTCAGTGCTGTAAAATCCTCCGGCAGGGTTGGTCATGTCACGCAGCACATAATCAAGCGTCTCGCGAATCACGCGGGCATACTCTTGGTTGCCGGTGATTTGGAAGGCTTCGACATACGCAATCGCCAGCAGGGAGTTGTCGTAAAGCATCTTCTCGAAGTGCGGCACAAGCCACCGGGCATCGACGGAATACCGAGCAAACCCGCCACCGAGATGGTCATAAATCCCCCCCGCCGCCATCCGGTCGAGCGTGCCAGTCACCATGTCGAGCGCGAATTGATCTTTATGCCGATGCCAATAACGCATCAACAGCCGCAACGACATCGGTGCGGGGAACTTTGGTGCGCCGCCAAATCCACCGTAAGTACGATCGTAGGTTTGCCGAAAATGGCTCACCGCGTTGCGAACTAAGGCCGCTGACAATTCGCCCGGTGCTTTGCCTTGTTGCGAAACCTGGGCAAGTTCCTCGGTAAGCCGCTCGGAAGTTTCCAGAACCCCTTCGCGATTTTCGTTCCATGCCTTGGCAACCGCGGTAATTACTTGGTCGAAACCAGGCATGCCGTGCCGTGGTTCCGGCGGCCAATACGTGCCCCCATAAAACGGCTTTAAGTCGGGCGTGAGAAACACGCTCATCGGCCAGCCACCCCGCCCCGTCAAAACCTGCACGGCATTCATATAAATCTGATCGAGATCAGGCCGTTCCTCGCGGTCGACCTTAATGCAGACAAAATGCTTGTTCAGCTCCTCGGCAATCGCCGCGCTCTCGAAACTTTCGTGCTCCATGACGTGGCACCAATGGCACGCCGAGTAGCCAATCGAGAGGAAAATCGGCAAGTCTTCGTTGCGGGACCGTTCCAAGGCTTCCGTGTCCCAGGGGTACCAGTCCACCGGGTTATTCTGATGTTGAAGCAGGTAGGGACTAGTTTCGTCGGCAAGTCGATTGGGCATGGAAAACTTTCAGGACAAAAATCGCGAGTCGGCTTACAGTAGCCATTGGAATTCCAGTATCAGAGTAGCAAATTGAGAGCCCATCGCGGAACCGCCAATTTTACCCCAATTCTCCAGTGTCAAGTCAAACGACTCTCTACGAGCTGGAGCTTACGCCAGTATTTATGGGGTGAATGCCCAGGACAAGAATGGCTATTAACAATTCTCTTGCCGGATTTTCACGATTTCATCACAATAGCGCCCCAGTAACCGAGGATGTGTTACGTCGCTCGTGCGAGTTGCGATTAATCCAATCGATCTTGCTGAGGGGAGTTGTGTCATGGATCGCGCGAAATGGTCCGAGTTGGAATCGGATGAAAGCCGTACACCCGACGACGGCGCTCAAGGCCGCAGAAAATGGAAAAAGCGCAGAGGCTTTACTCGCAAGAGTCACAAAGCTTCGCGTCCCACGACTTACATGGGCCAACGCAGCAATAGCCACCCGCGTTCGGGAATGTAGTCGCTAGCCAATGTGCCACAACATGACGTTGTGCGACTAAGCGGCTTGCGCCGGGGATTTATTTATCCCCGGCAGCGGAAGCTTCTTCAATCGGTGCGACTTCGGGCTTTGGCTTCTTGTAGAGATCTACGTCGACGACGAAATCCCCTTCGAGAAAATTCCGGCCCAAAAGCATCGGATATTCCATGTGGGAACGGTCATTCAGAGTGACCATCACCTGCTTCTTCATGTCTTTCCAGCAGATCGTCAGCAGGACCTTATAGCGCTCTTCCTGGTGAGCGGCCGTTTTCACGAGCGCGATCTCTTCGATCTGGGTTTCCATCCACTGCGATTCACCGCGATGGTTCTTCATGCGGAAACGAATCTTCTTGCCGATGTTCTCGGCCATGACCTTCGACTCATTTTCGATGGCCCACTCTTCCACGTGCAGCGACGTGGTGGTCGCCCCCGTATCGACGCGGGCTTTGAAGGCGAGCTCGCTATTGGCCTCTTCCACGATCGTTGTGGGGCCAATGACTCGCTTTTCCGTTGTCCGCGGCGTGAGCGAGGCAACTTGTTGCTGGGCAAAGGTCAAGCTTGTACACAAGCAAGCACCAATCAGAGCCGACTGACCAAGCAGGCGGAAAAATTTAGGCAGTATTCCAACAAACATTCTTTGTGGCCGTTCCATGGCAAGGGGTCCTTCCCTGGCTAGCTTCCCTGATGGAAAGTTAAGTCAAAGCGTGGCCCAGATTCAAAACAATTTGGCGGACCTTGGCAATGCCGATTCAGGAGAAAAAGCACTCGATTGTGTTAATTTCCGGCTGAAAATCATACATTTTTATCACAGGATCAGCCTGACTGAACCAATTGCCAGCATCCAGGACCGAGAGTCTCGACTGCTAGCAGTTTATTGCGGACGACGAGGACGATTTGTGTTGCCGCCAGCAGGACGCCGACGGACCTAAATCAGCGAGAGCCTTACTTCGCGAACTTACCTGTGAACCCAGCGGCCGCTATGTCGGATTCCTTGACGGGATCAATGAGCTTCACCGAGTCGATACCGCCAAAGTTCAAAAAAATGAACCGGCCCCCCATCGCATCGGGGTTAGTCCGCTCGAGGAACAGCATGTCACCTTTGACCATAAAACCTTTGAACGGCATCTGCTCGTTCAATGAGTTGGTCACGATCCCACGACTGGGAATCCCCGCGGGCCAATCAGTAAAAAGTGCTTTCCAATCTTGTGCGTATGACATGGGTGGCATTCCTTAAGTGATTCTGGCTCCTTAAGCATAGCTTCGACTCGGGGACCGTCCGTGCATTGCGCAAACAGGTCTGATCCATGTGTACGGATTATGACGGATACCTACGCTATGTTTTGGGTTGTGCGTTCCCAAAAGCTTCGATGGTCCAATCGGGCCATACGAGAAGTAGGGCGACGCCCGCTCCGAGTGTGATGCCGAACACGACAACAATCAACCACGTGAGCTTGCGCGAACCAAGCATCGCCACGGCGCCCGCCTTGAAAACCAAATTGGCGAGCATCGCGATCAAAATGATTCGCCAGCTTGTCGAGCCATCGATGCGATCTTCGCGATACATTTCAGCCGTGGAAAGCGTGATCGCATCCATGTCGGTGAGACCTGAAACGACGGCAACAGCATACAGCGCGCGGTCACCGAATTGGTCGCGGACCATGGCCACGATGAAAAGAATGGCCGCATAGAGCAACCCAAACGCGATCGCAGCTTTCAATTGGGCTGGGTTTTCGTTGGTTGATTCCTCAATCGTTTGACCTCGCGCGAAGTAGTACAAGGCTCCACAGATGACGCTCATCACTACAGCCAAAATCGCGAGAGGCGGCAACACATGGGATATAAGTTGGGGGGCCACGACGCCAATTTCAAACAAAGCTCGCGCATTGACGACGGTGCTCGCCAACATGATGACGAGTGCCCCCAGCCACGCCGTATCATTTTGACTGGCCGTACGGCGTGCATAACTGACGGTCGTCGCGGTGCTGGAAATCAATCCGCCCAACAGGCCACCCAGAATCGCGCCAATTCGCTCGCCCATCATCCGTTGAACGACGTACGCACACATGCTGATCCCGACTATCAGCACCACCATCCGCCAGATGCGAAAAGGATTCAGGACATCATAAGGACCGTAAGTTTCGTCAGGTAGGATCGGCAGAATAACGAGCCCAATCAGGGCAAGCTGCACGACACCTTTCAAATCGCTCTCGCCCATCGAATCGATGAACGAATGGATTGGCTGTTTCCAGTGCAACAGCACCGCGGTGGCGCCCCCGACAACGACGGCTGGCACGATCAGACCTTGGCCAGCCGCTGCGCCAACGCCATACATCAGCAGCGCGGCGGCTTCGGTCGTCAGGCCCAAATGTGTTTCGCCGCCCTTGAGCTTGGCCAGATTGGCGAGTACCAACAATGCAGCAACGGCGAGCATCCCCGCCGCGATGGCCCAAGGGGCTACACCTTCATCGAGATTGCTCAGCAGACCACCCAGCAGGGTGATGAGCGTAAATGTACGAACTCCCGCGACACCGGAATCCTTCCATTCGCGTTGCATCCCGACCAATAGACCAAGGCCGAGAGCAACGCCAAGTTCGATAAATACGTTTGAATCCATATCGCCGAATCTTGCGTAATTTGACTACAAGCAAGGTCACTCAATTGTACCACTTCTAGTCTAATCACCGGGCAATCGGCGTGCCGCGGAGCAATCCCCTTCGAGTCGATATTTGCGGCCTGATAAGGCAAATTTACCTTTGCTCATAAGTAAATTGTGAACGGCAGTCGGCTATTAAATATCTGCTACTTCCGCGGAATCGACGCCACTTCTTCGCCGAACATCGTCACTTTATACGGACCCGTGCCAGGCGTAGTGCGTGGGATCAGAATCCCCAAGAGCAGATCTTCGGAACCCACGGCGGTATGCTGCAGCCGCACGGTTCGCGGCATTTCCACCCACGCGCTAGATAGTGGATCAATCGTGAACGCGAGTTCCAAGGCTTCGCCCAAGCTCACCGCACCGGTCTTTCCCATATCCAGGCCCGTGTCGACCGACATGCCGTTGTTGCTCACAAACTTGCCGGGAGTTGTCTTTCCCGCGGGAGCGGGCAGCAATGTTTGATTGGTAAACAACGTGGAAACAATGTCGACTTCGGGATCGGGCGAAACGGCATCGACCCGTAGCGGATTAGTTTCCGTCCGCGGGACAAGCAGCACGGCCTGCACGGGTTGCCCATCGCATGTAACAACGATCTCGTTCGCATTAACGGCCAAATGCAGCATCTTATCGAGCGGCAATTTGCCGGCGACAAAACCATGGCTCACTTTCCCCGTGGCAAGTTCAAAGGCGCCATCCAACGCGGGGTGAGTCACCACCAACCGCGAGCTGCCGCCACCACGTAGCGACTCCGCTTGCGCGAGCGGCACGCCATTCTTACGCAGCGGCGATACCCCCTTCATCACTTCTAGCGCTTCAACAACGTCGGTCTTGTCGATTGTGTAAGCCGACGGCACAAAAAACTTGTAGGCGTTGGCGAGCAAGACCACGCAAAGAATCGCCATCCCCGCAAAGATCACGAGTTGAGCCGGATTGATGGCCCCGCTACGCTGGCGCATGACATGCTCCCATAAGTCGACGGTGTAATGAAAAGACAACCCGCCGCAATTATGAGGTCCGCGCGAGCAGAATGCAATTAGCCGCAACGAAACTATTTCGGCGTCTTGCGGCGGCGTTTCTTAATCAGATGAAGTTCTTCCTCAGCGACTACCCATTCGCGGCAGTTGGGAGAATCGCACTGACATGGAATGGCCATGTCGGCGGTCCAGCCGTAGTCGATGGTCAGCTCTTCACCTTCGTTGATTTTTCTAAGCGTATGGACCCAAATCTCCAGGGAATATTTTTTCCCCGTCTTGGGAACTTTCCAGAGTACCAACTCGCAGTTAGGCTCGCAGGCATGATTCAGAAAGCGAAACGGTGCGGCTGGTTCGAGAGTCGTGCCGTCGCTCAAGTCCATGCAATAGGACGAGCCATACTCGGCATCCTGAATGACTTTGCCGGTCACGCGACCCACGGGTGCTTTGGCACGAATGGTCTTGGTAGCCACCACGCAGCGGCCCACCGCGCATTTAGCCACGCCGATTGAATCTAGTTTGCCGACAAATAAAGAGTCTTTTCTCTGCTTCGTTACGCTCACGACGTTTCTTCCCGCTTCCCTGCTGACGCTTGCCAAATAAACTTGCCAAACCGCCTCTTGCTTGGCTGACGTTAATTTACAAAATCGCCGCCGCTTGGGGAATGAGCCAAGCATGAAAATTTCATGAAGGCCGCGTCAACCAAAGTTGAACAAATAAAGAATCGTTCAAGCCGCGCGGCGGCGAGGAATTGACTTGGCACCCAGAGAAGCAAAGACTTCGCGAACCATGGCTTCGCGCACGGGGTCAGCCAATATCGCGCGGACTTGCGCGATCGCGTAAATCTTGCATTGAAAACGTATCGCCGGCAGGCCGATCACGGCCAGCATCAGCGCGCCACCAAACGTCATCAAGCCCGGTTCGTGAACTTGCAGGGCAACGAGCACCAAGCCTGTTACAACAAAGACGAATGCCGCTTCCAACACAATCCAAAACCAAGACCACAAATCGAGAGCTTGCAATATGAGATGCTCATCGATTTGCGGGGAACGTGTGTTGGCAAAATGATAGAAGCCGTTCCGCATCAGATCGTAACGCTGTTCCACCCATTGTTCTTCGGAGATCAAATCGACGTCGACCCCCACCCGCTCGGCGAGTTCCTTGAGAATCACGTCGATCTCGAACCGCTCACGTATCCCTAGCCAATGACCTATCTGGCTGTGAATGCGAAAGATCCGCGACATCAACCCCACCGCAACGGCGGGGATCAAATATCCGCCGGGCATGGGCAGCAACTTTCCCGCCCCGGTCTGCAACTCGAAATCGACCCGGCTCAACGCCGCTTCAACGGCTGGCAAATAGTGCCGCAACAGCCACACCGCCCCCAGCGCAGCCGCCGTCGTGAACCAGAAAAGCCGGTTCAACGTCGACTGATAATCCGTAATCGGAGCGAGCGGATTGAGGGCCATGAAAGGAAGAGTTCAGAGGTCGGGGGTCAGAGAACAGGTTACCGCGCGGCCGGGAATCGTAGCGATTTGGCTCAAGCCAGAGAAGATCAAGAATCGTGCTGGCATTGCAGACTTAAACAAAAAAACCTCCTGCCGGGGTGTCCCGACAGGAGGCAAAGAATGATTTTACGAATCCTTCAAAGGAATCGTTTCACGATCCACGTCGACGGACCAACAACGCTGGCACTGACAGAGCCAACAGGGCCAGAGAAACCGGCTCCGGAACAACAGAAATCCGGATGTTGTCGTAGTAAATCTTCACGCCGGTGCCATCCCCATTGGAGATGACCCCAGGCCGGAAGAAGGTGTCCGCGGCCGGAATGTCATATCCCACTGAGGCGAAGGTAAATGAGACAGTACCGGAGAAAACCTGACCGCTGGCGAGTTGTGTGCCATCCAGTTCAACTTCCTTTCCGGCACCCGGAAAGTTCTGTGCATAGTAACCACTGCCCGAATTGATATAGGAGCCGAGTTGCAGGAACGTGCCATTGGTGCCGGGAGCCAGCGAGGTATCGATGTACCAATCGTAGCTGAACGTAGCGAGTGATTCGTTGGCGGCAGCCGCCTGCAGCGCCACATACCACGGATCGGCTGGATTGCTCGTTTCGCGCCCCGCCTGCTGGAACGAGGCGTTGTCTGTTACTTCCATGCGTAAGCTGCCGCCAATATTGACAATTGGAAAAGAGGCCGAACCATCATTCCCAAAGCCTGTGCCGAAACCTTGATCGGTTCCATCTTCGAAGTCGAAAACAGCTGTTTGCGCTGATCCTTGGACTGAGCAGAAAAGAAGTGCCGCTATGGCTATCAAAGAAGTGACTCGTTGCATTAGACCCTCCGACAATCATTGAAGATAAGTTGAAAAGCGGCAGACTAGTTTTGCCCTACAGACGTTGCAATAAACGTAGCCCGCCGACTATTAGGATACCAATCCCCGTCAAAAGTACGTGAAAAATCTGCGAAACTTTCGAGTCGAAGAAGCCATCAATCTCATGGAGATTCGCACCACTGGAGGCCAATTCACCGTAAGTATTGGCCACTATGAGCATTACGATGTGTGCCTCATAGTGCATACTGACATGTCAGTCGGCTACAAAATGGGAAGTTTTACCCACTCAGAGAGGCCTAAATTATGGAATCACGCCTATGAATGATGAGATTGCACATGGCCATGATATTGTCACATTGCTTCAATGGGCTGCCAACTAATGACTAGTAGCATGCGTGATCCTCGATAATGAGAGGAAACATCGATGATCAAACGCGACGAATCGGCTGCCGTAATTTGTCGAAACGATCAACAATGGCCATACCGACGCCAGTGAAAGTGCTCATTTCGGCGAGCACGGTGGGAATTTCTGCCAGTGAGACCGTGCGGCGAATCAGCCGCGCGGGATCGAGCTTTCCTGCTGTGATCAGTCGAAACAATTCCGGATAGTACGACGCCTGCAAACCGTGGCTGCCGACGATTTCCAGCTCACGCGACAATGCCAGTTCCAACGGCACGCGCGGCGAGGCATCGTCGCCCACCAGTAGTCCCACTTGTACGTGCCGGCCGCGCTTGCGTAAACAGCGGATCGAATTCGCACAGGTGATCTGGCTGCCGAGCGTATCCAGCGAAAGATCGGCACCCCGTCCCGTCAATTCGTGGATCTGTTGGGGAACTTCGTTAGCTTTTGAAGCATCGATCACGGCCGTCGCTCCCAACGATTTCGCCAATTCGAGCGCGACAGGGTGGATATCGATGCCAATCACACGGGCACCAAGAGCGACCGCGATCATGATGGCCGACAGACCTAGCCCACCGCAACCATGCACGGCCACCCATTGCTCCGGCTGCAATTTGCCTTGCAACACGACGGCTCGATAAGCCGTGCTCACCCGGCAACCCAAACTCGCGGCCGAGACAAAATCGAGTTCCTCGGGGAGTCGCACGAGATTGCCATCCGCATAGCGAACTGCCACGCGCTCGGCAAAGGCTCCCCAAGCGGTGAAGCCCGGCTGAAACTGATTGTCGCAAACCTGTTGGTTACCCGACTCGCATTCGGGGCAATGCCCGCAGCCGGCCACGAACGGAATCGTCACACGATCGCCAACTTGCCAATGCCGAACCGAGTTGCCCACCTCGGCAACGATGCCCGCGAATTCATGTCCCGGCACATGCGGCAGCGACTTGATATCCGCATCATGCCCCTGCCAACCATGCCAATCGCTGCGGCAAACGCCGCACGCACGGACTTCAATGACGACGCCATCGTCCGCGGGAACAGGACTAGGCAAATGACCGAGCTTGAGTGGTCCGGCGAATTGTTCGTAGTAGAGGGAGAGCATCACAGCCACAATTGTGGGCGAGATCAAAGGAAATAAGAAGCGACTGTCATAACAAAAATCTCTGCCAGGCTGTCCCGACAGAGGGGGGCAGCAAATCAGACAAAGCTGAAATTGGCGGTACTTTCTTTTGCCCATTCCTTAAACTTGTGGCCACTCACTATCATCGGCCCGAGGTGCTTAACTACTGTGTTCGGAATGGGAACAGGCGCCATATCGACAACGGCCCAATTTACTGAACATGATTCCAATAATGGCCAAGCATAGAGTTGTTGGTTCTGGGATCAATGTTAATCTGAGGATGCTGAGAGAAGAAATACGGTCGCGTATAGGAAATTGCTGAGGCGGAAAAATAGTGCCCACGTAAAGGCTTAATGGTGAGCCATCGGCGAGGACTGCGTCGAGCATTTGATCTGGTCTATCAGAGAGTATGATCGAGTCACCGGGCTGGCTCAGTCCCAGAATCGGTTGACCTCCGAGTGTAAATTGCCGACCCCGAAGTGAAAGCTCAGCGCCAGGAGAAGCATTGATGGAGGCGCTTTCGTTTTGGGCGACCAAGCCACCACTAAGAATAACTTCCGCACCTGATGGAATATTCAAAGATCGCTCAATAGTACCTCCAAGAATATGGAACTTCGATCCACCGACTAGAGTTACCTGTTCAGTGATCACGCCATCATGCATTATGGCCGTCGCCCCCGATCGCAAAAATCTGAGCCGTTCAACAACTCCTCCGTTAACTCGAACATCATTATTGGGAGCTACATTGAGCGTTCCAATCGTGCCACCGTTCACGACAACAGTTGAATCGTCGCCTGCAGAAATCTGTGAGGTCATGCCACCGTTAATATGAATAGTAGAGGTGGCGTAAGCACGTAAATTCCAAACATTACCAGAGTTGACATCGGCCCGTGCCCCATTGAGCTCGAATAAACCAGCATCTCCACCCTCAAAATTTACCCGACTGCCAGGTGCCGCGTTCATCGCCTCGGGCAACTTGGCACCCGTAGACACATTAAGCGTTTGGCCAAATAGCACCCCAGTAGGCATAGTGTCAGCCGGCACATTTACGACAGAATTAAACGCGGGAAGGGACGTCTGGCGGAGAATAACTTCGCCATAGAACCGATCACCAGAAGACCCATTTCTCGTAAATGTGAATGGAGCGCCATTAGCAAACACACCCGAGAAAAGTGTGTCATCCGGAATTGCTATCGAAATTTCATCGCCGAGTGATGCAAGACCTGGTATTGGAATCCCGTTGAGAGCAAAGTCAACGCCTTCCATAATCAACGTGGCGTCTAATTGCTTTAAGAGTGTCCGGCTAAATCGCCCCCCGCGCATGGTTGTAGTTGACCCTGTACTCATCAAGAAATCGGAGAAGGCACTAATGTTGCCATCGTAGATGTTAATAGTAGCTCCGCTGTTCGCAGTAACACCTTGACTGAGATCGGCTCCAAGCAAATTGAGAGTACCATCTTGTATGCCAAGTCTGGCATGAATTTCCGCGCCTTCGTATGCGTTTAAAATCGTTCCGTCTTCAATGGGATAAGAACCTTGAAAGGGAATAACAGTCGGAGGCGAATTAATAACAACTTGGCTAAATGACTGACTCGTAAGTAGAAATGCAATTGAGATTGCAAACGTGAATAGTCGCATGCGCCAAACTCCGAAACTTGCGAGGCTAGGCAAAACCTGCAGCACAAGAAATGAATTTCTCAGGATCGCCCACTGAATTTTTAGGATACCCCCACTGTAAGCGGGAGTCCATAAAAAAACCCTCTGCCGGGATGTCCCGACAGAGGGTCTATAAATTGGCGATACCTACTTTCGCGAGTACACTCACTATCATCGGCCCGAGGTGCTTAACTACTGTGTTCGGAATGGGAACAGGTGTATCCACCAGGCGGTATGGTCGCCAAAGAAGAATGTGGCACTGGTAAGCACCACACCCTTGAATTTGGTGTTGAATCGTAAGAGCGGTTGAAATTGCGGAATTGCAGATTCCAAAAGGAAGCCGAAGCTTCTTTATTTACCCTTCAAAAGGGTTTGTAACCCAAGTCCGCAATTTACCTTTGTCCTCAGATCGATTCTCTGAGAGCGTTGAATAAATGCGGCCAAGCGTTCGTCCATTAGTATCGGTTAGCTGAATGCATTACTGCACTTACACATCCGACCTATCAACCTGATCGTCTTTCAGGG